>JAFMIA010000011.1 GCA_017854255.1 Pseudomonadales bacterium
AATCCCCAAGTTCCTGATATTTCAACCTTCACCGAAGTGAACCTGAAAGCCCCCCTTAAAATTCTGAGTCGAGACCGCAAGCTGATACAGGAATATGGCGAGCGCCTGATCCCGATCACCTTTGAGCAAATCCCAAGGGACTTTATTAATGCCCTTTTGGACACCGAAGATAAACGGTTTTTTGAGCATAGCGGCATTGATCTCATAACGGTTGCGAATGCGACCTGGCAACTCCTGGCTAACGCTGGGGACATCAAAACCGGCGCATCGACAATTACCATGCAGGTGGTTAAAAATGTCTCAGGGGCGTCAGAAGTACGGTTTATTCGCAAATTTAAAGAAATGTTACTCGCCATCAAACTCGAGCAGGCACTGACCAAGCAACAGATTCTCACGCTCTACCTCAATATTGTTCCTTTTGGAAAACACGCTTACGGCATCCAAGCGGCAGCCCAAACTTATTATGGCAAACCGGTGTCAGGGCTTTCGCTTGCGCAAATGGCGATGCTCGCGGGTATTCCAAAAGCACCGGAGGCGGGCAACCCTATTAATGGCCCCAAACGGGCGCTCGCGCGTCGCAACCTTATTTTAGACCGTATGTTCGAGCAAGGATCGATCACACAGACGCAGTTACAAAAAGCCCAAAGCGAACCGATCACGGCAAAAGTCTTTGAGCGTCAGATTGAGCTCCCCGCTTTGTATGCCGCCGAACTCATTCGAAGTGAAATTATCGAAACCTTTGGTCGCAAGGCGTACACCCTTGGCCTGGAAGTGACAGCAACCATTGATAGCCAGATGCAACATGCCGCGGAGAACGCGCTCATTAAAAAGCTGAACGAATATGATCGCCGACATGGCTACCGCGGCCCAGAAGCTGCGGCCCTTGCCGGCACCAGAACATTTTTGGCCAATAACAAGACAAGCTACCCCCCCTACTGGCTTAAAACCTTAAAAGACACCCCCATTATTGGCGATCAACACCCCGCTATTGTTACGGACATCGGTGATCGAGAAATTACGGTGCTCACCCAGTCTGGCGAGGCTATTCGCATCAACTGGGAGCAGCTTCGCTGGGCGCGCCCTTACCTTAATGTCAACCAACGCGGACCCCAACCCAAATCCCCGAGCAGTTTTCTCAGCCTGGGCGACCTGATTCGAATCGAATTGAGAGACGGGACGACTTGGCGGCTCGGCCAAGTCCCCTCAATCCAAGGGGCTTTTGTCGCAGTCGACCCGGTCGATGGTGGTATCAAAGCCCTCGTCGGCGGCTATGATTTCAATTTAAACCAATTCAATCACGCCACTCAGGCAAAGCGGCAACCCGGCTCTAACTTCAAGCCTTTTTTCTATGCCGGCGCCATGGAAGGCGGGGTAACCGCCGCCTCAATTTATAATGATGCCCCCGTCGTACTCCCAGGCGGCGAGCTTGAAGAACAATATCGCCCAAAGAATTCCGGCAGCCAGTTTCGAGGCAACATTCGCATGCGAGAGGCGCTTTACCGCAGTATCAATCTCGTGTCGCTCCGGGTCCTGCTGGATTATGGTCCCGATAACGCCATTGACTATGTCAAACGGTTTGGCTTCAACACTGACGGCTTCCCGCGCAACGTCCAACTTGCTTTTGGGGGCGGAACCATCGCCTTGACGCCGCTCGAGGTTGCCGCTGGCTATGCTATGTTCGCAAATGGCGGCAAAAAAGTATCAAGCTATTTGATTGCGTCCATCAGCTCAATTAATACCGACGACCATCCGGCACTGAACCCCCAAACCTGTACAACAGACTGCGCGCCAGATGCGCCCGAACAGGTCATGGATCCCAGAATCGCGTTTATCATGAACAGTATTCTCAAAGACACGATCCAAAAGGGCACCGGTCGAAAAGCCTTCAAAGCGCTCGACCGTGAAGATTTGATGGGTAAAACCGGCACGACCAATGACGCCGATCTTTGGTTCTCGGGTTACAACGCAGACATTGCCGCAACCGCTTGGGCGGGCTTTTCGAGTAACGCACCGGTTGGCAATCGAGAATGGGGGTCAACAACGCCCATCGAAACCTGGATTGAATTTGCCAAAGAAGCGCTGCCAGCCGCCACAACCGATGCCATTACGGTTCCTGACGGTATTGTTTCCATTAAAATTGATCCAGAGACCGGCAAGCGGGTTGGACCCGCTGACCCGAATGGCATTTTTGAGTATTTTCGAGTGGAGTTCGCGCCGGCGCCCGTTGACAGTGCCGACTCAACTGACCAGGCGACGCAGTATCAGGATATATTCTAGAGGCTGCGAGCCGTCTCGCGAAGACTGCCGACCATCCAAGACCAAAAGTGTCTTTTCAAAGACGATTCATTCGCGGCAAACCTGTCACCACAACTCTTTGCCAAGACGCGAACGCGCCTCAGGCAGGATTACGTGCAACTGTGACAAGCGGTGAGTCTGCAGTACGCCTTTACAGCGGACTGTGAGCGGAAAAGCCCAGCGCGCTTTAGCTGCTGCTGCCGCCTCGACGGAACCGCTTATTAAAGCGATCAATTCGACCAGCTGAATCGATCGTTTTCTGTTTACCCGTGTAGAATGGGTGACACTGAGAACAAACTTCGATTGAAATATCGTTACAAATAGTCGATTTTGTTTCGATCACGTTACCGCAACTGCAGGTTGCTTTTATCGGATCGTAATTAGGATGCGTTTCGGCCTTCATCGGGTTTACCTGGCTTTGTGTTCGCGAAAAGGCGCAAATGATACCAGAGAAAACCACAGAAGCAAGCGATCTAGAATGACCATGACACCCACAAAAAGCCCCGCCCCAAAGTTCTACAACATTGCGCTGCCCGTTCCGCTACCAGGGACGTTTGAATATCGCCATCCGACGGGCCTTCAGGTCGGGCTAAGGGTCAAAGTGCCCTTCTCCGGCCGAGAACTCATCGGCATCGTTGTCAGCCACTGCAAAGAACCGGCAACGGCCCCTCAAAAAATCAAATCAATCCTTTCGATCATCGACTCAGAGCCTGTGCTCCCGCAAGCCATTTTCGATCTGTGCCTTTGGTCTGCCCAATATTATTTACACCCTATTGGCGAGGTCTTTGCCGCCGCGCTACCCGGTAAAATAAAACAAGGCGCAGCCCTAACCCCAACGATCAGGATACTTACCCTTGCATCAACTGCGCCGGGCCGCATTGCCGAAGACGACGTTAAACGATCTCCAAAACAACTCGCCTTGCTGCGCGCCCTCGTTGAACGAAGGGCCCTCTCTCGCCCCGAGCTCAATCAAGGTCAATTCTCTTCTGCTGTTATCAAAGCTTTGATCGACAAAGGGTTGGCCCGCTGGCAGGACACTATTGAGGTGAACCCGGATCAGCCGCCCCACGACCCACCCGACGCCGTGATTCAACCAACGCTTGAGCAGCAGTTGGCAATCGACTCAGTTGCGCTCAATAGCCATAAAACGTATTTACTCTATGGTGTCACCGGCAGCGGTAAAACTGAGGTTTATTTAAGGCTGATCGATCAAGTGCTCAGGGCCGGGCGCCAAGCCCTTATTTTGGTACCAGAAATCGCTTTAACCCCGCAAACCTTAACCCGCTTTGAACATCGTTTCGGCAGGCCCGTGGTCGCCTTGCATTCAAATCTTACCGATCAAAAGCGGAGCGCGCATTGGCGACAGGCCCGCAGCGGCCAGGCGCCCATTATTATCGGCACTCGATCCGCCATATTTACCCCGCTTGCACGGCCCGGCATCATCATTGTAGATGAAGAGCACGATAGCTCTTACAAGCAGCAAGATGGCTTTCATTACTCGGCTCGTGATCTTGCCTCGGTTCGTGGCGTTGCAGAAAACATTCCGGTCATCCTGGGCTCAGCAACCCCTTCTTTAGAATCTTTGCACAATGTCGCAACGGGAAAATACACGCAACTTTTACTCGAGTCCCGGGCCAACGGTGCTGCTCGCGAGCGCTACGAGGTGTTTCCAATACCCGACAACCAAAAAGAGGCCCTGCCTGATAACCGTTTGTTTGACGCAATGGCTGAAACTTTAGATCGCGGGGAGCAGGTTCTGGTGATGCGAAACCGACGAGGCTATGCCCCGGTTTTATTCTGCTCGAATTGTCGATGGATCGCTCAATGCAATGCTTGCGATGCGCGCTTAACCGTTCATAAACAGACCAAAGGTCTCAAATGCCATCATTGCGGGCAGCAGCACCCCATCCCAAGCCGTTGTCCAGCCTGCCAACAAAGCAGTCTCCTACCGGTCGGGGATGGCACCCAGCGACTTCAGGAAACTTTCCAGAGCCGGTTTCCAAGCTACCCAGTGATTCGAATCGATAGCGACAGCACCCAGCAGCGGGCCGCGCTCACCCAAATGATCGACACCATCCAGCAAGGCAATCCCAGCATCCTGCTCGGCACCCAATTGATTGCCAAGGGGCATCATTTCCCGAATGTAACCCTCGCCATTATTTTAGAGGTCGACCAAGGCTTTTTAAGCGCTGACTTCAGAGCCATCGAACGCACCGCACAGCTCATTTTACAGACCGGCGGCCGCAGCGGCCGGGAAAACCTACCTGGAAAGGTTTATCTCAGCAGCAGACTACAAGCGCTACCCGAACTGCGAGCGCTTATCAAGAACGACTACCTTGCCTTCTCCAAAAGCCTCATGGCGCAGCGTGAAACGTATCAACTCCCCCCTTTTACCTACCAAGGATTGTTGCGCGCCGACGCGCGAGAACCGCAGCAGGCTGATCAGTTCCTTCGCCGACTCGTGCGTCAATATCAAGCCCTAGACGTCGATTGCGAGGTGCTGGGCCCGACGAGCCCTGTCATGGAACAGCGGGCAGGCTGGTACCGATCACAACTGTTGGTGAATGCAAAAACTCGGCAGTCGCGACACCGTGCGTTGCAACAATTAAGCAAGCACCTTACCCAGCAACGACAGTCAGCCGTGCGGTGGTCAATCGATGTCGACCCGGTCGATCTGTTCTAACCTGGCAACTCAGAATTGGCCAAGAACATTGTGCAATAGTCTGAGCCTTCTTTTAAACTCTTCCCATGAAACGAAAACCACCTAACCCCAAACAGCCCGTTAGCCGTCTGTTCAGCTACCTTGCCGGCCTAGCCTCGGGGCTCTTCCTTGCTTTTTTATATGCGCTTGTGACCAGTCAGCCGCCGCCTGACGCACCGGCGACCGATCCTGAACCGGTTCCTGCTCAAAACATTGAACTCAAAACCGAACGCATCGATTGGTCCTTTTATGATCTCTTTCCAAAGGCAGAGGTTGCAAATGTCGGCGGATATCAACGCGCTAAACGCGAAGACGATCCAAAACCGACCTATCACCTTCAAGCCGGTTCTTTTAATCTTCCGAGGGATGCTGATGAACGCCGCGCAGAACTGTTACTGCTTGGCTTGACGGCCTTTATCGAAACGAAGCCGATCAATGGCGTAACCTGGCACCGCGTTATGATTGGCCCCTTTGACTCCGATACGAACCTCAGCCGTGCGCAATCGTTATTGGCTGCAAATAACTTTGAGTCGATCCCCATTTCAAATAAGCCTTGATTTCTACCCCGTTCACCACCATCTCACACCCAACGATTAGGAGCGCGTCCATGGAACCCATCAAAGGCACAACGATTTTGTGCGTTCGCCGAGGACAAAGCGTGGTCATCGGCGGCGATGGCCAGGTCACCCAGGGCGACACGATCATGAAAGGGGATGCCCGCAAGGTCCGGCGTCTGCACCATAACCAAGTCATCGCAGGTTTTGCCGGTGGAACCGCTGATGCCTTTACTTTATTTGAACGTTTTGAGGCGCAACTTCAAAAGCATCAGGGCCATCTTGTTCGAGCTGCCGTCGAGTTAGCTAAAGACTGGCGAAGCGACCGAGCCCTACGTCGACTCGAAGCCCTACTCATTGTTGCCGATAAACAGCACTCATTGACCATCACAGGGACCGGTGATGTGATCGAGCCCAGTGATCATATTATGGCCATTGGCTCCGGCGGGCAGTATGCCAAGGCCGCCGCGCTCAGCTTGGTAAAGCATTCGTCGCTGACCGCCGAAGAGATTGTTCGATCAAGCCTAGAAATTGCCGCCGAAATCTGCATTTACACCAACACCAATCTAACTATTGAACGAATTGACGGCGCGTCATCAACCTAAAGGAACGCTATGACCAGCATGACACCACGGGAAATTGTGCATGAATTAGGCAAGCACATCATTGGTCAAGACAGCGCAAAACGGGCTGTTGCAATTGCCCTGCGCAACCGATGGCGTCGGCAGCAGCTGTCCCCAGAGCTAATGCAAGAAATTTCGCCCAAGAATATTCTCATGATCGGCCCAACCGGGGTGGGCAAGACCGAAATCGCAAGAAGACTCGCGCGCTTGGCGGAAGCACCCTTTATTAAAGTCGAAGCAACCAAATTCACGGAGGTCGGATACGTTGGCCGAGACGTCGAGTCAATTATCCGGGATCTAACCGAGTCAGCGTTTAAGATGCTACGGGAGCGACTCATTAAAGAGGCAAAACCCCGGGCCGAAGATGCCGCAGAAGAGCGAATATTAGATGTTTTATTACCGCCAGCAAGAACAGATGGGGATACCAACACCAAAGACTCATCGACCCGACAGTTACTGCGTAAGAAACTCCGAGAAGGCGAATTAGACGATAAAGAAATCGAACTCACATTGCAGGCGCCCAAAGCGGGTGTCGAGATTATGGCGCCACCCGGCATGGAGGAGATGACCAGCCAGCTGCAAAGCATGTTCTCCAATCTTTCGCCCAACACCTCGAAACCGCAAAGGATGTCGGTCAAGGCCGCCTTAAAACAACTGCAAGAAGAAGAGGGCGCTCGCCTCATTGACGACGATCAACTTCGGCAAGCAACCGTTGAGGCGGTGGAGCAAACCGGCATCGTTTTTATTGACGAAATCGATAAAATTGCGAAAAGCGCGGCCCACTCTGGGGGCGATGTGTCCAGAGAAGGCGTTCAGCGCGATTTACTACCCCTAATCGAAGGATCAAACGTTACAACCAAATACGGCATCATCAAAACCGACCACATCCTTTTTATTGCCTCTGGCGCGTTTCACCTCAGCCAGCCATCTGATTTGATTCCAGAGATGCAGGGCCGATTGCCCATTCGTGTTGAGCTCTCGCCCTTGAGCATTGACGACTTTCAACGAATCCTCGAGGAGCCCGATCATTCCATTACGGAGCAATATCAGCACCTACTGCAAACTGAAAACGTGAAGCTCGTCTTCACCGCAGAGGGTATTCGAGAGATTGCAACCATCGCGTGGCAGGTAAACGAACGCATTGAAAACATCGGCGCCCGAAGGCTGCATACCGTCATTGAAAAATTGCTCGAAGATGTGTCGTTTGATGGCCCAGAATTCGCCTTTGATAACGACCAGCAGCAAATCTCCATTGATGCCGAGTTTGTCCGGATGCAGTTATCGGACCTTGCTGAAGACGATGACCTCAGTCGCTACATACTTTAAATTAAAGGATTTCCCTTGCAGCCGCTTGAGATAAAAGTTCATCGTAAGTCCGCCCTATTAGAACTTCGTTACGCGGCCGACACCTTTCAATTATCCGCCGAGTACTTAAGGGTGCATTCTCCTTCGGCAGAGGTCCAAGGTCATGGACCCGGGCAATCTGTTTTACAGACAGGCAAGAAACTGGTTTCCTTCAAAGATATCATCCCCCAAGGGCACTACGCGATTCGCATCGAATTCTCGGACGGCCACGACTCGGGCATATTCAGCTGGGAATATCTTTTTGACCTCGCCGCGCACGAGGCCGACTACTGGCAGGCATATCTTGACCGATTGCGCGCCGCCAACGCGTCTCGAGAGCCTTTGTTTATTGCGCTCAATTAACCCTGGCCGTTTTCTAGGGTGTACAATATTGTCACGTCACCTTAAATCTTAACGCCATGTCAGAAGAACAAACACACTTCGGGTTTCAAAAGGTTCCGAAATCCGAAAAAGCCGACCGAGTTGCCGAGGTTTTCAGAAAAGTTGCTGGCCAATACGACATCATGAATGATGTGATGTCCCTTGGCAGTCATCGCTTAATGAAACGGATGGCGGTTGAGATGACCCGAGCAAGACCTGGCGATACCGTGCTTGACCTTGCCGGGGGAACCGGCGATCTATCGATCCTACTTTCTAAGCGCGTCGGGCCAACAGGCCAAGTCTTGTTGTGTGATATTAATGCAGACATGTTGCGCGTCGGCCGAGACCGCCTGATCGATGCGGGTCACGCAAGCTTAATGTTCATCCAAGGCGATGCAGAACTTCTGCCACTGCCGAATCAAAGTTTGGATGCCGCAATCATCGGCTTTGGCCTTCGTAATGTGACGGACAAGGAAAAGGCGTTACGGGCGATGCGCTTGGCCCTTAAACCTGGCGGACGCCTGGTCATCTTGGAGTTTTCTAAGTTAACCCATCCTGGTCTTGCGCCCCTGTATCAAAAATTTTCAGGTTTATGGCCCAAAGTCGGGCAATGGATTACCGGGGATGCGAGCCCCTACCAATATTTGGTGGAATCCATCGCAATGCACCCAGACCAAGAGACCCTGAAGTCTATGCTCCAAACAGCGGGCTTTGCTGGCGTTGGATACGATAATTTATTGGGCGGCGTTGCCGCGATTCATTATGGCGAGGCCCCTTTTCAAGATGAGAAGACGGCGACAAACCCCGCTTTTGCGTCTGAGCTGTGAATGAAGCCCCTTAGCATCTCGATAAGCGGTCTTGCCAGACTTGCCCGCGTTGCGAGCAAATATCGTCTTGATCGATTATCGACCCTGGGCTTGCGGCTACCGTTTTGGCTTACCGTATTACTGCTTCCGCTGCGCCTAAAACCCGCGCCAAACCCGAACGTCGGCACGGATTTAAAACTAGCCCTTATCGAATTGGGGCCTGCTTTTATCAAACTCGGCCAACTCCTGTCGACCCGGCGAGATGTGCTGCCGGATTCCGTTAGTGATGAACTCGCAAGTCTTCAAGATCAGGTGCCCGGCATCGATTCAACACTGGCTCTAAACACCATCAAGGCCGGGCTTGGCGATTACTTTGAGTCGCACTTTCAAACGATCAATCCAATCCCCCTCGCCGCGGCGTCGATCGCTCAAGTCCATGAGGGCACGCTCCTTGACGGCACGCAAATTGTCATCAAATTCAGACGCCCCGGTATTAAAGCCCTGATCCTCAAAGACCTTACGCTCCTTGAGAGCCTCGCGGCACTTCTGAACAAAGCCTTACCGGACGCGAGCCGCCTGCATTTGTTTCAGATTGTTCGAGACTATCGCCACGTCATCCTCGCGGAACTAGACTTTGCGCAAGAAGCCGCTAACGCCATCAAATTGCGCGCGCTTTGGCTGCCTCGGGGCAAACTGTCGGTACCCAAAATCCATACAACCTTCACCCGTGACAATCTGATTGTCATGGATCGCGTTCACGGCATTGTGATCAGCGATCGAGAACAATTGGTTCAGGCCAATGTGAACCTAGAACGCCTCGCTAATTTAGGCGTTGAGATCTTCTTCACCCAGGTTTTCATCGACAACTTCTTCCACGCTGACATGCATCCAGGCAACATTTTGGTGAATGTCACCGACCCTGAGAACCCAACATACATTGCCCTGGACTGCGCCATCATTGGCGCGCTGACTCGGGACGACCGAAACTATCTCGGCCGTAATTTGATTGCGTTCTTCAATGAAGATTACCGCGATATTGCCGAGGCCCATATCGACAGCGGCTGGGTCCCCGATCATATTGATGCGGATGCGTTCGAGGCGGTTATCAAAGCCGTTTGCGCGCCGCTTTTTGGTAAAACCATGTCTGAAATCGAATTCGGCAAGCTCCTAATCGCCCTATTTAGCGCAGCAAGGGACTTTGAAATGGAGATTCAGCCTCAGCTCGTGTTATTGCAAAAGACGCTACTCAACATTGAAGGCATTGGCCGTCACCTTTACGGCGATTTAGATCTTTGGGCAACCGCGGCGCCCTTCATGCAGCGCTGGCGCGCCCAAAAAACGAGCTTGCCGGACCTTTTAGCAGAACTCAAAGAGCTCGCCCCGGACTTGGTCCAAGCGCTACCCAACTTGCCGAGAAACCTCTTACTTGCCCCGGGCCGAATCGATCTGATCACGGCCTCCCAAAAACGGCAGAGCCAAAAGCTCACGAGCGTTCAACGCGCGCTTGAACAACAGAGCCAGCGCCAAACCCGGCAGTTCGGTATTTTACTTCTGAGCCTCGCCGCGATCGGTCTTTTAATCAATCCGAGCTTGGGCGGTGATGTCACCTCAGGACTGTCTGTCACAAGTATCATCATTGGCGGCGTCGGCCTCCAACAAATCCTCAAAGGAAAAGGCTAATTCCATGACCGAAAGCACTGTCTTATCCGCATTACGCTTTAACGAGGCGGGTCTCATTGCCGCCATAGCAGTTGACCACCAAACCGAATCGGTCTTGATGATGGCGTGGATGAACGCGCTCGCGGTTGAGCGGAGCCTCGAAACAGGCCACGCCCATTACTACTCTCGATCCCGACAAGCCCTTTGGCACAAAGGAGAACAATCAGGCCATTTCCAGGAAATCAAGAGCCTGCACCTAGACTGCGATGGCGATGTGCTATTATTAAAAGTCGAGCAAGTCGGCGGTATCGCCTGTCATACTGGGCGCGCCCATTGTTTTTATCGGCAATATCAAGATGGCGAGTGGATAGAAACCGCTCCCATGATCAAAGATCCCGCGGAGATCTACTCGGATGCCTGACACGCTTTCAGAACTATTTAAGGTTATTGTTTCAAGACGCCTAGCGGACCCTGAGCACTCCTACGTTGCCAGCTTGCATCAAGCCGGGCTTGATAAGATCCTAGAGAAGGTCGGCGAGGAGAGTATTGAATTGATTCTCGCGGCAAAGAATCAAGGACCCGATGACGCTCGCGACCGCTTAATCTCAGAGATGGCGGATCTTTGGTTTCACACGCTGGTTTTACTGGCGCATAATGACCTTACACCAGAGGCCGTATTGACTGAACTACGACGCCGAGAAGGCACCTCTGGCATCGAGGAAAAGAAATCTCGACCCTTAACGAGTGCGGAGTAACCTATGCCTGGACCAACAGAACTCATTATTATCCTCATTATTTTGCTCGTTGTTTTCGGGACAAAGAAGCTGAAAAACATGGGCACTGACCTCGGGTCGGCCATCAAAGGCTTCAAGAACGCCGTCTCAGACGAGGATAAACCCGAATCCGATGAAGCCAAAAATGCAGCGCCTGATGCCAGTGAGCCAAGCGATTTAACCCCTGACGCGGCGGATAAAGAAAAGTCTTAACCCATGTTTGATATTGGCTTCCCCGAATTACTGATTATCGGCGTCGTGAGCCTCATCGTTATCGGCCCAGAGCAACTGCCTCAGACCATTCGCTCAATCGCTCTTTGGGTTGGCCGATTCAAGAAAGGCTTCAGCGATCTCCGATCAGAAATCGAACGCGGTATCGGTGCTGATGAAATTAAACAGCAGCTTCACAACGAAGCCATTCTTAAGGAAATAGAAAAATCAAAAGCCGCGATCGCTCAGACCACGCAAGATGCCGCCGCCTTCGCAACCCAACAAGCGTCAGCACTTCGCCCAACCAACTCTGTCACCCAGAGCAAGCGGACGCCCAATGACCGAGCAGAGTGACCCCGCAGACAGCACTAAGGGCCAGCCCTTAATCGAACACCTCATCGAACTTCGAAGCCGCTTACTCAAAATTGCGGGCTTTATTTTGGTAATTTTTATACCGTTGTTTTTTTTCGCCAACGACCTTTACAGCGTCGTGTCATCCCCCTTGCGCGCTTTCCTACCAGAGGGCGCGACCATGATTGCCACCGAAGTGGCGTCTCCCTTTTTAACGCCCTTTAAACTCGCCTTGGTCCTCGCCATCTTTATCGCGATTCCGTTCATCCTGCATCAGATCTGGGCTTTCGTTGCACCGGGCCTCTACGCCAGTGAAAAACGGTTGGCAGGCCCGCTACTTGCATCGAGTATTGTTCTGTTTTACGCCGGCATGGCCTTTGCCTACTTTGTCGTATTCCCGCTGATCTTTGCTTTCTTCACCAGTATCGCGCCAACAGGCGTCACGATTATGACGGACATCAATCAATATCTTGATTTCGTTCTCAAGCTATTTTTTGCATTTGGTATCGCGTTTGAAATTCCAATCGCAACCCTGTTACTGATATGGTCCGGGGCAACCACAACCGAAAAACTCAAAGAGAAACGGGCCTTTGTCATAGTGGGCTGCTTTATTGTGGGCATGTTGCTGACGCCGCCGGACGTTGTCTCGCAAGTATTACTGGCAATCCCCATGTGGCTCTTGTTCGAAGCCGGCATCATTTTTGGGGATCTTTTGGTGCCGAAAGACCCAGAATCGAAATCAGAAACAAAGGTCTAGCAACGCGCGAAATCAGCGTCCGCTAATCTGCCGACAGTAAGAAGGTCACCGGCCCGTCATTCACCAGACGTACTTGCATGTCCGCACCAAATCGACCGGTTGCAACCGGCAGCACCAAAGCGGCTTCAGCCACAAAGAATTCATAAAGCACTTCGGCATCCGACGGCGGCATCGCCGAGGAGAATGAGGGGCGCAGTCCTTTTTGGGTATCGGCTGCCAGCGTGAATTGTGAAACAATTAAAAGACTGCCGTCAACTTGGGCGACGTCCAAATTCATATGCCCCGCCGCGTCATTAAAGACCCGGTAGCGTAGGACCTTGCTCAATAACTTTTGCGCGATGATTTGTGTGTCTGGTTTTTCCACGCCGAGAAACACCAGTAGCCCGCGTTCAATTTTACCCACTGTTTCGCCTGCTACCGTGACCGAGGCGGTGCTGACCCGCTGAATCAGCGCTTTCACAGACGGCCTTTACCAGGCGAATCAAGGCGCTGGGCAAGCATTTTAGTTGCCCGCAGCAGCGCATCGATCATCGCAGGCTCGGTTGCGGAATGTCCTGCTTCTCTAACAACCAGGATCTCACTGCTTGGCCAATGTGCTTGCAACGCATGGGCCGCCGCCATCGGCGTCAGCACGTCAAATCGACCTTGCACAATAATACCGGGAATGTCTTTTAGCTGACCGGCTTGCGCCAAGATTTGATTTGGCTCGAGGAAGCACCCGTTCACCATATAGTGGGTGCCGATACGACACCGCGTCAGGGCCCTTTGAGGCGCGGCATAGTGATTCAGTAGGCGCGCATTGGGGTGCAGGTTGGCGCAATGCGCCTCCCAAACAGACCAGGCTTTGGCGGCTGTCATACGAATCAAATCATTACCTGAGGCCATAAGCTCGCGGTAGCTTTCACACGGCGCCTTTGGCTCAACGCTCAATATCGGCGCCATAAAGTCCGCCCAATGCTCTGGGAAAAAAGCATTCGCGCCGTCTTTATAGATCCAGTCAATGTCAGTCTGGCGCCCAAGGAAAACGCCTCTCAAGATTAGGCCAAGGACTTGCGCAGGATAATGCTCTGCGTAAGCCAGCGCGAGGGTGCTGCCCCAGCCACCACCAAAGACCACCCAAGCGGGCACCGCAAGCAGTTCACGGATCTGCTCTAGGTCTTGTATCAGGTTGTGAAGCGTATTGTGTTCGGTCTCGCCCTGAGGCGTTGCGCGACCCGATCCACGCTGATCAACCAAAATAATTCGATACACTGCGGGATCAAAGAACCTGCGGCTATCAAACTCACAGCCACTGCCAGGGCCGCCGTGGAGAAAAACAACCGGCAGCCCAGCGGTATTACCGCTCTCATCAACATAAAGATTGTGCAACGCATCAACCTGTAATCGATGCCGCGCGTGCGGTTTTATCTCCGGGAACAGTGGCTGCATGAATTATTCGACTTTGGCTCGTGACGCGCGTTTTCGCTCATTTTCAGTGAGCAGCTTCTTTCGAAGCCGGATATGGTTCGGCGTGATTTCAACCAGTTCGTCATCATCGATAAATTCAATTGCCTGCTCCAGGGTGTACTTCACCGGCGGCGTCAGCACAATATTTTCATCGGTGCCCGATGCCCGCACATTGGTCAACTGCTTGCCTTTAATCGGGTTGACGGGCAAGTCATTCCCTCGGGAATGAATTCCAACAATCATGCCTTCATAGATCGCTTCGTTCGGATTGATAAAGAGTCTTCCTCTGGGCTGCAGGTTAAACAAGCTAAAGCCTAAACTCTTGCCACTCACCATGGAGACCAAAACACCGTTGCGTCTTGAGTTGATGTCTTCGCCTGAACGCAAGTCGTAGTGGGAGAACACGCTACTGATGATCCCGCCACCGGAGGTCAAGGTCATGAATTCCGATCGAAAGCCAATTAAACCGCGAGTTGGAATGACAAAGTCCAGCCGAACCCGTCCCTTTGAATCCGGGACCATATTACTGAGTGAGCCTTTGCGGGTGCCAATCACTTCCATGATGGCGCCTTGGTGTATCTGCTCGCAATCGATACTCAGATTTTCGAAGGGCTCATGAATCTCGCCATCGACCTCCTTGAGAATCACTTCTGGACGCGACACGCCAAGTTCATACCCTTCCCGGCGCATGGTCTCGATGAGAACCCCCAAATGCAGCTCTCCTCGACCCGACACCACAAACTTATCGGCCGTATCGCCCGGGGCAACTCGCAACGCCACGTTGTATTGCAACTCAAGCTCTAAACGATCCTTTAAATTTCGACTGGTTACGAACTTCCCATCCTGACCGGAGAAAGGCGACGTGTTGACCTGAAACGTCATCGAGATGGTTGGCTCATCAACCACCAAGGCTGGTAACGCCTCAGGCTGATCGACCTGACACAAGGTGTCTGAAATCTTCAAACCATCGATACCGCATACACAAACGATATCACCGGCACTGGCGGATTCAATTTCAACGCGGCTTAATCCAGAAAAGCCCATTACCTGCAGAATTCTGCCCTTCTTAACTTGGCCTTCGGCATTCACCACCGCCACACTCTGACCCTTTCGAATCTCACCTCGGGTGATGCGGCCAAGACCGATGAGCCCGACATAGCTGTTGTAGTCCAACGCACTGATTTGCATTTGGAGTGGGCCACTTTCTTCAACCTGCGGTGGTGGCACCTGATCAACAATCAGGTCCAACAAATAACTTAAGTCTGACCCTAAATCATCGCGACTCGGACCTGCAATCCCCTGCATTGCAGAGCCGACAACGACGGGAAAGTCGAGCTGCTCTTCGGTTGCACCCAATTGATCGAACAACTCAAAGACTTCATCAATCACCCAGTCTGGCCGGGCGCCGTCACGATCGATCTTGTTAACCATTAAAATAGGGTTGAGTTTATTTTCAAACGCCTTTCGGGTCACAAACCGGGTTTGCGGCATGGGCCCTTCGACCGCATCAACGAGCAATAGAACCGAGTCGACCATACTCAAGATCCGCTCGACCTCACCGCCAAAATCAGCGTGACCGGGCGTATCAACAATATTGATGCGCACGCCGCGCCAATCTAACGCAGTATTTTTCGCAAGGATGGTAATGCCGCGTTCTTTTTCGAGGTCATTGGAATCCATCAAACGCTCGCCGCTTTCATCTCCTCGCTGCAGGGCGCCGGCCTGCGATAGCAACTTGTCGATCAAGGTTGTTTTTCCATGGTCAACGTGCGCTATGATAGCGACATTGCGTAGATTTTGAGACATAACGAGCAATCCGAAAAGGCTTAAGGGCCGAAGGAGCGGGATTATACTGAAATCCGCCTCCGGTGCGAGGATTCTGGGCAACAAGGTCATCAAGGATTTCAGGCGATAGCGGTTTGGCATCAACGATCATCAATTTTATGCCGCCTGAAGGACAAGAACCCTTGGGCCAAATCGTCTAAGACGCTAATGGCCGTTATTGCTCTATTTTGGTGCGAGCCTGTTATTCAGCGCGCTATTTTGGTGCAAAATGGCCGCCGCTGAATCTTTACTTCCGATAAATACGATAGGTATCAGTTACTTAAACCCTTTTAGCTCATGGCATAGTCTTTGCTTTTTCTTACCCAAGCAAAGCCAAGTGTTGGGGCTTTACCGTTTTCAACCCGCGAAGGGTCTGGCTGGCGACGTTGCGAGCACAGGACCTTCGTTACAAACCAAGGAGTTAACTCAATGATGAAGGCAAAATTAGAATATATCTGGCTCGACGGCTATGAGCCCACCCAAAGCCTACGCAGCAAAACAATGGTTCGATCTGACTTCTCGGGCAAGCTTGAAGACTGTCCAATGTGGGTCTTCGATGGCAGCTCGACCGAACAAGCCGAGGGCGGCAGCTCAGACTGCCTACTCAAACCTGTTGCCATCATCCCCGATCCCGATCGCAACAATGGCTATCTTGTCATGACAGAAGTCTTAAATCCCGATGGTAGCCCCCATGTTTCCAACGGACGGGCAACGATCGATGACGATGATGCTGATTTTTGGTTCGGTTTTGAGCAAGAGTACTTCTTGTGGGATACCGACACCGATTTACCACCTGGCTTTCCTCGTGGCGGCTTCCCTGGACCTCAAGGCCCGTACTACTGCAGTGTTGGCGCGAGCAACACCTTCGGCCGAGATTTCGTCGAAGAGCACTTGGACATCTGCCTCGAGGCCGGCCTCAACGTCGAAGGGATCAACGCTGAAGTTGCAACCGGGCAGTGGGAATTCCAAATTTTCGCCAAAGGCGCGCATGAAGCGGGGGACCAAATTTGGCTAGCGCGCTACCTGCTCGAGCGTACGGGCGAGAAATACGGCTACGCCATTAATTATCATCCCAAACCCCTTGGCGATACGGACTGGAATGGCTCTGGCATGCACGCGAACTTCTCCAACGCCGCCATGCGGGATCTCGGTGACGAAGCCGTTTTTACAAAAATTTGTGAAAACTTTGGGCGTCACATCGAGCGTCACATGAGCGTTTATGGTGCCTACAATGACCAGCGCTTAACGGGCAAGCATGAAACACAGTCGATCGATCAGTTCAGCTATGGTGTCTCTGATCGTGGCGCGAGCATTCGCATCCCCGTCAGCACCGTGGTGGATGGCTGGAAAGGCCGCTTAGAGGACCGAAGAACCGCCTCTAATGCCGACCCTTATAAGGTCGCCGCCGCCATCATCAAGACCAGCAAAGAAGCACTGGCCTGATCCAACCGCTCGAGCACCCCTTAAGGGCGTGCTCGAGCACTTCTTCGACAAGGCAAGCGCTGGCAATCCCGATTACCACTGCCAATCCAGCATCCTCTGCGCCTACCGATTTTTTCTAAGCTGGCTTTCCGCCACTTTGTTTTATACTGTTTAAACCGTCATCAATCGGATAATGCCATGGCCCGTCTGATCCTCAACCTTATTTTCGCAGCCCTTCTGCTCACCACAGGATCGTTTACCGCGGCGGTGCAGGATGACCCGAGCTATCGTTTGCGCCTGGTGTCGAGCTTGGGTGAGCCAAAAGTTCAGGCCATTGCCGGACAACTGCCTTTTAATGTGCAGGTTAAACCGAGACTCGCAAAGCACCATGCCCTCTACATCGAAACTGAGGATGGCCAAATCAGAGCCGCCGCAGCCCCCGGTGAAACCATCGTGCAAGCCGTCCCCCGCGGGCTGCACACTTTTTATTTGATCATTAAAGAGGTAAAAACCGGTCGAGAGATCAGTCGATCAGCCCCCCTTGACCTTGATGTTCGGCGCTATATTTCACGCCAATAACCTTGAGCGCACCAAATTGGTGCGGTAAACTTGCGAACCCCCTGGCCCTGCCACTCTAAATCAGGGATCCTGCGCCTTTTTTAAATTGGTGCGGATCTTGCTTTTAAACTGGCATGAATCAAACATTCCAACAATCATCACAACATTACCGACAGCTTATGGACCAAACCGCCATTGATAACTTGACCACGGCCGTCCTGCTGCTCGATCGAAACTTGAACCTGGTTCGGATCAACCAATCTGCTGAAAGCCTTTTCGAGTTATCGGAAAAGCGTGCGCTCGACAAGCCCCTGTCTTTTCAGGTGCCTGGCTGGCTCTCCTTTGAACCATTGCTGCGAGAAGCGCTCAAGAACAATCAACTTTACACCCAAAGACAAGCTCAGATAGAACTGCTTGGCGGCGCGTACATTACCGTTGATCTCACGGTCACGCCGCTACCCGAACCCAGTGAAGCTGGACTACTGATCGAGGTCATTGCACTCGATCGATATCTACGAATCGATCGCGACAACCTTAACCGGGAACATCAAGAGGGCACCCAGCAGATGATCCGCGGACTCGCGCACGAAATTAAAAATCCGCTAGGCGGTATTCGCGGCTCGGCTCAACTGCTACACGAAGAACTCGACTCAAACGAGCTTAAAGAATATACCGCGATTATTATCGAGGAGACCGATCGCCTGAAGACCCTCGTGGATCGATTACTGGGCCCGAACAAGCCCTCCGAATTTATACCAGGCAACATCCACGAAATTCTTGAACGAGCGCGAAAACTCATTGAACTTGAGACCTCAACGACGCTCACGATCAATCGAGATTATGACCCATCGATTCCCGAAACGCTGATGGACCCCGACCTAATCTTTCAAGCGATCCTCAATATCATCCGTAATGCGATGCAGTCGCTTGAGAAAACAACGAACGCCACAATTAAACTGGTTACCCGCACAGAGCGTCAGTTCACCATCGCATCGGTGCGACATCGCAATGTTTTAAAGGTGGATATCATCGACAACGGGCCGGGCATCCCTGAAGCACTTCGGGACAACCTGTTTATGCCAATGATTACCGGACGCCCGGACGGCACCGGGCTCGGTCTCAGCGTTGCCCACGCCATTGTGCATCGGCACAAGGGCGTTCTTGAGTTCAGCTCAGACCGCGGCCGGACCCAATTCAGCTTGATCATTCCTTTGGAGGTTGCCCAATCATGATTGCAATGAACCGGGTCTGGGTTGCCGATGACGAAAAATCAATCCGTTGGGTCCTCGATAAAGCGCTGAGCAAAGAAGGTTTGGACGTCACGTGCTTCAACTCAGCAGAAGATCTGCTTGAAACCTTCAAGACCGAAAAACCCGAGGTCATTATCAGCGATATCCGCATGCACGGCATGGATGGTTTGGCATTGCTTGCCGAAATCAAACAAACCTGTCCTGACTTACCCGTGATCATCATGACGGCACATTCGGATTTAGACAGCGCGGTGTCTTCAATTCAAGGTGGCGCGTTCGAGTATATCCCGAAGCCATTTGAAGTAGACGAAGCCGTATCAGTTGTGAAAAGGGCTTTGGCCAATATTCAAGATCGACAGGGCGGCCTGACGGAGCAGGAAGAGGATCCATCCAACGAGATGATCGGCAAAGCACCCGCAATGCAGGAGGTTTTCAGAGCCATCGGGCGTTTATCCAGGTCACATGTCACGGTTTTAATCAACGGCCAATCGGGTACCGGCAAGGAACTTGTGGCGAATGCCTTGCACCGGCACAGTCCAAGACGAGAGTTCCCGTTTGTCGCCTTAAATATGGCCGCCATTCCCCGGGACCTCATTGAATCCGAGCTCTTCGGTCATGAAAAAGGCGCCTTTACTGGCGCCAATCAAGTTCGCATCGGCCGGTTTGAGCAGGCCAACGGCGGCACCTTGTTCCTGGATGAAATCGGGGATATGCCGGCTGAAACCCAAACTCGATTATTGCGCGTCTTATCCGATGGTAAGTTTTATCGGGTTGGGGGACATGAGCCCAGAACAGCGAACGTCCGCATCATTGCAGCAACCCATCAAGACCTGCAATCACTGGTCGCTGAAAACCGGTTTAGGGAAGATTTATTTCATCGCCTCAATGTGATCCGGCTTCATCTGCCCAATTTAGAGGATCGTCGTGAAGACATTCCGCCGCTACTTGCGCACTTTCTAAAGACAGCCGCTCAGGAACTCGGTGAAGAAACCAAGATCATGCTACCGGAAACCCTTCGGTATCTCTGCAGTTTGCCTTGGCCAGGCAACGTCCGTCAGCTCGAGAATTTTTGCCGATGGATTACGGTTATGGCAACCGGCCGAGACGTTCACTTAAGCGATCTGCCGCCGGAACTCCGGCACACCGAACCAGAGACCGTAAACAGTGGGACGGATCAATGGCATCAGCTGCTCGGCCGATGGGCTGAAAACCGATTGCTCGCAAATGATTTGGGCGACGACGGTCTGCTTGGCGGCGCTTTGCCCGTGTTTGAACGCGTCCTGATTGAGGCGACCCTTGCCCATACCTCCGGCCGAAAGCGCGATGCTGCGATATTGCTGGGCTGGGGACGAAATACGCTCACTCGAAAAATGCAGGAACTCGATATGGATAGCGCAGGCTCAGAAGACTGATACACTGCTTGAGTAACAAGGGCCAAAGTCATGCTGAACGTCGTGCTCTATGAGCCTGAAATCCCACCGAACACCGGCAATATTATGCGGCTGTGCGCGAATACCGGCGCGCGACTGCATCTCGTTGAACCCTTGGGCTTTACCTTAGAAGAAAAACTATTGCGACGGGCCGCGCTGGATTACCGGGACTTTGCCAGCGTGACCGTTCATCCATCCTTTGATGCGCTCAAGGCAAGCGCCGGCCCAGCACGCTTCATCGCCGTCAGTACGAAGGGCGCAACCCGGTATGACCAATTTCAGTATGAGGATAATGACTATTTAACGTTTGGACCCGAAACCCGGGGCATACCCGAGGCCCTAATGTTTTCTGACGCGTTCTCAGGCGTCATCACCATCCCAATGCGCGCGGACAGCCGTTCGATCAATCTCTCCAATGCGGCGGCCATCGTTTTGTTTGAGGCGTTTCGACAGCAGGATTTCAATAGTTTTTATTGAACGGATGCGGCCTCTCGTTCGCGTGCTAACTTCGCCTGCTCGTACAGGGCATCGAAGTTAACCGGCGCCAACATCAGCGGCGGGAAACTGCCTTTGATAATGAGCGAGTCGATATTCTCCCGGGCATAGGGGAATAAAATATTCGGGCAAAAGCTCGCCAACATATGATCTTTGGCCGCCTCGTCCAGGCCGTCGATCACGAATATCCCAGCCTGCTGAACCTCCGCCAAATACAGCGTCTTGTCCGATTCATCTTTTGCCGTCAGCGTTAAAGAAAGAATGACCTCCCAAAGTCCCGCCTCGATTGCGACATGACGCGCATTGAGATCAAGATTCACCGAGGGCTTCGGTGCAGACCGAAAGCTACCGGGCGAACTCGGCGACTCAAAGGACACGTCTTTCAGATAAATACGCTGGATGGCAAATTTCGGCTGCTGATCCGCTGCTGCAGTTGACTCACTCATAATGCTCTCCTAATAGGCCATCAAGCAGGCCTGCTCGCTCGAGTTGATAGAGCTCATCACAGCCCCCAATGTGTTGTTCCCCGATCCATATCTGAGGCACGGTGTTCGCACCAGCACGCGTTGCCATAAGACGGCGCTCGGCTGGATCAGCGTCCACCGGAACTTCGGTATAGGTCACGTTCTTAGCCTCCAGCAACATTTTTGCCCGGATGCAGAAGGGGCAAAATCGAGTGGTATAAAGCGATACTTGGGCCATCATTGATCTCCGCCGCTAGCAATCAGCGTTATTTAACAACTGGGAGGCCGGCGCCGACCCATTCGGTCATGCCCCCAGAAAGACGCTTGATATCCGTGAAACCCGCCTTGATCAGCTTGCTGCCGATTGCGCTCGAGTGTTGACCTATTTTACAAACCAAGACCACTGGCCGATCCTTATACGAACTCAACTCATCCCCGCGGGTTGCGTAACTGGTGTACGGCAGACTGACGGCGCCCGCAATGTGCCCTACCGTGAACTCGTTCTTATCCCGAAGATCAATGACCACCGCATTATCTTTATTCACCAAGCGCACGAGGGTTTGAGCGGTGATCGACTCGCCCCCTTTTTTACGTTCTGTAATAATGAGCGCAACCACCAGGGTGAAAAACAGCCCCACGAGCACAGGATGTTGACTAATAAATTCAATGACTTGCTGCAAAACAACCGAGCCCCTTTCTTTTGACGGCGAGATTATACACCCTGCACTCGAGAGGCACTAACCTCTGCGTATATTTATCGGCCACGCAATACCCGTTAAACTGTCTCGAAACATTCTTGCTCCGTCAACGAAGGCACGCCCATGCAAGCCGCAACCACTTTGATCATCCTCGATGGCTTTGGCCATCGAGATGCCTCCGACGCCAACGCGATTGCGCTCGCCAACACGCCGTTTCTCGATAGCCTGTATCAAAGCGCGCCCCATAGCCTGGTTTCTGGCTCTGGCCTCGACGTCGGCTTACCCGAAGGCCAAATGGGCAATTCCGAAGTCGGGCACATGAATTTAGGCGCGGGTCGAGTGGTTCATCAAGAGTTCACACGAATCAACGAAGCCATTCGCGACCAAAGCTTTTTCAACAACCGCGTTTTGAACGAGAGCTTTGCAGGCCTTGCCCAGTCTGGGCGCACCTTACACGTTTTCGGCCTACTCTCACCGGGCGGTGTTCATAGCCATGAAGATCAAATTTACGCCGCAATCCGTTCGGCTCAGCAACAAGGCGTTCAAGACATCCAAGTTCATGCCTTTTTAGATGGCCGGGATGTCGCACCAAAATCTGCGCAATCCAGCCTCGAAACATTAACGGACCGCCTGAATGACTTGGGAATTGGCCAAATTGCTTCGATTTCGGGCCGCTACTACGCCATGGATCGAGACAATCGATGGGATCGGATACAACAGGCTTACAACGTGATTTGCTCGGGCGATGGCCCATGGATCTTTGAAACACCGCTGGCGGCGCTTGAGGCGGCTTACGCCCGCGGTGAAACCGACGAGTTCGTCGAACCGACGGTGATTAACGCAGGGTCGCGTCCCCGACCCCTGATTGATGGCGATCAAGTCTTATTTATGAATTTTAGAGCGGATCGGGCTCGTCAGCTTACTGAAGCCTTCGTCTCTGAGCAGTTTGGCGGATTTGATCGAAAGCGCCGACCAAAACTTGCTCAGTTTACAACCCTTACGCAATACGCCGAAAGCCTTCGAGTGCCCTGCGCCTTTCCACCGGCAACCCTGACCAATAGTCTCGGAGAATACATTTCCGATCTTGGCTTCAAACAATTGCGCATTGCTGAAACTGAAAAGTTCGCCCATGTCACATTTTTCTTCTCCTGCGGTCGTGAGCAGCCCTACCCTTTAGAGGATCGTATCTTGGTGCCGTCGCCAGATGTTGCAACCTATGATTTAGCGCCCAGTATGAGCGCGCCAGAAGTTACCCGGCGCCTGTGTGATGCCATTCGACAAGGGGATTACAAACTCATCGTTTGCAACTTTGCCAATGGCGATATGGTGGGGCATACCGGCAATCTCGCCGCGGCCATCATGGCGGTCGAAACCCTCGATCAATGTCTTAGTGAGGTCGTTGCGGCCGCGCAGTCAGCAGGCGGCCAACTACTGATCACGGCGGATCATGGGAACTGTGAGCAAATGATGGACAACGCCTCGGGCCAACCGCACACCGCTCACACCTGCGAGCAGGTTCCGCTTATTTATGTCGGGCCTCGCGACTTGGCCCTGCGTTCTAGCGGTGTGCTCAGCGATCTTGCGCCAACCCTGCTTGATCTGATGGATCTGCCGGCGCCGCAAGAAATGACCGGGCAATCTCTTGCTGAGATCGATCGATCCAGTCCGGCAATTAAGCCTTAATGATGCCCAAAGCCATTCGAACCCTTTGGGTGCTTGTGTTCATCGCCACCCTCAGCCAACTGGCCAGGGGCGAGGCGGTCGATAATGAGCAAGCCCTCGAGGCGGAGCTCATTGATCTTAAAAAAAACTTGCAACAGGTTGAGTCAGATCAATCGAGCATTCGGGCCGATCAACAAGTGCAAAATCGCGCCATTCGGGCGCTGGATGAAAAAATTGCTCGGATTGTAAAACGACTCAGACAAGCTGAAAAAGCGGCGCTGGCCGCTCAGACCCAAACCGAGATGCTCCAGCAGCACAAGGCCAGTCTTGAAATTCAACGCGATCAGAAAAAAGCACTGATCAAAGAACACGTGCTAGCGGCAAGCAGGCTTGGCAAAAATGGCATGCTGCGGGTTTTATTAAATCAAGAAGACCCCAACCAAGTATCGAGAATGGCGCAATACTATCGCTACCTTGCTTCAGCAAGGCTTGAACAAGTCGCTGAATTTGAAGCGGTCTTAACCGCCCTTAATGATAATGAGGCCTTGCTGGCCCAAGAACTGCAGACCCTACAGGCGGCGTCCAGCACCATTATTTTAGAATCAGACGCCCTCAAGGTCGGCCGCGCCGAACTCGCAAACTCAGAGGCTGCGCTGCGCGCGGCTTTCGCCACCGCCGAGGACCAACGAAAAGCGCTCAAGCTCAATGAATCCAACCTCATTGCCCTGCTTGAACAAATCAGACGCAACACGCTTGAACTCCCAAACACAGTTGATTTCGAATCCATGGTGAGCCGTCGAGGACAATTAGACCTACCGATTTCTGGCGACATTCGTCACCGATTTGGTGAACGCAAGCTCAATGGCCGTGTGCGCTGGGATGGTCTGATGATTGAGGCCCCGAGTGGCACCAAGGTCAAAGCCATCCATTATGGTCGGGTGGTTTTCGCAGATTGGTTACGGGGTTTCGGATTACTGATTATTCTCAGGCATAGTGACGGCTTCATGAGTCTGTATGGTCATAATCAAGTGCTCTATCCCGAGGTTGGTGACTGGGTTGTGGCAGGTCAAACGATCTCAGAGGTTGGCCAGAGCGGTGGTCAAGCACAAAGCGGCAGTTATTTCGAAATCCGAGATCAAGGCGCGCCGGTTGATCCATTGCTCTGGTGTAGAACCAACGTAGAATTAGACCGTACAAGCTAAACGCGCACGGCGACAGTGCCATTCAAGGACCATCACATGATATTAAAAACGATTTGTTTGGGACTCGCTCTGAGCTTTGCGTTGACCGCGCAGGGGGAAGAGGCCACCGCCGTTGATGAAGCGGCCCCAAAAGCCCGACTGCCCCTTGAAGAACTCCGGATTTTTGCCGAAGCGTTTGATCGCATCTCGAAAGCCTATGTCGAAGAAGTCGATGACAAGACCCTGTTGGAAAACGCTATCCGAGGACTCTTAGACCAACTCGATCCGCACTCCGCGTTTCTCGATGCGGATGCCTTCGAAGACTTACAAGAGTCAACCACCGGGAATTATGGTGGCCTTGGCATTGAGATCGGTACCGAGGCCGGCGTGATCAAAGTCGTGTCTCCCATCGATGACACCCCCGCCGCCAAAGCAGGCATCCTCTCTGGCGACTTAATTATCGAGATTGGCGGGCAATCCATCCGCAGTATTGGCGTGAACGAAGCGGTTGCCATTATGCGCGGCGAGCCCGGCAGCACCGTGACTTTGAGCGTGGTTCGAGAGGGTGAACCCAATCCCATTGAAGTGACCTTAACGCGCGAGGTGATCAACATCGCAAGCGTTCGCCAGAGATTGCTCGAGCCCCATTTCGGCTATGTCCGGGTTGCCCAGTTTCAGGCCGATACGGGCACTGAAGTGCGGGATGCCATTGATGCGCTCAGTAGCAGCACGCCCTTACACGGCCTTGTGATTGATCTTCGGAATAATCCAGGCGGCGTTCTGCAGGCAGCGGTTGCGTTATCCGATTTATTCATCAAAGAGGGCATCATTGTTTATACCGAGGGCCGATTAGAGAATGCCGCAGCAACCTTTCGTGCAACTGAATCGGTGGTCATCGATGGCGTGCCGATCATCGTGCTCGTCAATGAAGGCTCTGCGTCCGCATCCGAGATTGTGGCGGGTGCCTTACAAGATCATCAGCGCGCGCTGGTCATGGGCACCCGAACCTTTGGCAAAGGCTCGGTCCAGACCATTCTCCAATTAACAAGTGATAAGGCGATCAAGCTGACAACGGCCCTCTACTTCACGCCCAACGGCCGTTCGATCCAAGCAGAAGGCATCATTCCGGACCTCTGGGTAGACCGATCAACCGTCACGAAGCTGAAATCAAATCCGTTCCGACTGCAAGAACGGGATTTGCCAGGTCATTTAAATGCCCCAAGTAATGACGCAGCGGAACCCGGCAGCGCGCAGGACCCAGCAGAGGTGGTCGGTAATGATTATCAGTTAAACCAAGCCCTCACGCTTTTGAAGGGCCTGCACATTTTAGCGGAGAAGCCTTAAGGCGTTTGACTCAGGGTAATCGCCGCGCGGAGGTCCATCGTGCCTTCGTAGATTGCCCGCCCCGTGATCACACCTGTAATCCCGCCGACTGATCTTGACGGCAGTTTGACCAAGGCTTCAATATCCGACAAGGTGTTGATGCCGCCGGAGGCAATAATGGGCACCTTGACCGTCTCGGAAAGCGCAACGGTTGCCGGCAGATTAATGCCCCCCATCATGCCGTCGCGATTGATGTCGGTATAGATAATCGCCGCGATCCCGACCTGCTCAAATTGACGCGCAAGATCGGTGACCTTGTGATCCGTTACGACTTTCCAGCCTTGTATAGCGACTTTACCGTTCAGCCCATCCAGGCCGACAATCATTTTTCCGGGAAAGGCCTGACACATTTCACCGACAAACTCCGGCATCTCAACCGCCTTAGTGCCCAAGACTAAGTAATCCACGCCAGCCGCCAAATAGGCCTCGATTGTCTCCTGGGACCGAATGCCACCCCCCACCTGCAGCGTCAGCCGAGGGAAACGCTGAGCAATCTCAACCACCACCGATTGGCTGACATTCTTGCCTTCGAGCGCCCCGTCCAGGTCTACGATATGGAGACGCGACGCGCCCTGCTCGACCCAGCGTCCAGCTGTCTCAACCGGGTCCTCACTGTAAACGGTAGACTGATCAAACTTGCCCTGCTTTAAATTGACCACCAGACCATCTTTTAAGTCGATGGCGGGAATCACCTCCAGCATTTACAAGGCTCCTTTGGTCGATGGCAACTGGTCCTGCATTCGAACATCGGTTTCAAGCGCCATCCTAAGCGCCCGGCCAAAGGCTTTGAATACGGTTTCGATTTGATGATGGGCATTGTCGCCATACAAATTATCGACATGCAATGTGATCAAAGCATGATTCACGAAGCCCTGAAAAAACTCATGAAACAAGTCAACATCAAACTCACCCACATGCGAGCGTTTAAAGGGCACTCTAAAGCTCAGCCCGGGCCGGCCCGACAAGTCCACCACAACTCGAGACAACGCTTCATCCAAAGGCACATAAGCATGGCCATAGCGTTTGATCCCGATTTTATCGCCAAGGGCTTTTGAAAACGCCTGTCCGAGCGCAATGCCAATATCCTCAACCGTATGGTGCGCGTCTATTTCAAGATCGCCATTGGCAACCACATGCAAATCGATCAGTCCATGGCGAGCCACCTGATCCAGCATATGCTCAAGGAAAGGCAGCCCAGTTGAAAAACTGCGCGCACCCGTGCCATCTAAATTAATCTTTGCAAAAATCTGCGTTTCCAACGTATCCCGTTGGATCTCGGCGGTCCTCATAGGACTGACTCCAAAGTTAACGGCACTTATAAGATCGCGCCATTGGGTAAATACCGGTTATCGGTGTTGGTTTTTATCCAGCGCCGAAACGCGGCGTCAAACGCGTCCCGCTGCTTAAGCTGAGCCACCAAGGGAATGACTGGACTTAGTTTGCCCGCTTCCCAGCCAGCCCAATGATATTCGGCCAGCGTGAAAAATCGAATCAACTGGCTGATTTGGTCTAAGGATAAGGCCTCAGCCAGCGCCCAGCTTTGTGCTGGCAGCTTGATCCAGCGCTGCTGCACCGCAAACGCATCCGCCGTCAGCCCCTCAAGGCTTTGCAGCGCGTCAACGGGCAACTGCTCGAGCAACCCCGTCAAACTCGTGATACTGAGCGATTGCTCCGAAGCCGGTTTCCAGACGCCAAGTGTCATAGTCTTGTCCTAAAGCCAATCGCTGCGCGACGCTTTTATCTATTATTTCTGGAGCGGGCGACGAGATTCGAACTCGCGACAACCAGCTTGGGAAGCTGGAGCTCTACCAACTGAGCTACACCCGCATGCCGCTATTCTGCCAGTATCACGCTCGATTGGCGACGCATTTTCGCCTGAATTCACCGCGCCTGCGACCAACGAAGCGTTCTTGCTCAGCAATCACCAGTCCGCGCCAAGCACAACGCTCACCCCGAGCAGAACCAACAAGATGCCTTGCCACTCTCGCGGGGTCGGGCGCTCCTTAAAAAAGAAATACGAAATGAGCATCACAAAAATCAACTCAACCTGGCCTAGCGTTTTCACCACAGCCGCCTGCTCCAAGGTAAAGGCGGTAAACCAGCCGATAGAGCCCAGCGCGCTGGTGCAACCAATGAACAAAGCAAGCCGCCAGTACTTAAAAAGCTGACTGAACTCCCGCGGACCGCGCCGGGCTACTAACCCTAAACACAGTCCTGTTTGCACCAACACCATAACGCAAAGCGTCAGTGCTGCCGCCGCAACTGGCGAGGCAAGCCCTAGCGACAAACTGGCGTCACGAACCAATAGCGAGGTCAAAGAAAAGGCCAGTGCCGCCGCGAGCCCCATGACGGCCTCGCGCCCCCAAAAGCTGCCTGACACCCTCGCCCCGCTGGTATTGACCAAAATAAGTCCGGCGGTGCAGACCATCATGCCGAGCAGGGTTAAAGCATTCACCAAATCCCCAAACAACGTCAGACCCAGCAGCGCCGTAATGACGATTTCAAGGCGAATATAGGTACTGCCAATTGCAAAGTTGCGGCGGGCAAACAATCGAACGAGGAGGATGGTCGCAAAAATTTGCAGGATGCCCGCAGCAACCACCTTGAGCCCAAAAGCGATGGTTACCGGCGGCAACGCTCGGGCTTCAAACAGCCAGGCGCCATAACCCAAGATGACCGGCAGGGCGAATAAATACCGCGCAAGCGTCGCACTTTCAGCAGAGACAGATTGATTGAGTTGTTTCTGGCCTGCCGTTCGAACCGATTGCATGGTCGCGGCGAGTATCGTCCAGAAGATCCACGATTCTAACAATTAAGGCCCTCCTCCAGATGCATCGATCTGTGTGAACGGATTATTCTTCAACCCGAAACAATTCGACTTTCATCTTCGAGGACCAAAGGGTGCGTCTCAGAACGTGGGCCTGCCCGACACGTGGCTCGCCTCGGCCTCCCATTCCAAGGCCAAGCATTCCATTGCCCGAGTTAAACAACCCGGGCAATCAAAAGCTTAATCGCTCGGTTACAGCGCCTCTAGAATTTTCTCAGCAGAGCTGACTTCAAACGCGCCACCTTGCTCAGCATTCAGTGTGGTTATTTTGCCATCTTCTGCAATGAGCGCATATCGAGATGAGCGATGTCCTAAACCGAAGCCGGAGCCATCCAAGGTCAGACCCATCGCTTGGGTAAATTCGCCGTTACCATCTGCCGCCATGACCAACGCCTCAGCATTCTGGCTCTGACCCCAAGCACTCATCACGAACGCATCATTCACGCTCAAACACACGATGGCATCAACGCCCTTGGCCAAAATCTTATCCGCATTGACCACAAATCCAGGGACATGCGCCGCACTACAGGTCGGCGTAAAAGCACCGGGAACCGCAAACAGAACAACCTTCTTACCCGCAAAAAAATCGCCGGTATTGAAGTCCTCCGGCCCCTTTTCACCCATTGTTTTAATCGTAACATTCGGAATCTGATCACCAACCGATACTGCCATTTTGAACTCCATTGATAAATTATTGGACAGCGCCCAGTCTCTAACGAACCTTCCGTGAGTGCAAGTAAAATGCGATCAGGCCTCGGCCAATGCCTTAATCAGGGCAGGGCTGGGGTTCCCCCCCTTGGCAAACCAGGAAATGGCGTGCTGGGTCGACTTGGAACAACACCTCATCTGACTGCCGTGGATACATCACAGCGCCATCAGGCGCGTACTGGACAATGTAGGCCTTACGAACCTCACTGGTGACATTTGGCCCGGTTCGATGGGGCGTTAACGATGAAAACACCACCACGTCGCCGACTTCTGCTTCAACGGGTTGGATCGCAAGACTTGCCTCATCCGCCTCGGTCAAACATTGATACCCTAGGTCCGTTACCCAGTGCTGCAAGGTTCCGGACTGGTGCACCCCTGCGGCCACCCACGGGCAGCCGTTATCGATGGTCGCCGGCGTAAGCGGAATCCAGCAGGTCAGGTAATTCTCTGGTTTTACAAACGTGTAACCATTGTCTTGATGCCACGGGAACTCTTGAGGATTTTCTGGCTTCTTGTAAACCAACTGATCCCAATACAATCGAGCATCGGGTCCGATCAAATCCCGACAAAGATCAATTAAAGCGGGTTCAAAGACGAACTGCCTCGCCGCGCGGGATTGTTTCACAATGTGAATGGTAAACGTGATCTCGCCTGCACGGTTGATCAAGAAATGGCCTTCGTGCTGCGCTCTGAGCTTTGCTTCACGAGCGGCTTCTAATGCATCGGCATCGGCAAGCAACGCGGCAATCGCCGCTTGAGGAATGGCGTTTTTAAGTAAGAAGTAGCCGTCACGATGCCATTGCTCGGCCTGTTCATCCGTAATGCAATGGTAGGGCGGGGTCGTTTGCGGCCACTCGAAGCCTTGGCTTCTCTCATCTCGTTTCACAGTGCTTCCACCTTGGCGGTCTTGAACATCGGAAGCGCACTGATCGCATCAGCCAGGGCATAGTCCTTTGATGTCAGTTGATTCCCTGAATCATGGGTGGTCAAGGATATCTCGACCAAGTTATAAACATTCGACCACTCTGGGTGGTGTCCTTGGGCTTCAGCAATCTCGGCTACTTGCTGCATAAAATAAAATGCCGCTTTGAAATCAATAAATCGCAGCCGTACTGCTAGCCTTCCGTTTCCTTCTGTCCAAGCCATCACGTGCCTCCTCAACCCCTCAATCAAACCAGAATCAAGTCAGCAACTCAATCCACTCGGGTTGAATCCTGTTAGAATCAACCCATGACCCAATCGAATCCGACGCAACTGGACAGCGCGCCCAGACCCGAGCACCCCAGACCCATCCTAACCCGACCCGAATGGCTCAACCTCAACGGTGCTTGGTCATTCAAGGCAGACCCGGACCAGATTGGTCAAGCCCAAGGTTGGTCAAGCGCCCTGCCGGCGCCCGATACGATCATAGTGCCCTTCGCGCCCGGCACCCAGGCCAGTGGCGCGCCTTGTCCGGAAGATTGCCTGACGGTTTGGTATGAGCGCGTCATGCCTGAATTACCCTGGCGCGGCGCGGAAACGCTCCTGCATATTGGCGCGGCAGACCACACTACAACCATCTGGATCAATGGCCATCAGGTTGCCCATCACCGGGGCGGCTACTCGCCGATTACGGCCGACATTCAGCCGTTCCTAGGGGCAACGCAGAACCGCATTGTCATTCGCGTGAGCGATACAACCTCCTGGCAACAGCCCCGCGGCAAGCAGGCTGGCGATACCCGATGGCCCATTGACTATGACCCCATCATCGGCATCTGGCAGACCGTTTGGTTAGAACCCGTGCCCGCCGTCCGGATCAGCCAAGTCCACTATCGCTTTGATCTTGCCGAGCAGCGCCTAACTGTAATCACCCAACTCTCAAAGCACTCAGAAACCGCTGTTGAAATCGAGATCCAGCAGCCCAACGGGCAACGTCTTCGCGTTCGCGGATCGGCAAAGGGTCGGTCGACGTTAAGCCAAACCTTACAGATTCCAACGCCGCGTCTTTGGCACCCCCAAGACCCGCACCTCTATCCGGTTTCCATTCGCCTGCTGACCGATGAAATCGAAACCGACTGCGTTGAAAGTTATACCGGTCTTCGGAGCCTTTCAGTCTCGGACGATCAGATTCTGCTCAACGGTGAGCCCATTTATCTGCGCGGCGTCCTGGATCAAGGCTATTTCCCAGAGGGTTGGTACACGGCAACAACCGATAACGCCTTAAAACAAGATGTTGAGCTGACCCTCGCGCTGGGCTTTAACCTTGCGCGCAAACACCAAAAATTTGAGGATCCTCGTTACCTGTATTGGGCGGACCGCCTTGGCCTCATGGTCTGGAGTGAAATGCCTTCTGGGCGAATATTTTCTGAGGCCCTCATGACCGACCTTACCCAAGAATGGACGGCGCTGGTTCAGCGTGACCAGGCCCATCCTTGTATCGTGGGTTGGGTGCCCTTTAATGAATCCTGGGGGCTATGGCATCAAAGCACGCGCCGTGAGCAAAGGCACTTCGCTGATGCCATCTACCATCTCACCAAAGCGCTGGATCCAACCCGCCCCGTCATTACCAACGACGGATGGGAATATTCAACGGGCGACTATTGGACTTTGCATCTTTACGATTCGACCGCTGCAACACTTCAAAGCAGGCTGGCGAGCCTGACCCAGAATCCGGCCCAATCCATCCATGATGGTCCGAACCCTCGCCTTGGCGCGCTCGCCGGGGCAGACCCCAGCCACCTGCCGCTTTTATTAACCGAATGTGGTGGGATCGGTCTCGTTACGACGTCCGATATTGGTGAGGCCGACGCGTTTTTCTATGGGGATATGCCCCAAGACGCTGACGCGTTCCTTGCGCGCACGGCGGCGTTATTAAGCGCCATTAACGACACCCCAAGGTTACGAGGCTTTGTTTGGACCCAGCTCACCGATGTCCAACAAGAGATCAATGGCCTGTTGGACTTTCATCGAAACCCCAAAGTGCCACTGCAAGTGCTTCGACCGTTAATCACCCAAACAGGTTCCGGACGAGCTTCCCAATGAGTGTCAGTCAAGATTTGCAGCAATTATGCCAAGCCCAAGGCACGGCTCAAATTTCCGTGAGCAAAGCGGGCATCTTGATGTTTGATCAACGCCCTATGAGTACGCCGGTCGATGTCTATGCGGTTCAAAAAGGCATTGTTTCGATCCTGATCGGTATCGCCGAGGCGCGCTACTTTCTAGAGCGGGTCGATGCAATGAATCACATCTTGGATCCCGAATGGACCCAACTCACAAAACCCGATGAAGCCAGTCTGACCGTTGAAATTTTAATGAACATGACAACCGGCATGAATGATCAGCTGCAAAAGCAAGGCCAGATCGGAAAAGACTGGTTTTATAACAACGTCGCGTACCAGAAGCTCAAAACCGCACTCACGATTCAAACGGGACTTGAACTCAACGCTTTAACGCAAGCGTGGCTCTTCGAGCCATTAGGCATCACAGACGCCAACTGGGTCACGCGGGCCAAAGACGCAGATGGGCACGCCTTCTCGGCGTTGCAGACGACGGCCCAGTCTCTGCGCAAAATCGGCGAGGCATTGCTCAAAGACCAACTGGTTGACCCCTATTATCGCGCAGCGCTCGGCACGCCCAGCGAGAGTACCAACCCCGCCTGGCACCTGCTCTGGTGGAACAATCAAGCGCCGATCCACATGCGCCCGGGGTCTGATCAGGTCTATCCAAAGCCCTTATTACCGCACGCCCCTCAGGATCTCATCAGCGCACGCGGCGCCGGCGGACATCACCTCTCCATTTCGCCAAGCCTTGATCTGGTGGTTGCCCAGACCATGGACCCTGCCGCCACGCGCCCGCCCAAACACGCCAATCAACAGGCCTTCTGGGACTTGATCCAACAGCTATAAACCGCGGGCTGACGAGCGCCTTAAACCCGCCGAATAACGAGGGGGTTTACCCGGGCTGTCGTTGTCGCAAAATCTGAGATTGTGCTAGCCTCTGCCCTACCTTCACCGTTCGCCGGAGTCAAAAATGGATCTCACGTATGGTCCCGAGTACAACGCCTTTCGCGCAGAGGTCAAAGCCTTTGTCGCCGCCAATATTGACGAGCAGCCCAAGCCCGGCGATGGCCCTCGTAGTCCGGCCGTGCGAGCCTGGCAAGCCAAACTGATCGCCAATGGCTACCACTCTCGCACCATCCCTGAGGCTTACGGCGGCTATGGCGCCGAACCCGACATCATCCGCTCCAGGATCATTGCCGAAGAATTCAGCGCGGCCCAAATGAACACCGGATTCAGCGGTCAAGGCATCAGCATGCTGACGCCCGTGCTCTTGGAACTGGGCACCGAGGCGCAAAAACAACAATTTATTCGCAAAACCATTCATGGCGAACTCATCTGGTGCCAGGGTTATTCCGAGCCCGGCGCGGGCAGTGACCTTGCGAGCCTCACAACCAAAGCTGAGCTCGATGGCGACGAGTGGGTGATCAACGGTCAGAAAATCTGGACGAGCACGGCACAGATCAGCGATTGGATATTTTGCCTGGTCCGAACCGAGCCCGAAGCACCTAAACACTTAGGCATCTCCTTTTTATTGTTTGAAATGAACACGCCGGGGATCGAGGTCAGACCGCTGGTCGATATGACGGGCGCCGCCAATTTCAACGAAGTTTTTTTTACGGACGTCCGGGTTCCAAAAGATCAGATCGTCGGGCAACGGGGGCAAGGCTGGCAGGTTGCCAACGCGATCTTAGGTCACGAGCGGGGCTCTTTAGCACCACCGGACGCCGCCATGTCCCGACTCAACGGCGTCATTCGTTTGATGCAACAAGAAACCATTGGTGGCGAGCGCGCCATCGACAACCCTGTTTTCAGAGACCGCCTGATGCGACTACAGGGCCGGGTGATGGCCATGCAGTACAACGATATGCGATTGTTATCGGCGCGCATAAATAAAAACCAAGACACCAAACTGGCAGGCATGGTTGTCAAACTGATCGGGACGGAACTGAGACACGAGATCGAATGCCTCGGCATTGACGTCTTAGGCGAAATCGGCCTGAGCTATGGCGACAATCCCTATCTTCGGGGCAATGGCTCTTGGCAATATCAATATATGTACTTCTTAGGCTTGATCATTGGCGGCGGCACGTCCCAGATTCAAAAAAACATCATCAGCGAACGCGGCCTTGGCATGCCCAAAGAACCCAAACTCGCAGCATCGGGGGCATAATGGAATTCGGACTCTCTCAGGAACAAGTACTCCTTCAAGACAGCATCACGCGCTACTTAAAAGACCAAGTGCCCCTGGATAAGGTCCGCGCGGTGGCCGAAGACCCTGGACTAGATCAATCGGTTTGGCATGGCCTAACAGAGCTCGGCCTGGCCGGCCTCATCATCCCGGAGGCCCATGGCGGCGTCGGTTTAGGCCTGCTCGAGGCGGTCGTGGTGGGTGAAACACTGGGCTATCATGTAACGCCAGGCCCCTTCCTCAGCACCGCAGTGATCGCACCAAGTCTGTTGATCGCGGCGGGTCAAACAGACCGACTGGCGGATATCGCAGCCGGTCGCTATCGCGTCGGGGTTGCACTATCTGAAGCCGTGGGCGCGCGGCTCGATGCGGGCATGACCGTCTCTGATGGCCGCCTTACCGGCAAAGCACTGTTTGCGCTGGATGCCTCGGCCGATGCCTACATCGTGAACGGTCCTAATCGACAGCTCTACTGGGTTGATGCCAAAGATCCCGGCTTCACCCGAGCCTTACTCACCACCATCGACAAAACCCGCACCCTTTGTGAGCTAAAACTCGATCAAGTTGATGCAACCTTACTAACCGATGACCCGGCGGTGCTGCAAGCAGGCCTGGATGCTGGCCGAATTGTTCAAGCGAGTGATTCCCTCGGGGCGGCTCAATGCATGCTGGATCAGGCGGTGGCGTACGCCGGTCAACGGGAGCAATTCAACCGAGTGATCGCCTCTTTTCAAGCGGTCAAACACCTGTGCGCCGAAATGGCATCCCAGTTAGAACCCTGCCGGGCGCTCATTTGGTATGGCGGGCACGCTTTATCGGAGGGCGACGGCTCGGCGCGTTTAACCGTTTGTCATGCCAAAGCGCATTTGTCTGAGGTCGCACAATTTGTGGCTCGAACCAGCACAGAGGTCCATGGCGGCATGGGCTTTACCGATTTAGTTGGCCTGCACTACTGGTTCAAGCGAATCGGCGCCAATCGGCAGCTGTTAGGGTCGCCGGAAGGGCTGAGAGAGGAAGCCGCGCGCATTCAAATGCTGGTCGCTTAATGATCTTAAAAACGCCAAGCGCTTCCAATTCATTTTTTTCGTGGTCAAGATATTGTGGCGCTCAACGTCAGTTAACATCGCAGCACGCGGCAACCCTAATGATTAAATGAGATCCTCTTGAACACTTTTATTCGAAAAAGTGCGTTGATCAGCCTACTGCTCGGATTGCTTGCCGGTGTCGTGTTATTTTCGTGGAGCCTTGTCAGTGATTGGGCCCGCGTTTCTGAGCAAGTACGTGCGCAAAACATACAGACCCTTCAAATACTCTTACCCACGTTCATCGACCTTGACGCCAACCATCAGACCGAGCACTTGAACGCAACCTTAACCCGCTTACTGGAACACTCCAGCTTCCAAAAAGTGGTGCTGCAGCGCGGCGCAGCGGCCTACTACGTCGCAGAGCAACCGCAACAAAACCTTGCCAGGCCCGTACTCGACTTGCTAACGCCAAAATTTATCACGCTTTCGGTTTCTGAGGCCTCGCCAACTAAGGATCAGACCCCGATGCGCCTATCGGCAACCCTTAACGCCCATCAAGCCTTTGACGGATTTGTTAATCGGCATTGGCAGTTTGCTCGAATTGGCCTCTTGCGAACCCTGATCATTATTTTAATTGTGATCCTAATCTTTGAATTTGTCGCAATCCGGCCATTGCGTGCGCTGGGGCAACGCGTCAAAGGTGGCGACTCAGAGCTCAGCCTCCTGCCCGAGGGCAACCCAGCGGATGCGATTGAAATCAAGCAGCTCTCACGCGCTTTTAACGAACGCGTTGAGCGTATTTTCAGACTGCAATTTGAAAATCAAAGCCTGGTTGCCGCACTCAGGGCGTCACCCGATTGCTGCCTAATCGTTGATCTTGAGTCTGGCAATTTACTGTTTTGTAACGCGGCCGCCGAAGCGCTCTTTGGCCGCACCAACGCGGACCTCCGCGCTCGACCCATCTGGGAACTTTGGCGTCAAGATCGACACAACTTTGAAAGCGATGCGAAAACGGCGCAGCAGATGTTAGGACAATTCTTGAAATTCATTCTGGAGACAGAGCGGCCCGATGGATCAAGCGTCCCCATCGAAGTCCACATGACGACCTTCAACCTAGACGAGCAACAAAGGGGGCTTGTTTTTGCGCGAGACATCAGCGAACGGGGCGCGCTGTTAAGACGTGTTGCCGACAATCAAAAAGCCGATGCCATTCGCACCCTCGCAGGCGGTCTTGCCCATGACTTGAACAACCGCATTCAAATTGCCGCGGGCCATCTTGACCTAATCGATCCAGAACCGCTCTCCCAGACCGACAAGACGTCTTTACTAAAGGCGCGCCAGGCCATCCTAGAAAGCGCAAAACCCATCGATCAACTGCTTAGATACTCAGAGCAGAAAGACATAGCGACCGCACCCTTATCGCTCACACCGTGCCTAATGCGGCATAGCGCCGCCTTAGCTCAAGCCGCCGCGCCCTGCCAACTGAACCTTGATCTTCAGAATGAAACACTGACCGCTGAAACCAATGAAACCAGACTGATCGCAAGCTTGGTGCAACTCCTCAACAATGCAAGCGACGCAACCCCATCAGGACAAGGCCTGATTTCGCTAACCCTCAAGGACTGCACCCTTTCAAACCCCATCGCTGGCGTTCAGGAAACCATCCCAGCAGGCCGCTACGCCAGTCTCGTTATCACGGATCAGGGTTTGGGCATTGCGCAAGCGGACCTCGCCCAAATATTCGACCCGTTTTTCTCGACCAAAGCCCTTGAACAAGGCGGTGGTATGGGGCTCAGCGTGGTGGTTGGCTTTATTCAAGCCACGAACACCTACCTCACGGTGCAATCTGCGCCAGGACAGGGCAGCACTTTCACCTTATTGCTCCCAGCAGTTGATGCTGACTCCCGCACCCAATGAAAGGCTAAGCGACCGCGCCAGCGGCCTTTAAGGCCTCGAGCGCGTCACTCGAAAGACCAAAATCCGCTAAGACTTGGTCCGTATCTTGGCCGTGCGCCGGCGCGTGACCCGCAACCGGCAATGATTCGCCGTTGAATTTCGCGGGCGATCGAACCAGGCGCATGGATCCCATCAGCGGATGATCCCGCTCAACCAGAGTTCCATTACTTTCAAGCTGCCCCTGGTTCAACACTTCAGCGCGCGACAGGCAACGCGCAGCGGGCACTTCGTTTTCAATCAGGCGCGCCAAAATAACATCTGTTGGCAACTGCTTAAAGGCATCTGCCAAGGACTCACGATAGGCATCAATGTTCTGCAACAAACTCTCCATAGAATTGAACCGCGGGTCGGACATCATTGATTCTTTACCCAGCGCCTTAAGGACACCCGCTCGTTGTCGATCCGTGGCCGCGGACATGGTAATGGCGCCATCTTGGGTCTCGGTTAACTCATAAATAAGATCAGACAAAAGGGGCTGCGCCGCGATATCCGGATCCAACAAGGTATCGTTCATAAACGAATCCGGATAGATAAAAAACAGCCCCGCATCGATCATTGCCAGATCAACATGCTGGCCTTCACCTGTGTTGGCCCGCACCAGCAGCGCCCCGGTAACCGCCTGCATTGCGGTATAGGCCGTAATCTTGTCGCACATCAAGTTACGAATAAATGTGTGGCCTTCCCCGCCCTGAGACGCCGTCATCCCCACATGCGCTTGGATAATCGGGTCATAGGCTGGCGCCTTAGCCAGCGGTCCGGTCGTGCCAAATCCTGAAACCGCCAAGTACACCAAGCGCGGATTGATGCCGCGCAAACTAGCACTCCCTAATCCAAGGGAATCCATAACACCGGGTCGAAAATTGTGAATAACCACATCGACTTGCGGGATTAAATCCAGAATCAACTGCTGGCCTGCAGCCTGCTTCAAGTCCACCTTAATTGATTGTTTGCCCCGGTTGCAGTTGGCAAACAGCGCGCTGATACCCCCCTTTGTCGCGCCGATATACCGCATGGGATCCCCCATATCCATCGGCTCGACTTTGATGACCCGAGCACCTTGATCCGCCATCATCATGGCGGCAAAACTCGCTGTAATCATGGTTGAAAATTCGAGTACGGTAATATTTTCAAATGGTTTCATCGGCGTCTGCTCTTGTTTTTGATCATGCTAGCGCAAGCCCTGCCTTGAGGCGACCCCCTAACACAGAGGCCTCGTTGATCTAGGAAAAAACGCATTACAAGGACACTTTGCGCGAAAGTGACGCATCCTTATCGCGATCATTCGTTTGTTATCGCCAGATGCCTTAAACTTGCGCTATGACACCTCGATACCTCACCATCACCTTAATCAGTGCCTTAATCAGCGCCGCCTTGCTGCTGCCAACACTCGGGTTTGCTGACGCGGCCTTACTCACACCTTGTCCGGCCAGTACTCACAGTAAAATTTTAGACTATGAAGACAAAGCGCTCTGCGCCCGCGTCGCTGTGGCCGAAGCAAATCAAATCAACTCGCGTTCAATTACCCTTAACGTTGTTGTACTCCCGGCGACAACCCGCGCAAAGCTTGCAGACCCCCTCGTGTTATTGGCGGGCGGGCCTGGTCAATCGGTGGTTTCGGTTGGCCCCGCCTGGGCCGGCCGGTTTGAAAACCTACGCAAGGACCGCGACTTCTTACTCATCGATCAACGCGGCACCGGCGACTCAAATTCCTTGGCCTGTGCAGAAGCCTTAGCGCCGATTTTTGATGAAGGTGATCTCAACAGTGATGTGAATCTTGTTCTGGGCCAACAAATCACAGCCCTGAAAGACTGCTTAAAAACCCTCGATGCCGATCCGCGGTTTTATACCACGATCGATGCTGCCGCTGACCTAGAAGCGGTTCGCCTGCGCCTCGGCTACCCCGCTATGAATCTCTTCGGCGTCTCTTATGGCACGCGGATCGCCCTGGTCTTTAACCGTCTGTATCCAGACGCCGTTCGCAGCCTCTTGCTCGATGCTGTGGCCCCGGTTGATATGCTGATTCCAGCCCAGGTTGGCTTGGATGCGGATCTTGCCTTCGAGCGAATCACAGCCGAATGCGACCAGACGCCAACCTGCCAGAGCGCTTTTCCAGACTTACCCGCGCAGCTCTTGCAGGCAGAACAACGTCTGCGTCAAACCCCCAATCAGCTGATCACGAACCCGCTCACGGGCGAGCAGCAAAACGTGACCCTAGACCCCCGAGTTATCAATCGGCTCTTACGCAGCGCGCTGTACAGCAGAACGCTGAGACAGGTTATTCCGCTCGCCATTAGTGAGGCCTCGAAGGGGCGCTGGCAAGTCCTTGCTGGCATTGCCGATGTGCTTTCACCCGACGCCAGCGCCAACGACTTGAGCCTTGGCATGATGGCCTCGGTTCTGTGCAGTGAAGATATGAGCCGTATGAACCCGGAGCCTCAAAATGGCGTCTATTTTGATAATGCGCTGCAGGAACTCTTAGCTGGCGTCTGCCCGATTTGGCCTCATAACCCGGTTGGTGAAGATTACTTCCTGCCGGTTGCCAGTCCGGTCCCAGCACTCCTCATGTCCGGCACCGAAGACCCGATCACACCGCCAGTTTATGCCGAACGTGCATTGGCATTTTTACCAAACGGGCATCATCTCACAGTAACTGGCGGCGCCCACGGCGTCTCCCAACTCGGGTGCCTACCAAAGCTCATTGAGGGTTTCCTCAAAGAGCTAAGTTTCAATACCGATGACGCTGAATGCGTTCAAGCGATTCAAGGCCAGCCATTTTTTTCAAACTACGCTGGCCCCTTTGAGACGGAACAGGAGGCCAAGGCCGATGATTGAAGTTTCTGGCTTAAAAAAAACCTTTGGGGATGTTGTTGCAATCGAAGATGTTTCCTTCACTGCAGCTGATGCGCGCGTCACCGGCCTGCTGGGCCACAACGGCGCCGGCAAATCAACGTCGCTGCGCGTCTTGTATGGGCTGATTAAGCCGGAAACCGGCTACGCCAAAATCGACGGCATCGATGTCAGTCAGGATCGCATTACAGCCCAATCAAAACTCGGCGTCCTGCCTGATGGGCATGGGCTTTATACCCGGTTAACCACCCGTGAGCACCTGCAATATTTTGGCCGCCTGCACGGCTTGTCAGATGATCAAATAGAAACGCGCAGCGAAGAGCTGATACGAATGCTCGACATGCAGGGCATCAAAGACCGCCGAACCGAAGGGTTTTCCCAGGGCGAGCGCATGAAGGTTTGCTTGGCCCGCGCGCTGATTCATAACCCCCGGCATGTGGTTTTAGATGAGCCAACCAATGGTTTGGATGTCATGACCACCCGTAAAGTCCGGGAGCTCATCGCAGAACTGAAAACCCTCGGTCTCTGCGTTCTTTTTTCGAGCCATTTGATGTACGAGGTCGCGAAACTTTGTGATGACATTGTGATCATTGCCGAAGGTCGTGTTGTCGCGGTTGGGTCGCCAGAAGAAATTCGCGCCGCAGCGGGCGTCGACAACCTCGAAGACGCCTTTGTCCTGCTCTCGGAACAGGCCGCAAGCGCATGAATGTGGTTCGCGCGGTACTCATCAAAGAACTCAAAGACGGCCTGCGCGACCGTCGCGCGCTGCTGTCCGCATTTTTGTTTCCCCTGTTTGCACCGGTATTTATCTACGGCCTCATGACGCTCGTGATCAAACAAAACACAGAATCTGAGGACTTGGTCCTACCGGTCATTGGCCAAGACTACGCCCCCGCGCTGATGCGTCAATTTGAGGAGGCAGGATTCACCCTTGAAGCCTTTGACGGTTCGCCCGAGGCAGCCGTCCGCGACAAAACCGTTGAGCTGGTTGTTCAAGTGCCGGAAGATTATCAAGAAACCATGGCCAATTTTGAGCTGACTCGGGTTCTGGTGATTCACGACGGCTCCCGCAACGATACCCGAACGATTGTGCGCAAAGTGCGCAACCTCATTAGCAACTACAATAATGAACTTGCGGCATTGCGTCTGATTGCGCGCGGGGTATCGCCAAAAATCATGCAAGGCGTTCGCGCCAAAAGCTCAGACGTCGCCAGTGATGAACAGCGCGCGGCCAACCTGCTCAATTTCATTCCGATTTATGTCCTGATGGCCGCATTTGTCTGTGGTCTCGGCCTCGCCATTGATAACACAGCGGGCGAGCGGGAGCGTCGCAGCTTAGAGCCGCTCTTAATCAATCCGGTGACCCGAACCGCTTTGATATTCGGGAAATGGCTTGCGGCCAGCGCACTGGCCGGTGCCGGCATGATCATCACACTCGCCTTGTGCTTGGCGGCGATGCTGGCGCTACCGATCGACGAGTTGGGTTTGAATTTCACGTTAACGGCAGGTCAAGTCTTGATGCTCTTAATCGCGATTTTACCGGTTCCGATGTTTGCCAGCAGCCTTCAACTACTGCTTGGCTTGTTCGCAAAATCCTTCAAAGATGCGCAATCCTACGTCGGCATCTTGATTTTTATTCCCGTGGTTCCGACCCTGGTAATGCAATTTTTGCCCATTGCCAGCAGCCTTTGGATGTACTTCGTGCCGATCTTTGGCCAGTCCCTCATGATCAAAGAAATTCTAGGGGCCGAAACCATACCGCTACTCGCCTACCCCGCCGCCTTCATCACAACCTTTGCAACCAGCTTACTGGTGTGCTGGATTACGGGCCGGCTATTGAATCAGGAACGGGTCATTCAGAGTTAGCCTGATCATCTGCTACCGCGGCCTGCCCAACCGCCTCCAGGGCGCTAGCCGGCAGCGCCGAGACAGCGGATGGGTCAAGGTTGTCATTCAACCCGGCTTCAGTGAGCAGGCTTACCGCCGCTGGGGTCAACGCCGCATCGATTGATCCAATGGGGGCCGCAGCCGACGGCGTAACGGTTGATGAAGGCGTTTCTGCTGATAAAGCGTCCAACTCGGTGCCGGATACGGCGTCTGGACTGGGCGCATTTTGGGTTTGATCAGGGGCGACTGACGCGGGGGCCTTGTGCGCTCTATCGGATGACGTCTCGTCGGTTAACGTCAGATACCCCATTGCCAGCACTAAAGAAATGATCCCGCCCACTACATACTGCCATCGATCACTCATACCCTTTTCACCCTGAAGCCCGTATCGTGCGTTGCCGGCCATCAAACGCCGCGTCATTAATGCCGTTATTAAATTAACCGCCCGTCAGTTTACACCCCACAGAACGCACCCCACAGGGTCGACCTGAAGGACGATACCCGTTATGTTAATCGCCCCGATCCGACACACACAACTTTTTCAGCGAGCGCGATACCATGACCCACTACCAGCCCCTAGCTACCCCCGAGCAACAGCAAAAACCAGCTAGCAAGCATACGCAAGCGCATCAGGCATCGATCCGAAAGCAGCTGCCTTTGAGCGAGACGAAGAGTTTCGACAATGCGCGCAAAGGCTTCATCAAAACCCTCGAGCCGATGCAAATCCCCCATCAACATGCCGATCGAATGGTTTTCGACCTCACCCAATTTGAATTTTTAAAGGACGAAAGCCCGGAGACCGTCAATCCGTCGCTTTGGCGGCAAGCGCAATTGAATGCGCAACACCACGGTTTGTTCGAGGTGGTCGATGGGATCTACCAGGTCCGCTCATTTGATATTGCCAATATGACCTTAGTTCGAGGCGAAACCGGCTGGATCATCATTGACCCGCTCACCTGTACGGAATCAGCCCGCGCTGCGCTCGCGCTTGCCAATGAGCACTTAGGACATCGGGAAGTGGTCGCGGTGATTCACACCCACAGCCATGTCGATCATTTCGCTGGGATTCTCGGTGTGACCACCCAAGCCGCGGTCAGCGCAGGCGAGGTGCCGATCATCGCGCCCAAGGATTTCGTACAGGAGGCGCTCAATGAAAACGTCCTGGCCGGCAATGTTATGGGTCGGCGCGCCACGTATATGTATGGCAACCTGTTACAACCATCGCCCACTGGCTTTGTTTCAACCGGCTTGGGGGCAGCCCTTGCCCTCGGCACCACCGGGTTTATTGTGCCCACCGACATCATTGAAACCAATGCGGAAATTCGAGTCGTTGATGGCATTACCATCGAGTTTCAATTAACGATGGGCTCTGAGGCGCCAGCGGAAATGGTGTTTTATTTTCCGGACTACAAAGCATTATGCATGTCCGAGATCACGTCCCACCATTTACACAACATCTACACACCAAGGGGCGCGCAGGTTCGAGATGCCCTGGCTTGGTCCAATCAGATTCAAGAATCCATCGACCGCTTTGGTTCTCGTTTAGAGGTTGAATTCGCAAGCCATCACTGGCCAACCTGGGGTCAATCAGAGGCCGTGCAGTACCTTAAACAACAGCGAGACCTGTATCGATACATTCACGATCAAACCCTCAGACTGGCAAATATGGGCTATGGGCCAGACGACATTGCCGAGGCTCTTGAGCTGCCGGCAAGTTTGGACCAAGAGTTTCACTGCCGAGACTATTACGGCACGGTTAAGCACAACGCCAAAGCCGTTTATGTAAAGTACCTTGGTTTCTTCGATGGCAATCCAGCCCATTTAAATCAGCATACCCCGAGACAGCGCGCCCTTCGCACCCTTGAATTTATGGGCGGTAGTGACGCCATTGTCGCCCGCTGCCAAGCGTATTTTGAGGCCGGCGATTACCGCTGGGTCGCCGAGGTGCTCAATCACGTCATTACCGTCGAGGTCGATCACTTACCCGCCAGAGCGATGCTCGCAGATGCTTATGAGCAAATGGGCTACCAAGCTGAATCTGGTCCCTGGCGAAACTTTTATCTTTGCGGGGCCCAGGAATTACGTTTTGGGCTGCCCCAAGGCAGCCGGTACGGGCCGAGCGCAGGCATGGCCGAGGGCATGCCACTGGCCAATATTTTTGAAGCGATGGCCGTTAGGCTCAACGGCCCAAAAGCCGCCCAGCACCCAATGCGAATGAATTTAAAGCGCACCGATGCTGGACCCGTCCTCATCGAGATTGAGAATGGCGTTTTACATGCCCAGTTTGATCAAGTCGACGAAACCGCGCCCCTCACAATCGAAAGCACCGACGCCGCCTTCAAGGCACTGATACTCGGACTCAAGGACCCGATTGAGATGATCTCACAAGGCGAGGTGCAACTGGTTGGAGATGCTCAAACACTCGTTACCTTTCGCAGCCTGTTTGATCAGTTTGAACGCCGCTTCCCAATCGTCACCCCAATGCCGGAGATTGAAAGCGATGCGCATTGATGCCGAGGTTCGATTCTGGCGTCGTTCGAATACGCCAACGCGATTTCAGAACGCGCCGCTGTTAACCCAAGACTATCTCCCACAGCATCTGGAGCCGCATCTTATGGAGCACGGCTTTACGGGTTGTGTTGCGATTCTGGAAACCGAACTTGCCGCCCTGTCATCCATGGAACGCGATACCCTGATGGCTTCGCGTCATATTTTAGGCCTCGTGCCGAGACTGCCAGAACAGGATGGGTTGGCATCAACACCGGAGCCGAGCGTTCTAGGCTATCACCTTCCGGCTTTTACCGGCTCAAAGCAGCAATTGAAACAGCTCGATCGGTTATGTGACCTTGGTTTACCGCTGGCGGTAGACCTCGCACGCACCCCCATTGCGCCCCTGCGCGATCTGATCGAGACAAAACCGTCCCTGCAGGTTATTTTAAATCATTCCGGTAGACCCGAAGGGGCGCCTGATCAATTTGAGGCCGCGCCTGATCCTTGGCCACCCACCCTGCAGTGGCTGCAAGATCAGCCTCAAACGGTCATCACATTATCCGGGCTGATCAATCCCAGCGACGCGGGCCATTTCGACGACTGGGACCTGCCAGAGGCGCACTTTAAGCCAAAGCTGGCCGCTCTAATGACGATTTTTGGGGAGGATAGAATATTGTTTGGTTCAAACTGGCCCATGGGGCTCATGACCGCGAGTTTTGAGGACACCCTTGATCTGATGACCGCTTTAATCGAGGCCTTATCGCCCACGAGCTTGGCCAAAATCATGGGCCTCAATGCAGCCCGCTGCTATGGGATTGAACCCTAGCATGCGGATCGGACTACTCCACCCGGGCGCAATGGGCGCGTCTGTCGGCGCGTGTTTAACGGCCTGCGGGCATCCGGTCAGTTGGGTCAATCACAATAGAAGCCCGGCAACCCAAGCCAGAGCCGTCCGAGCCGGACTTCGGCCGTGCGCCGATCTTGCTGAGCTTACCCAAGACGCGGAGTTGATCATTAGTGTGTGTCCGCCTCATGCCGCAACCGAGGTTGCCCGGGGCATCGCCGCGACGGGTTATCAAGGCCAATACCTAGAAGCCAACGCCATTGCACCGACGAAGCTGGCAGCGATTGACGCGCTCTTGTCCGAACACCAGATTCACTTAATCGATGGCAGCCTCATCGGCGGACCGGTTTGGCCCAGCGAGTCCGCTGGCAGCCAGACCACACTGCACCTGTCTGGTCCAGACTCAAACACCATTGCCGCCTTGTTAGTCGGCTCACCCTTAAAAACCGCGGTCCTGTCGGATCAGCCAGGCGATGCCAGCGCCCTGAAAATGGTGTTTGCGGCGTTCAGCAAAGGCAGTGCGGCTTTAACGGCAGAGATTTTAAATGTCGCGGAACAGTATGGTGTCCGCGCACCCTTGAGCCAGGCGTTAGGTCAACAAACGATTGCACAATGGCATCGCGCACTCGCCAGCACTGCGTCTAAAGCTTGGCGGTTCGAAGGCGAGATGCAGGAGATTGCCGAAACCTTCTCGGCGGTCGGCGCAGAACCTGGCTTTCATCAAGCCGCAGCGGCGGTCTATCAAAAGCTCAGCGCCCACAAAGACTGGACAACGAAACCTGAACTGAGCAGTCTCTTGGCCTCATTGGCCGGCGGCAAATCACAGAAACCGAACTAGGCGCCCGATCATGACCATTCAACTCGGCTTTCATATTGGCCAACAAAATATTGCCCTTTCGGACCTGCGCGCACTTTGGCGGCGGCTTGATCAAAATGGCGCAGATTGGATCTCTCTGTGGGATCATTTTTATGAGGCGCCGCCCGCCGGCGGCACCCAAGATCACTTCGAAGCCGTCAGTTTGCTGGGCGCACTCGCGGCCGATACCCAAAACGCGCGCATCGGGTGCCTGGTGTTTTATGTGGGTTATCGCAACCCGGCCCTGCTCGCCAAAGTCGCTTCCTCGATCGATCATATCGCCAATGGCCGCTTCGAACTCGGGTTGGGCGCCGGCTGGCATGCCCAAGAGGCTGCCGCCTACGGTTTTGATTTCCCCTCTATTGGCACCCGACTGGATATGCTCGATGAGGCCGCAGAAATTATCTCGAGTCTCCTAACCCAGCCTAGGACAACCTTTCACGGCACCCATTTTTCAGTGGAGAATGCGAGCAATCTACCTCGGCCACTCAACCCCAAACTGCCGATTTGGATCGGCGGCCTTGGCCCCAAGAAGACCCTGCGCATTGTCGCGCAGCGGGCATCCGGCTGGAATGCAGCCTACGTCAGCCCAGAGCAGTTCGGGCAACTCAACCAAACGCTAAACCAGTGGTGCGAGCGCCTGGGCCGGGACCCAACGGAGATTGAGCGCAGTGTTAATTTGAGTTTTCATTTGGGATTAACGCCGGCCGACCTTGAAGCCGAACACGCCCGTATTGATTCGGACTGGGGGCCGCAAGCAGCACGCATTCGCGCGGGCTCTTTGGTTTGCACCCCAAGCCAAGCCATTGACAAAATCTTGGCTTATCATCAGCAAGGGGCGAGTCTAATCAACATCGCGCTGCGTGCACCCTGGCGGGAGGATGCTCTAGCCTGCTATCTCAATGAGGTGATGCCAGCGGTCAGAGCGGCGGTGGGTTAGGCGCGTGCAACCTCGAGCATGTCCGCAACCCGCGTAAACTTCACCCTCGGCCGGTCGCTTGCCACGCCCTTTGCCACTTCCGCTTCGTCTATTTTTTTCCAGTCCGCAAAGCTGACAAAATCCGGCTGGCGGCTCTGAATCAATTTCAATGCGGCCTCGGCAGACGGCGCGCTCGGCTCAAACATCCGGTTCACTTGCAGATCTTGCATCATCAACCCAACGGTTTCTTGCGCGCAGGTTTTATTGGTGCCGATCACCCCGCTGGGACCGCGCTTGATCCAACCCGCAGTGTAGAGGCCAACCACTTGATCGCCTGCAGCATCAACGGCTCGGCCGCCTTCATTTAAAATCGTGCCCCAACTTTCGTTGAAGGGTACATCCGGCAACGGCTGCCCGCGATATCCCACTGAGCGAAACACAAGGCCTGCTGGAATGACTTCTTCGCGTTCCGTTGCAACAGCTTTTAATTGGCCACGATCATCCAATACCAAATCGTTCTGTATCAGCTTAACCGCACCCACTCGGCCATCAGCTTCAACCAGTTCGGTCGGTGAGACGCAGAACCGCATATGCAACTGTCTCGGCTTGCCGGCATTCTCACGCGCGGCATAGGCCGTGATCGTCTCAACATTTTTAATCGCATTCTTATCGTTACTGTCATCCAGTAGCTTTTGAGAATTGGCGTCGACCACTGCCTCGCTGGCTAAGATGTTGACATCGGCTTCCGCGAATTCGCCCATCTCTTTAATTTCAGGTGGTGTGAAGGCGGCTTGAGCCGGCCCCCTTCTTCCTAGAATATAAACGTTCTTCACCTTGCTTTTGCTCAACGCCGCAAGGGCGTGATCGGCAATATCCGTGACTTTGAGTTCATCAACGGTTTTACACAGGATTCGCGCGACATCCATCGCAACATTACCAATCCCCACCACAACCACGTTCTCTTGGGACAGATCAAAGTCTCGGTCGGCAAAATCGGGGTGCCCGTTATACCAGGCAACAAACTCGGTGGCAGAGTGACTCCCAAGAAGGTCCTCGCCAGCCACCCCCAAATTCCGATCAAAAGGGCTGCCTGTTGTGAACATCACTTGATGGTAATGTTCTTTTAAGTCGTCTAAATGCAGGTGGGTACCGTATTCCACATTCCCGAAAAACCGGAATCCGGGTGCAACCGCGCTCTTTTCATAGGCGCGGGTTACGGACTTATCCTTTTGATGATCCGGCGCAACCCCGGCTCGAACCAAGCCGTAAGGCGTCGGCAATCGATCAAACATATCCACTTCAACGACGAGGTCGGTTTGCTTGAGTAGATTACTGACCGTATAAAACCCAGATGGGCCGGATCCGATCACAGCCACGCGTAATGGGTTCGACTCTGTTCCAACAGCTGACATAGTAGTATCCAATTGCCTATTGATTCGAGGCAAAAGATAGCAGAATAAAACGCTTTGGCACAGTAAACGACTGCGTAAACATTGGCCGGACGCGCAACAGCGCTTAAACTCATCCCCTGCTGAATAAAGGAATCCGCATCTTGAGTCACATTTCAAAATTTGCCCTCAGCATCCTCTTCGTCCTGATCCTACTGGCCGGGGCAGGCTATGTCGGGGTTCGCATGTTGCTAGCAGACCCAGATCAATATCGCGAGGCCCTTGCCGAACAAATGGCTGCCAAAACAGGCTACGCGATCGAATTTGAAACCCTTGAATGGCAGCTGTGGCCGGATGTTGCGATTCGTCTGGATGGCATTTTAGTTTCAGCATTAACGGGCAGCAAACCCCTTGCCGTCATCGATACCCTCGCCATTGACGTGAAACTGATGCCCCTCTTGCGCTCGGGCGAATTGACCATCGACGCCGTGACATTGGGCGCTGTAAAGCTCCATCTCTTCGTGGATGCCAATGGCCAGACGAACTATGCTGCCGACCATGCGGCCCAAACCCCTAAAACAGCGCTGACAACCGACGCCGCAACCGCCCCGACGAGCGACCTCGCGTTATCATCCTTTACGGTTGAATCGATCGACATTGAGTACATCGACGCGAAAATTGCCGGTGAGATCACGGCATCTTTGAATCAGGTATCGGGCACTTATGCCAACGCGCGCCTCAGCCTGGTGCTCGAAAACGAACTGGCCTATGCAGATACCGACCTTGGCATTGCCTTTAACGGCATATCCGATGGCACCGTCCTTTATGACCTCGAAACCCAACAGGTCATGCTTAAGGGCTTTTCCCTTGAGGGCGATTTATTAACGCCCCTTCAAGACGCGAGCGCATTTGCCTGCGAACTCTCCGGTGTTTATCAGGTTGAAACCGATACCTTCGTTTTTGAGCAAATGCGCATTGACCATCTTGGGCTCACAACCGCATTCACCGGCGAGATGTCTGCGATCACGCAGCCAGAAATCAGGCTCGCGCTCAAAATCAGCAGCACCTTAACCAATGCCGATGTTTTTAACACGGCTTTTGCCGGTCAACTCTCGCCCCTGGCGCCGATTACCGAGCTCACGTTTGCTGCGATGGCGCAGGGCACGGACGTCGCGCCTGAGCTATCGAGCATTTCAGGCCGATTCAACGGTGGTGACTTTAAGGGCGAGGCAATGATCGACCTCGCGGCCCCAGCAATTGACCTGACCCTCAGCCTGAGTCGCTTAGAAATAGACCCCGGCGAATCCGTTGTCGGGGCCGACGCCGCGCCGTCATCCCCCTCGGCCGCGCTTGACCCCGATACCTTGATCTTACCGATCGACGCTTTAAAGGGCGCGCGAGCGCAGATCGATCTTCGGATCAAATCGCTTCAAGCCGCGCAATGGGATCTCTCGGAGGTGCACCTGCGTCTAAGCAATGCGCAATCAAAATTAACCACCCGCCTAACCGGTCAACTGGCCTCCGGCGGTATCCAGCTTGAAATGGTCTCTGATTACGAACAACAGGCGTTTACGACGCTTGTTGCCAACCTCACGCAAATCGATCTCAATCAACTCATCCCAGAACAAACCTTAGGGAAACTAAGCGCGGCTTCCTCGCTCTCTTTCGAGGGGGCGAGCCTTGCCGCGCTTTCGAAGACGTTAAAGGGGGCAAGCCAATTTTCCATCAAGGAGGCCCTGGTCGATATCCGGACACTCAAGCAGGGCTTGGGATGGTTGGATCAAATGACACAACAGCCATCGGGTGCTGCCGATTGGCCGGATGATCTGGTGATTGACACGTTAAGCGGCGCCCATGCCTTTCACGCAGGCCTACCGAGCGCGCAAGTCGCGACCTTAAATTACGAGAACCTGACCGTTGGCGCGAGCGGCGGCTTTGACCTGTTTGAGTCCAATTTTGACTACGACGTGACACTGCGCTTGGCCGAGTCGACCAATGGTCCGCTATCGGTAAAGGGCCCACTAACCGGCGTCGCTTGGCCCGCCAACTGTCAGGGCGCATTAAAGACGCTGTCACCGGCCGATTGCCGCATCGATCGGGATAAAGCGCAAGACCTGCTCTCTGAGATTGCGCGCAAGGCATTAAAAGATAAGGCCAAGCAGCGAATCAACCAAACAATCGAGGACAAGGCCCCGGAGGCCTTAAAAGATCTTTTGAAAGGCCTCTTGGGATCATGAAGCAAGCGTTCGCCGATAAGGTCCTGACGTGGTTCGATGTTTTTGGCCGCCATGACCTGCCCTGGCAAAAGTCGCTGACCCCCTATCCAGTCTGGATTTCTGAAATCATGCTGCAGCAGACCCAAGTGCAAACGGTCATCCCCTATTTCAATCGATTTATAGCACGCTTCCCCAGTGTTAAGGCCTTAGCCCAAGCCGACTTAGATGAGGTTCTGAGTCTATGGACGGGTCTGGGTTACTATGCACGCGCCAGAAACCTACATAAAACAGCCCGGATCATTTCAGAATTACACCAGGGCGAATTTCCTAGATCGCAACAAGACCTCTTGCAATTGCCTGGCATCGGCCGATCAACCGCCGGCGCCATTAGCGCGATCTGCTTTAACGAGCGGGTTGCGATCCTAGACGGCAATGTTAAACGGGTCATCAGCCGCGTCTTTGCCATCGGCGGCTGGCCAGGTCACCGCGAGACCGCTGAGCAGTTGTGGGCTCAGTCCGAGGCCGTGCTCCCTTATGAACGCCTCAACGCTTATACCCAAGCGATGATGGACCTGGGCGCGACAGTCTGCGTCGGCAAAGCGCCCCGGTGCGACATCTGCCCGGTCACGGACACGTGCTTAGCCCTTGACCGCCAAGAAATACCCGACTATCCGGGCAAGAAACCCAAAGTCAGCAAACCCACCCGCCGCACCATCATGCTGGTGGTTAAAACCCGGGCAGGTGAGATCAGGCTCGCGCAGCGCCCGCCCGAAGGCATCTGGGGCGGCCTTTACAGCTTTCCCGAACTCAGCCAGCAAGAACTCGAGGCGCTGACGCCAAAACTGCCTAATCCGCCTCGCGCGCTCGACACCTTAAAACACAGCTTCACCCACTTTCATCTGATGATCGAGCCGATGTTGGTTGAGATCGACGCCATTGCGGATATTCCTAGAATAGATCACGAGGCCTGGCTTTCCGAAGATAATAGCCAAGCCTTCGGTCTCTGCAGGCCCGCTCAAAAAATCATTCAGTCCCTTTTGGGATGAACCGGTACCGACACATCTGCACGCGCGCGATTGCGCCGTGCGCTTTACCCCAGGCCCATGCCATACTTTAGCCCGATAAAGGATTCCTTATGACGACCACGGTATTTTGCAAACTCCTTCAAAAAGACTTACCCAAATTGGCCGCGCCACCATTTCCTGGCGAGAAGGGTAGCGAGATCTTCGAGCACTTTTCCGAGGAAGCGTGGCAGCAATGGCAGGCGCGTCAAACCATGCTGATTAATGAAAAGCACCTCAACATGATGGATAAAACGCATCGCCGCTATTTAACAGAGCAGCGAGATCGGTTTCTAAACGGCGAGGCTGCAGACGAGGCCGACGGCTTTGTGGCAGTCGAACCCAATCAGCCTTAAATCACATAACGGTCATTGGCCGCTCGAACCGTAATGTCGCTAATGACAACCCCCCAGGGCTGATCTATGGCATGTAGGATTTCGCGCACCAGCCATGCCGGGTCGAGCGCCGCATAAGATATGCTTTCGCTAGAGCCCAGTTCTTGATCGCCCGTTCCCGCGGCGAGGCTGCCCATTGTCGCCATATAGCTGTCGAATTCTGCGCCGAGAATCCCGCGAATCGCCTCAGGATTCACGACCCCCTGACCCAAACCGGTACCCGGCACGCCAGTGGGTCGCACCACGGTCACTTTAATTTTACCCTGTGACTCAAGCCGCAACGATTCTGACAACATGTTTACCGCCGCTTTGGTCGCGCCATAAACCGCACTGCCCGCAACGGCGCTGTTGCCATAAATCGACGACAGGTTCACCACATGACCTCGGCCTTGATCCATCATCAGGTCGTGAACCGCAATAATCCCGTTCAATACCCCTTTAATATTAACGTCAATACAGCGATCCCAAGCAGGCCCGGCTGCCTCATGGTCTCGATAAAAGGCCAGCGGCATTATGCCGGCGTTGTTCACCATAATATCGACCTTGCCAAATTTCTGAACCGCCGCAGCGGTCGCGGCCTTTAGGTCGGCTAGGCGAGTCACATCTGCCGCAATCGACAGGCACCGCGCAGAGGTTGGCAACGCCTTTTGCAGCGCTGCCTCATCCAGATCCAGCGCCACAACCAACGCGCCTCGATCCAAGCAGCCGTTTGCCAGGAGCGAGCCAAACCCACCACTGGCGCCAGTAATCATCACAACCCGATCTTCTAAATAACTCATGCTCTGCATCCTCATCGTGACCTATCTTTAAACCCTAGTATACGCGCTCAACGGTGACTATTTCTGAAACCACGACCGGCTGCAAAGGGCCTTTATCGGCTCTGGCTTTTATAACCGCTCAAGCTTTTAAGAAAACCGCTCAAGTTTTTATAAAAGCCGCTCAGGCTCTATTAAAAGCCGCTCAGGCTGTTCCAACTCGCTCAAGCTGTTTTATCCGCTCAAGCTGTCCTTAAAAATTTCTTAACCCATCGCCCGAAAACCCCTCGCCGCGGCTCGAAGAGACATGCGCGGCGCGGCGATTATCAAGATCTTATTCTGACTCAACTCAAACGATCTGCCCGTTGAAGTGGACAGCCCTTTTAATGGTGGCATCACATTGCAGCGCCCGGCGGGCGGCCACAACCTTGCGCCCCAGCTCGACAATCGATCAAGGCTTTGGGAAGCCGGTCACAAAAACGACAAGCCCAAAAGTAACCGAGTGCGCCCGTTACCGAATCTGCAAATGCGCTCGATCGTGCCACCACAGCTTCGGCGCTGGCCGATCACCTGTTATCTGTTCCTGTAGCGTCTGAGCATCATACAAACGCCCATTGAGCATCACGCGCTCAAGGCTTTGGGTGTTATGGATGTCCTCCAAAGGGTTTGCACTTAGAACCAGAATATCGGCCAGCTTCCCGGCGGTAAGCGACCCCAACGACGCCTGCATACCCAGATAGTGCGCGGGGTTAATCGTTGCAAGCTTTAATGCGGCAAGGGGTGTGAAGCCGCCCCGAACAAAACTCCAGAGTTCCCAGTGGGTTGCAAGGCCCTCACGCTGACCATGCGCGCCGGTATTCACAATAACCCCCTCATTGGCCAATTGAAGTGCAACGGCGGCCGCATCATCGTCTTTAAAATCCGACTCAGGCGCCATAACGCGCCGCACAGACCGAGCCTGCAATTGATCGGGCGGCACAAAGTGACTGAGCAAGGGGTGCTTCCAAACCTCGGTGGTTTGATAGTAATAATCCTCCGACGTTAAGCCACCATAGGTCACGACCAGCGTCGGGGTGTAGCCCGAATTGGACTGCCGCCAAAGCTGAACCACATCGTCATAAATCTTAAGCGTTGGGATGTTGTGCTCAATGCCTGTCGAGCCATCAACAATCAAGTTCATATCCTGGTGAAACAAGGACCCGCCTTCGGCAACCACCAACATGCCCGCTTGCCGAGCCGCTTCAATCACTTGCTGGCGCTGCTCCCGTCGAGGCTGATTATAGTTTTTGATACTGATCGCCCCTTGCGCTTTCAAGCGGTTAACGTGGGTCAGGGCATCGCTTAATGCATCGACCTTGGCAAAGCCGAGACTCTTCGCGCCGTACACCACTTCACCCGTTGAGAAAATTCTGGGCCCCAAGATGCGGCCCGCTTTTTGGTATTCTGCTGCTGCGAAAACCTGGCTGGCTTGACTTGAGGGGTTGTGAACAGTGGTGACCCCTAAGGCTAAGTGGGCGAGCAGAGACCAATTATTTTGGGGGATGATGTCCGCCCGTCCATAGGGACCATGGGCATGCGCATCAATCATGCCCGGCATCAAGGTTTTACCCGACAGATCGACCCGCGCCGCACCCTCCGGAATCACAACCTCATCGATTGCGCCAACCTGCACAATGCGTGCGCCATCGATCAAGATGGTTCCCACAGCAATGACGCCCATGGCCTCATCCATCGTGATAATTCGAGCGCCCGTGAGGGCCACGACACCCGTCGGCTGATCGGTTTCGACTGTCTGAGACAAATCAACGGCCTCGGCGGCTGTCGCCCAAGCAAGGCCTTGGCGAACACTTCGGGTCTTGTATTGCGCGCCTATCGACCAACTGATGCGCCCGCCATCTTTTGACCAAGCTAAGTAATTGGCACCCAATTCACTGGCCTGCCCCATACTCAAGCCTTTGTAGTCGGCGCTCAGATCGAGCGCAATACCGAGGGCCGGCACCTTGGTGACATATAATTGGAAGTTCTCAATGAAGGCAAGATGCTGACCATCCGGGGATAATTGATAGCGCCTAACGAAATCGCCCTGGGCCAACTGCCGCTCATCAAATCCTTCAAAGTTTCGAGACAGCAGGACCGTCTTCGCGTCGCTATCGGATCCCCGACCGGCAGCACTTGATTTGCGATCGGTGTAATACAGTCTTTCCTCTGGACCAAAATGCGGGTCAAAGCCTCTATCGGATATTTTGATTTCTTTACTTTCTCTCCGATCAAAAAGGTAAATACCCGGCGCTTGCCCCCAATCTGGGTGGGTTAGGCTGCTGCCCGCATGTTTGCGATACGCAAGGTATCGATCGTCTTGGGAGATTGCAAGATCGGTGTAGTGCCCTGGCGGGAGAGGGAGTGCCTCCGCTTTGCCACCGCGCGACGCGGCCGACCAAATGCCGCCAAGCGTCTCATCCGACCAACTTAAAAAATAAATCCGCGCGCCCGTTTGATCAAAAACGGGGGCAAAAACATGGTGATCTGCCATGTTTTTCAATAGCGGTTTCGGGGTGGATGTCCCCTTTTTAATAAAGAGTCGGCCAAGGGATTCAAAGACCACCTCGTCGTTCTTTGGCGAGGATCTTGCGAAGCGGACCATGCGCGTTTTGAAGGTTTCGTCTGAAACCGAGACCTCGACGTCTGGCGGCTCATAGACACTGCGCTGATCCTGCACTCGAAAGGCGATCGCCGTCTGCTCACCCGTTGCCAAATCAACTTTAAAAAAGCCGCCACCTGCCCAATAGATCAGTCCTTGACTATCAGGCAGCCAAGCCATGTTCGGATAGAGCCCGTAAACACCCCACGTTTCTTGCATATCCGGGTCGAGGTCATCGACCAACATGCGCTCTGCTTGGCTATCAAGATCCATGACAAAGAGCCTTGATTCCGATCGAACGCGCTTCACATAGGCAAGATGCTGACCATCGGGTGAGGGGACCGGGCGAACGGCGCCGCCATACCCTCCTGCTACGACGTCGGTTTCACCGGTCTTTAGATCCAATTGCTTGATCTGAAACAGACCGCCGTGGCTGTCGTCGTGATAGATAAACGTGTTACCGGAGGTCGCACTTTGCGTGTAAAACAGCGTCTCACCATCCGCTGAGAAAGCGGGCTCTCCCAACTCCTTTTGGTAGTTCTTATTCGGTCGGGCGACCAACTCAACGCCGTCACTGGGCGCAGGAAGCGTTGCGTCGTACAACCAAATTTCACCCGTTCCCAAAGAGCGAGACGTCGTAAAGTGCTTTTTGGCCGCAATGAACTGACCATTCGGATGCCACACGGGCGAGTTCAATAAGCGGAAAGATTCCTTGGTGATTTGCTTCAGTGCCCCCGTTGCCAGCGTCATGACCCAGACATTGTCGCCACCGGCTCGATCAGAGATAAACACGACTTGTTTACCATCTGGACTGAACCGAGGTTGTATATCCCAGGCCAAACCGCTGGTCAAACTGCGTGCCGCCCCGCCCGCAATATCCAGCAAGTAGAGATCCCCCAAGAGATCAAAAATCAGCGTTTGACCGTCTGGCGACACATCGATACTGAGCCAAGTCCCCTCGGTCACATCGATCTCAGCTGCCCGAGGCGGCCCTGAATAAGTTGGATTGCGCACATCCCAAGTTGGCAACGGCGCGTCTACCGCAAGCGGCGAAGGATCCGCCAACGCCGCCATCAAGCCAAAGCCTGACAAGGCCAATCCCTGAACGGCCATCTTCGCCCACCGCGGCACCCAGTAAAAAGCGCTCAATCCACCCAACGCGCCCCTCAAACCCGATTTTTGCCGTGCCATCTCGCCCCTCCTTTTTTAACCCCTCACCGTTTAACCCACAGCCCTTGCGCCTTGCCTTGAATCTTTTTAGTTTTCGGTTCTGCCTTTTTTGAAGGCCATACAGACGCTATAGTCCTTCCACGCATCCGTTTAAAGTCGCGCTATGACGCCCGCTATCCTCCTGCTGAACCAACACGGCATCACCTATGTGCTCCACGAATATGAGCACCAGGCCAGCACCAAAGACTATGGTCTGGAAGCGGTTGCCGCGCTGAATCTAAACCCCAATCAGGTCTTCAAAACATTGGTTTGCGAACTGACGCCGATAGAACTCGCCGTCGCCGTCGTACCCGTCTCGTCCCAGCTCAACCTTAAGGCTTTTGCTCAGGCCGCCGGCGGGAAAAAAGCGCGCCTGGCCGATCCAAAACAAGTCGAGGCAGCCACAGGTTACGTCTTGGGCGGCATCAGCCCCTTAGCCCAGAAGAAACCCCTTAGAACCTTCATTGATCGCGCCAGCGACGACCATAGCACGATTTATGTCAGCGCCGGCCGGCGTGGGCTTGAAATCGAAATCGCCCCGAAGGATTTGCTTGCCCTGACCCGCGGGCAGTTTGCGCCGATCAAAAGCGCAAGGTCAGACTAACCTTGCGCCCACGTTGTCGGTTGGTTGTACTTGCCTTGAATGCGCTCTCCCCAGTCAGCGTCCTATGGCCCTATCGACGGCCTTCTGCCTTAATTCGGAGTTTAGCGACCCAAGTAAAATGTTTTTGTAAGCGGGGATCATTCAAAAGCGTCGCCGCGGTATTCAACGATTTAGCGAGCGTCATCTCATCAAACAAGCGGTGCACCCCGGCATGACACGGCCGACACATCATAACGCCCTGGTTCAATTCGGCTTTCGAGTAGTGCCGCTTGTAATGCGGTCTTCGATGCAGTTTCTTCGGGATCAAATGATGGAAGGTCAAGCGCCTGGACTGCCCACAACCGACGCACGTGACGTGCGCCTTAAGGTCGGTTTTGCTCGCGCTAAGAAGGCCTTCCGCCGGCAATCCAGCTTGGGTAGAGACACGCTTTTGGGGCATAACGCCGCTTTCCTTCGACAGATCTTGACCTATACGGTGATCAAAGCACGCAAGATCGCGTGAGGCCCGTCGGCATCGCCAGAAGGCTCTGCAATCTTTGAATAACCCGCGGCTTCAATAACCAGCCTGGCGGCATAGAATCAATCCATCTGAGAGCGTTCTCCCAGCGAAATCAAAAGGCGTATCCCACCGATCATCTTGCAGCCTTGTCAGACATCCTGCATGATCCGCTCTTTTAAGCAAAGCCCAATAATGCAAACTGAAAAAGCCCCACTGACCCTACCGGCCATTAATGGTCAAGTTTCAGCTGCCGTCACCGCGTGGTTTGAAATACTGCATCTCAAACAAGTTTTCAGAAAAGGCTGGCTCGAACGCGGTCTGCCACCGGCCCGGTGCGAGAGCGTGGCCGAGCACTCCTTTGGCAACGCCATGTTGTGTTTACTGCTTGCCCAACAGCAACCCGGTTTGAACGTTGAAAAAATACTGCGTATGGCCTTGATCCACGATCTCGGAGAGGTTTATGTGGGCGACCTCACCCCAACCGATGCGGTTGACCCCCAGGAAAAGTACGCGATGGAAAAGCAAGCGGTGCTCAAGATCTTAAGCGGTCTGCCCGCCGGAAAAACCCTGCTCGAAAACTGGGAGGAGTACGAGGCCCAAGTCACGCCCGAAGCCCAGTTTGTCAAACAAGTCGACCGGTTAGAGTTTGCCCTGCAGGCGGCCCAATATGAGCAAGCCGATTTGATCACCGCCGCGGACCTGCTGCAGAAAGTGGGCAGTCAACTGGCCGATGCACCGGCCCTTGCACCTTTTGCTGACCTGTTTCCTAACGCGGAACGGTCCTAACCGCCCGGACCCTTCTGCGGGCTGCGCGATTGGGACCCGAAATACTGATTAAATGGCGTCAAACATCGCGCCGACTTCAAGGGCTCGATGGATCGACAGCCGCATAATCTCCAAGCCCCAAGCCAATCCCCGGCCATTGGCTGACCCGGGCGTGGCATGATCATCAAGCCCGGATCTTGCGCAACGGGTAGCGCATTGGTTTTCGATCGCTCAAGTGCCTACTGCGGGCGCTTGCTGCGCCCGAAATCGAGCAAGCAATAGCGCAAGCACCATCATCCCAGCGCCCGCTGAATTGCCCAGCGCATTGGTGAGCGCAAGGCCCTGTAAATTAATATCAGGCAGCGCAATCAACAAACCGCCCAGACCCAGCAGCCAAGCCGCGATCAGTCCCGGGTCACCGAGGCGCGGCAAGTGCCGTTGGGCGGACCAGGCAATGAGTAAGACGCCCAGCAAGGCCTCCAGGGCCGCTTGGACAATACCTTGCCAAGGACCGTGACCAATCAGCGCAGGATTCAATACAAACAAAAACGGCACCAGATAAATCGCAACCCCGAGCCGCATCGCTTCAAATCCGGTCGCCACTGGATTGGCCCCTGAAATCGAGGCCGCAGCAAACGCGCCTAAAGCGACCGGTGGCGTTATAAAGGACAACATGCCCCAATATAAAATAAACAGATGCACCGCCATCGGCGCGAGCCCACCATCGATCAAGGCCGGCGCCAGCACAATGGCCAGAAACACGTAAGCCGCCGTGACCGTTAAGCCGATTCCCAAGATAAAACTGGTCGCCGCACCCATTAAAATCAGTACCCCCGTGCTATCACCTGCAATGAACAACAGTTCATTGACGAGCGTGCCCGACAATCCCGTCACCGACAAAGCCCCTACAATGAGGCCTACCGCCAGCAGGATTGCCTGCAGCTCGATGAGTAACTTACCGACGGCAACAAGCCAGGCCCCCCAATCCGCAACCACCATCCGGCCCTGCCGAAACTGATTGATCACCAAGAGCGAGGCAGTGGCCGCCCAAGGCGCCAGCGCTTCCTGTTGCAGCACCAGCAAAAACACAATGAGTAAGGCAAACGACACAATAAACACCCAGCCCTCGCCTAGTACCGTGCGCAAGCTGGGTATCTCTGAGTCGGGCAAGCCCTCAAGACCGTGCTTGCCCGCATAAGCATCTAACTGCGCGTACAACGCAATGAAGTACAGCAGCGAAGGTAACAGCGCCGCCAAAGCGACCTGGTAGTAGGGGATCTCCAAGAAAGTCGCCATAATAAAAGCGGTTGACCCCATGATCGGTGGCAACAGCACCCCACCGGTTGACGCGCAAGCCTCAACGGCTGCCGCCGATTTTGCAGAAAACCCCTGCCGGCGCATCGCAGGGATGGTGAGCTGGCCGGTCGTCATGACATTCGTGATGACACTCCCGCTCATAGAGCCCATCAGGCCACTGGAAACAATGGCAACTTTGGCCGCCCCGCCCCGTACGCCGCCCAGCAGCGCAAACGCCAATCGAATAAAGAAGGCACCACCCCCGGTATGTTGCAAGGTCGCGCCAAACACTAAAAAACCAACGACCAGATTGGCAAAGGCACGAAAGGGCAACCCGACGATGCTCTCAATACTCATCGCGTGATAGCTTGCGGTTTCCCGAAAACCGATGGCCATCCCGGAGATCATCAGCGGCATTAAATCGGCAAAGAGGGGATACATCGAAAACACGAGCGCAATGCCAAAGAGCACCCATCCGGTCACTCGGCGAACCGCTTCTAACACCAAGAGCCAGAGGATACTGCTGGCCACAACAGCATGGCCCGGTGCCAGAAATTCCCAACCCTCATTCGCGATGGCCTCAGCATGGAGCAACAGCCAGAGCGGCGCCAAAAATGCGCCTAACCCGAAGCCCGCGTCCAAAGCCGCCCAAGGACTTCGGTAAATGAGAAACACCCCTGGCAACAATAGTGCGATCAGCGCGAAGTAATATTGGGTTTCAAGGCGAATCAAAACGCTCAATACCGGACTGCCGAATAACCGCAACTGATCAATGACCAAGAAGCAGGCAAGGCCAGCCAAAATGGCGGTCAGCACCTCTGAAAGCCGAATTCTTGGCGCAGGCACACTCATTGTGACGACCAAATTGGGTCAAAGCCGGCGGCCGTCAGATACTGCGCGCGTTGTGACATCCAAGCCGCGTCCCATACCGCGCGATCCCAGGCCGCATCCCCCTGCGCAGCAATCAATGCGGTCCAAGCCTTAGCAAGCACCGCTTGCCGACGCAGCAGCGCGTCTTGATGATCCTGCATGGGTTTCGTCCAAAGCCCCAGAGATTCAAAATAAGCAATCGCGCCAGAATGATACGGCACCAGCCATTGAAACTTTTGCCGATCCATTTGCCAGCCCATCGAACCCGGGTCCGCCCCCTTAAACTGATCAAAACCAAGATCGATGGCGCGGGTCAGGGCGTAGACCAGGTCCGCGTCCTGGGCCGCAAGGGTTGTTAAGATTGGATAGGGGTAATTGCCGCCCTCATGCGGTTTCGTATCCGTGATTCCTGCGCCTCGGGTTGCAATATTCGGCTGCAGGTAGGGCGCAATTTGATGGGCGCGCTGCCAGCACGCAGGGTCGTCATGGGGCATGGTCAGCCACCGAATCCCTTTCGGGGAGGCTTCAAGCCGACGAGTCGGCCCAGAAACCGTCGTGGCATAGGCCGTGTCAATTTGACCGGCGATCATGGCGTTCCACATTGCGCCATAACCCGGAAACTCAACGCGCTGAACATCGGCCCAGGAGAGCCCGCCGCAGGCCAATATTGCCTCGGTCGAGACATTTAGGGCCGGAGCGCCCAAAACATACGGCACACTTTTTGATCTTAGATCCGCAATGCGTTCAATCTCGGAATTCGCAGCCACCGCAATCCCCTGATTGGACAGGCCCAACGACATCATCACCAGCCGAACGGGAATCGGGCCCCAACGAGGGCTCGTGAACTGAAAAACGCCTTCTTGGGCAAAGTAGGTCGACACACCATTGGCTGAAAACTGCACCCGATTGACCATGAGCGGTAACAGCCGGGAAACATCATTTTTACCGGGAATCACTCTTAACGTGACGCGATGCTCATCTTTGAGCATTTTGGCAATTCCGACGGCCTGGTTGTAGCCGGTCGTGCCCAGGTTATAAGCACTCCAAGCCATCGCGCGTGGCAGCTTTGGCTCAGCGCTCTGAGCATTGGCGCTCAGGCAAACAACCAGCGCAAACCCCACGCGTCGCAGACTAAAATTCAAGATATTGATTAAGTGGGTCGACATGGTCATATCATCTTTTAAAGCTGTGGTTGTCGTGAAATGAAAAAGCGTCCGCCCGATCTATTCCACCTAAGGTGCGCTCGAATACTACCAGTATTCTGCTAACATACGGGCAACCACTCATGACAAGGGAGCACATCATGGCCAAAGGCGTTGCTTGGTATTATTTAAGAAAGGGCTGAACCACTTGCGTCAAAGCATCCAAGTTTTTGGAAGCCCGTTCAATCGACATTAAAGAAACCGTACTCGCGAGCAAGAAATTGAGTGCAGCCGACTGCCCTGGCATTACCGAGGCAGCCTCAACGCTGGTTGCCATGAAAGGTAAAAAAGTGGAATCCTTCGATCTTAAAAAGGGCCTGAGTGATGAGGCCAAGGCTGCCATGCTCGGCCCAACCGGCAACCTTCGAGCCCCAACCCTGAAAGTCGGCAAGACGGTCTTGGTCGGGTTTAACGACGCGGTGTTTGCAGAACATTTTAATTAAAGCTGACTTTAGCTGAAAAAGCCGTTGGACCTCAGGGCGTGCCCCGAGGTCCAAAACGCCATTGTCAATTTCCGCGTCTCACGGCCTGCCATTCGCTTGGGCTTCTGCCCATGCATCTGGCAACGGCACTCCAATGCGGTCGCCCATTACCTTTCACAGTCGTTTCCCGAACACAATCAGCGCGC
>JAFMIA010000048.1 GCA_017854255.1 Pseudomonadales bacterium
GCTCTGACCCCTGTGTTGAATTTGGATAAGCTGCCGGCATTGATTGCGCGCAGAATGCTTGAAGCAATGATGAACGAGAGGCGCGTATGACAGACTGGGCATTTCTTTCTGCAACCGACTTAGCCGCACGGATCAGGCGCGGCGCGATCACCTCGGTTGCCTTAACCGATTACTTTATCGATCGCATTGAGCGTTTGGATGGTGACGTTAATGCGGTGGTTGTCCGCACCTTCGAGGCGGCTCGGGCCGCGGCGGTCATAGCCGATGCAGCCGCGGCCGAGGGTCGCTGGCTCGGGCCGCTGCATGGTGTGCCGATGACCATCAAAGAATCCTATGTGCTTGCAGGCACGGTCACGAGCTGGGGTCTCGAGCGGTTCCGCCATAATCAATCAAAGCACGATGGTCTGATTGTGCAGCGGTTTAAAGCCGCCGGCGCACACTTTCTGGGCAAGACCAATGTTCCGGTCGATCTGGCGGACTTTCAAAGCTATAACCCCCTCTATGGGGCAACCGGTAATCCCTGGGATGTCACCCGAACGCCGGGCGGTTCCTCCGGCGGTAGCGCGGCGGCCTTGGCCGCTGGCTTTTCCGCGTTGGAGGCAGGGTCCGATATCGGTGGCTCAATTCGGAATCCGGCGCATTTTTGTGGGGTTTATGGTCATAAACCAACCTATGGCGTGGTCCCAATGCAAGGCCATGAATTAGTGTCAGGGCTGCCTGAGGGGGATCTTTCGGTCTGTGGGCCCATGGCCCGAAGCGCTGGCGACCTAAGCCTTGCCTTGTCGATTATGGCCGGGCCTGGACAACGGCAGGCCAAGGGTTGGCAGTTGGCGCTTAAGCCTGCCGTGAAACAAGCCTTGTCGGACTTTAAGGTCGTGGTTTGGGCAACCGATGACCTCGCACCGGTCAGTTCCGCGGTCTCATCCAGAGCGCTGGCGATTGGCGCAGAGTTGGCGGCAGCAGGCGCTGAGGTGTCTTTTACTGCGCGTCCGGACTTTGATCCGGCAAGGGCGCATGAAAACTATCAAACGCTCTTAAACTCGGCGATGACCTCTGGCATGGATGCCGAGGCCGTGGCGCGCATGCAGCGTCGCGCCGATAGTCTGACCGATAGTGATCAGAGCCGCGAGGCGCTCATTACCCGCGCCGCGGTGTTATCGCACCGCGATTGGATCCGCGCAAACGGTCAGCGTGAAAAAATCAGGATAGCTTGGGACGATTTTTTTGACACGTGGGATATTGTGGTTTGCCCCCAAATGGCAACGACGGCCTTTGTTCATGATCATCAGCCCTTTGGGCAGCGCACCTTGGCAATCGATGGGGTCGAGCGCGGGTATTTTGAACAATTGTTTTGGGCTGGGCTTGCGGTTAATGCCTATTTACCCAGTACCGTTTTTCCAACCGGCTTGGCGGATGATGGATTGCCCATTGGGCTTCAGGCCATAGGCGGGCCTTTTTGTGATTATGAAACCATTGGCTTTACGGCGTTGCTGGCTGAACGCCTCGGCGGTTTTCAAGCGCCGAGTCATTACCGATAGGCGCGATCAAGAATGGGTGCGCTCAAGCGGTGAGTCGATCAGGTCTCGCTCGGAAAGGAAGTCAATGAGGTTTGTGCAGCTTGACTCAAAGTCATCGAGACTGTTGGTTGGGTTGAAAAAAGCGTGGTGTCGGCCCGGATAGATTGTCATGACGACCGCCGCGCCCTGTTCCCGTAGTGCAGCGGCATACCCCTCAACCTTATCAACCGGCACCAGCTGGTCTTGATCGCCATGCAGAATGAGCGTGTCGGGATGTCCCCGGCCTAGATGCGGCATGGGGTCGAGCGCGCTGAGTTTCGCGAGCGCCCGCGCTGAAAATTTTTGCCGTCGGCTGTAGCCTTTGTAAGCGAGGGGGTCAATTGAAAAGTTGACGGCTGGATTGAACAAAAGCAGTGCCGCTGGTTTGAAGCCGTCGGCTGCCCGAGACGCGTTCGGGTGTCTTGCCGTCGCGATCCAGGCTGCCAAATGCCCCCCCGCTGACCCGCCCCCAACGCTGATGCGAGCGAGATCGATACCCAGACAATCAGCGGATTCACGAACCGTGTTCATGACCGCGAACCCATCAGTCACCGCCTCGTCGACCGTGCTGCGATCTCGACTTTTAATTCGGTATTCGGGCAGAACCACAACCGCGCCGAGTGCGCACAGTCGTTGTGCAAACGGCGCAAATTGCCAGGCGCTACCGACCCGCCAGGCGCCACCAAAAAACAACACGATGCAGGGCCTTTGATCGGTGTGATGCCAGCCTGACGGCTTATAAAGGTGTGCGAGCAGTGGCCTCTGGCCAGGGCGCGCAAGCCACGTCACGGTCTCGGACGGGGGATAAAGGCTCTGGAAACGCGACTTAAACCGATCGACGCGTAAGGCGCGCTGGAAGGCTCGGTAGGCGAGCAGCGCCAGGAGTAGGGTCGTGATTGATAGGGCCAATAAGGTCATAACAGTGAAGCGAGAAGGGTCCGGGTTCCTGCAGGGTCAGAGACTGCGCGCCACATCAATTAATAGCGATGAACCTGAACCGGCAGTTCGGTGATACCCCGAACAAAACTGGACCGCAACCGCTCTGGCGTGCCAACAATTTCAACGAACGCAAAACGCTTAAGAATCTCCTCCCACACAATCCGTAACTGCATTTCGGCTAAGCGGTTGCCCATGCAGCGATGAATGCCAAACCCGAAGGCAAGGTGATGTCGGGCTTGCGCGCGATCGATAATGAATTCATCTGGCCGGTCGATAACGTCGCCATCGCGATTGCCGGAGATATACCACATCAGCAGTTGTTCGCCCTTTTTAATGTGTTTGCCTCGAAGCTCGATATCCTGATTAGCCGTGCGCCGCATGTAGGGCAGCGGGGTTTGCCAACGAATGATTTCCGAAACCATTGTCGGAATCAGTGATGGGTTAGCGCGAAGCTTGTCGTATTCAGCAGGGTTTTGGTTTAACGCCAAGACCCCGCCGCTGATGGAGTTGCGGGTGGTGTCATTGCCGCCAACGATCAGCAGTATGAGATTGCCGAGGAATTCAAGCGGCGCCATGTTCTTCGTATTTTCGCCATGAGCGAGCATCGAGATGAGATCGGATCCAGGTTCACTTTGGGCCGCGCGCTCATTCCACAGACGGGTAAAGTAGGTTAAGCACTCGAGGAGTTCTTCGCGTTTTTGCTCCATGGTGTCAACAATGCCCGTGCCGGGTGGTGCGGTGGCAACATCGGACCAGCGAGTGAGTTTGCGGCGGTCCTCGAAGGGAAAGTCAAACAAGGTCGCCAGCATTTGGGTCGTGAGCTCGATCGACACCCGGTCAACCCAATCGAAGGTTTCGCCAACCGGAAGATTGTCCAGAATCTCGCCTGCTCTCGTTCGAATGGTGCCCTCAAGTTTTGCTAAATTGGGCGGCGCCACCACGCCGCTGACGGTTGCCCGTTGCAGATCATGTTTGGGTGGGTCCATCGCAATAAAATTCGAAAAATTAAGCTGGCTGGGATCTTCCGGGGTATCAATTTGCGGTCCAATTGAAATGCCATGGGCCGATGAAAACAGCTGATGATTCTTATCAACAAACATAATGTCTTCAAACTTCGTGATCGACCAGTACCGACCGAAACCGGGTAGCTCGTTTAAGTGAACAGGGTCTTCTTTTCGCAGCCGGTCAAAGTGTGCGAATTGGATATCTTCTTGGAACAGACGGCCATCGATCATGTTGATCGCCTCGATCGGCACACTGTAAGGGTCGCGTATGATGGGCGGCGGATTGTCGGATAGAAACGGGCTCATTAGAGGCTCGGGTTGCTCGGTTTTGACGGCTTGTGACGTGTCGGACATGGTGCTGCGCCTTGTTAGCGTTTGGATTGAAAAGACTCGCAAAACGTTAGCAGAAAACCGCAGAGACCCCAACGATGAATTGAGCGCCGTGATGCCTGGCTATCACCTGGTTGCAATAAACTGAAATTCACATCTGCAGAGGATAGACTGCCGGCTTTTCTGGCAGGGACAGCGCCATGTTTGAAGACCTGGATATCGATTTAGGCGGTCAGTGGATTCGAGGCAAGCTTTGGGGTCCGGTAACGGGACTGCCCACCATTGCGCTGCATGGTTATCTAGATAATGCCAATAGTTTTGATGAGCTGGCGCCGCGCTTGCCCAACCATCGAATTTTCGCGATGGACTTTGCTGGCCACGGCGCCTCCGATCATCGCAGGCCTCATGAGCTGTATTCAGGGTTGTTGGATATTCGAGACGTCCTAGCCGTTGCGGATTACTTTGGCTGGTCCCGCTTTCATTTGATAGGCCATTCAATGGGCGCGGAAATTGGGTCTCAGATCGCAGGCCTCTTTCCGGATCGCGTCGCATCGCTCGTTTGCATTGATGGGTTTTGCAGCACCAATATCGTGCCGGTGACACTCGAGCACTTGGCCTCATCGGTCTCGGCGTCGTTCAAGCAGGGCGCGCGGTTGAAAGTGTTCCCGACACTTGCCGCGATGAGTGCTCGACTGTCGGATGCAACCGGACAAAGCGCGGCGTCTGCCGAGGCGATTGTTGCCCGAGGACATGCTGAGGTAGATGGTGGTTACACTTGGCGGACGGATCCCAGAATCAAAGGCTCAGGGCCCCTGGAGTTAACCGGTGCGCAATTACAGCAACTGATTCAGCAGGTCACGGCGCAAACGTTGATGATTGTGGCGGATCTGTCCAATGATTGGCTGCGTCGCTCACTCGACGTTGTTATGGCCACTGAGCAGCCGCGTTTGACCGTTATTCATGTGCCGGGTCACCATCATCTGCATATGCAGGCTGAATCGGGTTTGATTGCAGAACTGATCGAGCGCTTCGCAAAGGGCGAGGCGCTCGAGCTAGAAGCGCTATCCTCGGATCGTTACCGGCAGCTCGCGGATGCCGTGAACAAAACTGGAAGTTAGCAGTAGGGGGTCGCCGGTCACTTCGATTTTAGAGAACCGTTTGTTGATTTCTTCCCACATGACATTGAGTTGCATTTCGGCCAGTCGGTTACCAACACAACGATGAATACCATACCCAAAAGCGGTGTGGTTCCTCGGATTCGGGCGGTCAATGATGAACTCATCGGCGCGATCAATGTAGGACTCATCTCGATTACCGGAGATATACCACATTGCAAGGCGATCGCCTTTCTTAATGTGCTTGCCGCCTAATTCAGTATCGGCCAGTGCGGTGCGCGCCATATGAGCGAGCGGCGTTTGCCAGCGGATAATCTCAGGCACCATTTTGGGGATGAGGCCCGGGTTCTGGAGCAGTTTTTCGTATTGATCCGGGTACTTGTTAAGCGCCAAGACGCCGCCCGAAATCGAATTCCGCGTGGTGTCGTTGCCGCCAACGATGAGCAGGATGATATTGCCGAGCAGCTCCTGGGGCGACATATCCTTGGTGGACTCATCGTGGGCGAGCATCGAGATCAAGTCGAACTTTGGCGGCGCCTTCTTCCGCGCTTCATAAAATTCGGTGAAGTAGGCAAGGCAGGCGAATAGTTCTTGGAAGCCTTGCTCAGGGGTCTCAAAGAATTCAGGATCTCCCAAGTTTTGGACCGTATCAGACCAGTGCACCAGTTTAAGGCGATCTTCTTGGGGTACATCGAACAAGGTTGCGAGCATCTGGCCGGTTAGTTCAACGGAGACGTGCTTGACCCAGTTGAATTCCTCGTTGATGGGGAGATCGTCCAGGATTTGCCCCGCCCGTTGGCGGATTAGAGGCTCGAGTTCGGCCAGGTTCCTCGGGATGAACATGGGGGTCACAACCTTGCGTTGCTTGTCATGTTTGGGTGGGTCTTCTTGAATGAACATGGGTAAGGCAAAGGCGTCATCGTCTTCTCTGGCGATACCGCCCAAGGTGATGCCCCCGAGACGCTGCTGCGACGAAAATAATTCGTGGTGCTTATCTACCGTCATGATGTCTTCATAGCGCGTCACTGACCAATAAGGGCCAACGAGGCTGTGTTCGTGGTAGTGCACTGGGTCCTCTTTCCGAAGTCGCGCAAAATGATCCCATAAGGTGTCATTGGCAAAGAGCGCTGGATGGGAGGGATCCAGTCGGTCCAGCGGGATGTCGGCCGCGGGGAAGTGCGCATCGATTGCCCAGGCCGTTTGAAGTTCTTTATTCGAAACGGTGAGATCACCGCCTCGTAACCGCTCGGATAACGCATTTCTGTTTTGATCGTCTGGGTTTAAATATTGGTTATTCATTCGCGTTGCTCGCTTGTTTTAAGGAGTGACTTTGACCGCTAAGCAGCGTGGGCTTGTGGTTGTTGGTATGAACCCACGAGCCCTTATTAGAGTGTTCTGAGTGCTGGCTGTCAACGCAGGCAACAGAGGGTGTGGTGGGTGCTGATCATTGTCGGGTAAGTGCTTACGCGGATTGGATCGCGGGCCGGCGCTCGTGTTAGACCCGTCAAGTTTGATCCATTGTGCTTTACCTGATCCCAAGGATGAGGCGTTTCATCGAGCGGCGAGGAGTCCGTTCAATACCCGCGGCACGCGACGCGAACCGCGGCTTAGCTTGGATTCAACCGGCCCTTTTATCGCCTTGCTGGGCCGAATGATATCGTTTGCAGTGGCGGCAGCACATGGGATACTAGGTCACGTTCGCGGATTGTAGCGAACGGTTATGAACCAAACCCTGGAGGAATCAACTGTGTCCATTGAAGCATTTCGGACCGAAACCCGTTCTTGGATCGAGGCGAATTGTCCCCAAGGCGCGCGCGGGCCTGGCCAGATTCCTTTCGGGAGTAGCCAGGTCGCATTAACACAAGATGTTGCGGCTTGGCTGCAAGCGATGGTGTCCCGAGGTTTCACCGTGCCGACCTGGCCGAAGGAATATGGCGGCGCTGGGCTCGAACGCGCTGAATATGATGTGCTGGTTGATGAATTAAAGCGTGCCGGCGCTCGCACGCCGCTTACGGGCCGAGGCGTCAATTATATTGGACCGACTATTTTAGAATTTGGAACGGATGCGCAAAAAGCAAAATGGTTGCCGATCTGTGCGCGGGGTGAAGGGGCCTGGGCCATGGGCTATTCCGAGCCAGGTGCGGGCTCTGATCTTGCAAGTTTAAATACGCGGGCGGTGAAAGAAGGGGATCATTACCGGATCAACGGCTCAAAAATGTGGACCAGTGACGCAACCCTTTGTGATTATATTTTTGTTCTGGTGCGCACCTCGCCTGAAAAGCCGAAACACGAAGGCATTAGCCTAATGCTCGTGGACATGCGTCAACCCGGGGTTACAGTCTCACCCATCCAATTAATTTCCGGCGCCTCGCCATTTTGTGAGACCCATTTTTCTGATGCCGTGGTGCCGCTGGAGGATGTTATTGGCGGCATCGACCGCGGTTGGACGGTGGGCAAGCGATTATTGCAATTTGAGCGCTCAACCCATGCGGGCATTAATATTTCGGGCTCCCAGGGCGGGCGATCAGAAAAGAGTCAGATGCCTGCATTGGTTGCGCGCTATGTCTCGAGCCAAGCGGGCCAGCTATCCGACCCGGCGCTGAGGCGCTGGCTAACAGAATTTGAAATGAACTCCCACGCGCAACGGATCACGCAACGTCGGGCGATTGAGGAGCTGAGTTCCCGGGCGCCGGGCTTTACTTCCTCTGCCGTAAAACTCACGAACGCACTGAATATACAAGATGGAGATGAGTTGCTGGTTGCGGCGATGGGGTCGCAAGGCTTGCGCTGGGATCCTGAAACGGCCGATGCAGACGAGCTCGCGGCGCTCCAGAAATGGCTTTATCAGAAATCCTTAACCATCGCGGGGGGCACCAAAGAAGTGCAGCTCAATATCATTGCCAAGCGGGTGCTGGGCTTGCCGGATTGATTGCGGGCGTCTGACGCAGGCGGCGCCAGTGGCGGGTGCGATGCGCCAAGCTGCCAATTAACCTGTGCTGACAGGCGCGGCTGAGGTTGTTGGGTGGCGGCCCCTTTTTTAGTGATGCGTCGGGGCCAGGTTCCAATGCCATACGCCACAAAATGGGCGCCAAACAAGGCTTGGCGAGGGCCCTTGAGCATGGTTTACAGACCTTCTGCGTGTGGGCGACGCGGATTGGACGATGATGATGAAAACGCCGAGTCGAGGTTCGACTAAAACAACAATGACAGGACGAAAAGCGATGGACACAAAAGCGATTTTTATTACCGGCGGCGCCGGTGGCATGGGGCTCGCTACCGGGCAGCGATTTGCTGAGGCCGGCTGGCGCGTGGGCTTGTTCGATCTGGACGCTGCGGCGCTGGCTGCAGCAAAAGCGACCATTGGTTCGGAGGCGGTGATGACAGGGGTGTTAGATGTTACCGACCCGGGCGCCTTTTCTGAGGCGGTCAAGCTGTTCTCGGCTTGGAGCGGCGACCGAATGGATATCTTGTTTAATAATGCGGGGATCGCGCCGGGAGGGCTGCTCGAGGAGATGTCTGACGCCACCATTCGAGCGGTGATCGAGGTCAATGTCTTTGGCGTGATCAATGGGATTCGGGCTGCCTTGCCTGTTTTAAAACGCACCGACAACGCCCTGTGCATCAGTACGTCGAGCTCGGTTGCAACCTTCGGTCATGCCATGCGGTCGGTGTACACGGCCAGTAAGTTTGCGGTGAAGGGCCTGACCGAAGCCTTGTCTTTGGAGCTTGAGCAATACGACATTCGAACGGCGGACGTGTTGCCGGGTTGTATCGATACGCCCATGCTGCGGACTGAAACCGCGAAAGGTTCCGGGCGGCCCTTCGAGTTATCAATGCTGGACCGCCTGCCCAAAACGGGTGCTTACCGGCTAATGCCGGCATCGGCTATTGCAGAGGCGGTTTGGGCGGCCTATCACAATAGCGACCCGATCCATTTTTATGTCCCGGAAGAGGTCGGCGACACGGACCGCGTTAAGGCAACTGATATTCAAGCTGCTCGATCCGAAATTAAAGACTTTTTGTTTCGGGGTCGTTGAGGTTTTCAGAGTAAACCGATTGGTGGTGAGGCTTGTTCACGCCAAACCAAAGGTGGTTTTGATCCCGTCGATCACGAACTCGATCGCCAAGGCGCCGAGGAGTAAACCGAAAACCCGTTGAATGGCGCCGATCACCGAGGTCGGTAGCGCTTTCGCAACTTTTGAAGAGAGCCAAAGGGACGCAGCCGCCATCGCCAGCACGGTGACGATCGGCGCAAACCCAACGATCTGTTGCTCGAGCGACGCATCGATTTTTTCCTGCATCAACATGGTGATTGCGATGGCGCCTGGGCCCGAGATGAGCGGGATGGCAATCGGGAAAGTTGCCAAAGAACTCAGTGCTTTGTCGCGCATCGCCTTATCCATCGTGTCTTGGCGTTGTTCTTGGCGTTGTTCAAACAGCATTTGGTAGGCGATCACAATCAAAAACAAACCCCCGATGATTTTGAAAGAATCAATGCTGATGCCCATGTAATACAGAATCGTGCTGCCAAAACACCAGAACGCAAGCAGAACGAAAAAAGCCGTGAACCCACTGCGCAATGTCAGTTGCATAACCTCGGATTTCGTTAAGCCTTTTGTAAAGGGTGCAAAGATGGGCAGCAACCCCACTGGGTCAATGGCGACGAAGATCAGAATAAAGTTTTCGATAAATAGATTTAGCACGGCAAGGGCTCCAAATCGCGTGGGGCGGCATTTAATCCGGAAGCGGGTGAGCGGTCAACCGCTGTTTTGAACAACCCCTAAGAAAGTTATGCCGCAGCATTCGCCAGGAAGAATCAAGGTGCTACGAACGGCAATCAAGGCCAGCAAGGGCGCCGTCGTCTCGCCAGGCTTTCATGCGGCTAAAGAAGGGGATCGGCCCCTTGCCGTAGCTGCTGTTTTGGGCGCTTAGGGGATTGGGTTGGCCTTCGTTGTTGTAGTACCCCGGCGTGCACTCGGCTTGAAACGACGCGCTGATGCGAGAGAGCTGAAGAATTTCTGCAACCCATTCATCCTCTGCCTTTTGGCTTGGCTCGATGGCGCCAATATCCTCTGTTAGGCAGCGATCTATAATGTAGGCGATATGCTGCGCGGCTTCATCCATTGCATGTGGAAAGCTGGTCGTAAAGCCGCTTTGGGCCGTGCTCATAAAAAATACGTTTGGAAATCCACGGCTGTGGAGGCCGTGCAGTGTGCGGATGCCCTGCGCCCATTTTTTGCTGAGGGTGAGGCCTGCAGTGCCGATCGGGTCACATCCTGCCCGCCGGGTATAGTCGGTGCCAACTTCAAATCCGGTGGCAAAAATAACGCAATCAAGCTCGTAGGTTTTCCCGAGCGCCACGACCCCAGTTTCAGTCATCGCCTCAACGCCAAGGCCTTGGGTGTCAATGAGGCTCACGTTCGGGCGATTAAATGTTTGCAGATAGCTGTCGTGAAAGCAGGGCCGCTTGCAGAATTGTCGGTAATAGGGTTTTAAGGCTTCAGCGGTGACCGGGTCCTCGACCAGGGCATCGACCCGGGCGCGGATCTGCTGCATTTTTTGAAAATCCGCCAGTTCCATCAATCTAGGGATGTCCGCTGGGTCGATATCCTTGCCGCGATAATTCGCCATTGAGATCAGATTCCGAATGATCTCGGTCCAGCCGTCCATGACCAGATCTTCTTCAACAATCCGCCCAGACGTCAGGGCGTTGAAATTTTCCATCCGCGCTTTTTGCCAGCCCTTGGTCAGCGTTTTTTCCCAATCAGGATCTGTGGGGCGGTTCGCACGAACATCGATTGAGGAGGGGGTCCGTTGAAAAACATAGAGCGCCTTGGCTGCTTCGCCCAAATGAGGAATGCATTGAACAGCGGTGGCGCCCGTGCCGATGATGCCAACGCGTTGATCACAAAGCTTTTCAAGATTGCCGCTCGAGGTGCCGCCCGTATAGTCATAATCCCAGCGGCTAGTGTGAAAGGTGTGACCTTTAAATTGCGCGATACCGGGTATGCCAGGTAGTTTGGGGCGGTTCAACGGCCCGTTCGACATGATGACAAAGCGGGCGTGCATTGCGTCGCCGCGATCGGTCTTGATCAGCCAATGCCGCCCGGCTTCGTCCCACTGCAGGTCAGTGACTTGGGTCTGTAGGCACGCATTTTGGTATAGGTCATAGTGCCGAGCGATGTGTTGACTGTGGGCAAAGATTTCCGGGCCCTGGGCATATTTCTCCGTGGGCACAATCCCCAACTCGTCACACAAAGGCAAATAGACATAGGACTCGGTATCGCAAGCGGCCCCTGGGTAGCGGTTCCAATACCAAGTGCCGCCGAAATCGCTGCCTTTTTCGATGATCCGAACACTGTTGATACCGGCTTCTTTTAAACGAGCGCCGGAGATCAGGCCGCCAAAGCCGCCGCCAATAACGACAACGTCAACGGTATCGGTCATTGGATCTCTGGATTCGATGGCAGCGCCATAGGGATCGTCAATGTAATTTGAGAAGTCCCCGTCGACCTCAAGGTATTGTTGATTACCGGCAACTCGGATTCGCTTGTCCCGTTCCAAACGATATTTTTCCCGGAGGGCATCTGGATCAAAGTTTAATGTGGCTATGATGTCTGAAACGTCGGTCATGGGAGGTTGAATCGTGAATTGGAACTCAAAGTAAAGCATAAAACCGAAGGGTGCGTCTTGGCCTCGTCGTCACCCATTGATTCTTGGGTTTTAGCAGTTAATAGATCTGCGGCGTTCGTTTTAATGGATGCGACAAGGCCTCGGCGGCTTGGCTGAGCGCGTCACAGCCTCACAGATGGCAACTGTTCAGCGCGGGTTACAAGACCGTGAATAGCGCGTCCTAAGGCCCGCCGCGGTGATCTAGACCGCAGAACGCTGATTCGCAGGTGTTTCGTAATGGACGGGACCGCGGCTCATACCACCAGGATGCGGCCTTTTTAAAAAGGGCGCTGAATCGCACTGAGGAAATCGGCATGAGCGGCACAAAACCAGGCTAGCCTGATCCGTTTTACGATAGAAGAAATCGATCGACGTAGTGAAAATAAACAATTTTACAGGACGTTTTGCGAGGACCAAGATGCAGATTGTAGAAAAGAGTCAAGACATCCCGATGCTGAACGGGTGGCCGCGTGCGATGCCGGCCGTCAGAGTAGGGTTAATAAGATAAGCATGGTAGACGGGTCGACTCTAGAATGAGGGACCAGTCCAGTTCACAAAGGAGAGTAAGATGAAATTGCTTCAAAATACGGCAATCGCTCGAGTGTTTAAAACGCTGTTTCTGGTTTCGATGCTGCCCCTGAGCGCCGCAACCCAGGCAGAGACGCAGAATCCGAAAAGCAACCAATATTGGTGGCCAGATCAACTGGACCTGTCCTCTCTTCGCGATCACGATACGCGATCGAATCCGCTAGGCGCCGACTTTAACTATGTTGATGCGTTTAATGCGTTAGACCTGGATGCGGTGAAATCGGATATCGATGACGTGCTGACGACCTCGCAGCCCTGGTGGCCATCAGACTTTGGGAACTATGGTCCCTTCTTCATTCGATTGACGTGGCACAGCGCCGGGACCTATCGCACGTTGGATGGTCGAGGCGGCGGTGACGGGGGTCAAATGCGGTTTGATCCGTTGAACAGTTGGCCTGATAACGGCAATTTAGATAAGGCGCGGCGTTTGCTGTGGCCGATTAAACAAAAGTATGGCGCTAGCTTGTCTTGGGGTGATTTGATGATTTTGTCGGGCACCGTGGCGCTGGACAATATGGGTTTTGAAACCTTTGGTTTTGCCGGTGGTCGGCACGATGATTGGGAGCCGGACCTTGTGTATTGGGGACCTGAGCTAGAAATGCTTGCGAGTGATCGCAAGGATGAGGGCGGTGAGTTGAAGCGGCCCCTCGGCGCCACCCACATGGGTTTGATTTATGTCAATCCAGAAGGGCCTATGGGCCAGCCTGATCCAATCGGGTCGGCTAGAAATATTCGAGTCGCTTTTGGACGAATGGCCATGAGCGATGAGGAAACCGTGGCGTTGGTGGCCGGTGGTCACACCTTCGGCAAAATGCATGGCGCGCACAAGCCCAGTACCTGTGTCGGTGCGGAGCCAGGTGCGGCCAGCATTGAGGAACAAGGTCTGGGTTGGAAAAACAAATGCGGTAAAGGCCATTCCGAAGATACGGTAACCAGTGGCCTTGAGGGCGCGTGGACCCAAGCACCGACCCAGTGGACCACGCTGTACTTGCAGAACCTGCTGAACTTTGAGTGGCAGCAGACCCGCAGTCCAGCGGGCGCCTTGCAGTGGATTCCAACCGATGAATCCCTGCATGCGATCGTGCCAGACGCGCACGTGCCGGGTAAATTCAATGCACCCGTCATGACGACAGCCGATCTTGCGTTGAAATATGACCCCGCTTATCGGGCGATTGCGGAGCGCTTTTTAGCGAACCCAGACGATTATCAAGAGGCCTTTGCACGGGCTTGGTTCAAGCTTACCCACCGAGATCTCGGGCCGAGCAGCCGCTACTTGGGTAAAGATGTCCCGGATGAAGCGTTGATTTGGCAAGATCCTGTGCCGGCTGTGAGTCACAAGTTGGTGGGTAAAAAAGACATTGCCAAAATCAAGGCGATGATTTTGGACGCGGGCTTAACCCCATCGGAGCTGGTCCGGACTGCTTGGGCCTCTGCGGCCAGTTTTCGACATAGTGATATGCGCGGCGGGGCCAATGGCGCGCGTGTTGCGCTGATGCCTCAACGGGATTGGGCGGTGAATAATCCGGCTGAGCTCAACAAAGTGTTAACGCAATTGCAGCAAGTGCGGCAGGCGTTTAATGATCAGGCGCGCCGCGGCGTGCAGGTGTCCCTGGCGGACGTCATTGTTCTGGGCGGTGCCGCTGCGATTGAGCAGGCAGCCAATGGCTCGGGTGTGGCAGTGGCTGTGCCGTTTGCGCCGGGCCGAACCGATGCATCACAAGATCAAACAGACGTCACGTCCTTTGCCTTGTTAGAACCTAAGGCCGATGCCTTCCGCAATTATTTTGATCCCGCGGGCAGTTATCGCTCGCCGACCGAGATGTTGGTAGATAAGGCAGATCAACTGAACCTCACGATTCCTGAAATGACGGTTTTGCTGGGCGGTCTGCGCGCTTTGAATGGCAACACAGGTGCTGCGGCGCACGGCGTGCTGACGGATCGCGCGGGGACGCTAAGCAATGACTTCTTTGTGAACTTGTTGGATATGGAGACGACTTGGCGTAAGGGTGCCACTGAAGGAATTTACGAAGGACTCGATCGAAACACTGGCGCCGTGCGCTATACCGCAACGTCAGTGGACTTGATCTTCGGTTCAAATTCCGAGCTTCGTGCGATTGCTGAAACCTACGCCTTTGCGGGTTCGAACGAGCGGTTTGTCCAGCAGTTCGTTGCGGCTTGGGCCAAAGTGATGCAGTCAGACCGGTTTGATTTAAACTGATTGTTGTAATCGGTGAATGAAAAAACCCAGCATCTGCTGGGTTTTTTTGCGCGTGCTGCGTCAAGGTTGCGCCAGAAGGGGCGCTGCTTTTTTAAAGCAGTAACTCGCCGCGACCAACCAATATGGCGCGACCCGTAAGTAAAACCCGGTCGGCCACGACTTCAACCGCTAAGCTGCCACCACGTTGGGAGCGTTGGGCGGCCTGTAGAGCCGGCTTGTTCAGATGCCGGGCCCAGTAGGGCCCCAGGCAGCAATGGGCCGATCCCGTCACGGGGTCTTCATTAACGCCGGTTGCCGGTGCAAAAAACCGTGAGACGAAATCCAAGTCTGCCGCATTGGCCTCAGCGGTCACGATAAAACCGCGTGTCGCAATACCTGCCAAGGCCGAGAAGTTGGGGGCGAGGCCCAGCACGTCCTCTTCGCGCGACAGGTGAATCAGATAGTCGAACTTTGATCGTCCGAAGTAGATTGGGTCGGTCACCCCGAGCTGTTTGCAAATGTCCGCATCGGTGGGCATAGGGCTCGGTGGGGTCGCTGGAAAATCCAAACGAATGCCGGCTGGGGTTTGCTCGCAGGTTAACGCGCCACTCGCCGAGTCAAAGGTAATAACGCCGCGCTGAGGTTGATCGATTGCCGTGAACAGGGCGTGGGCGCTGGCCAGTGTTGCATGACCACAAAGATCAACTTCTGTTGTGGGGGTGAACCAACGCAGGCGCGTTGCATTACGGTCCTGCAGCACGAATGCCGTTTCGGAGAGATTCATCTCCGCTGCAATCTTTTGCATGAGATCGTCGGATAGGGGCGCGTTCAGCACATACACGGCCGCTGGGTTACCCGTAAAGGCTTGATCGGTAAACGCGTCGATCAGGAAGTAGGGTAGCTTCATGTTATGCCATCCAGTGCTGTGGAATACGTGACGGTGCGCGCGTGGCTCAGCCGAGCATTAACAGGGCAGCCCGTGCTGTGAGCTTGCACACGGGCATCGAAAACTCCGCTGCTGTTGGCGCGCCTGCCTTAATCTTGTTCCATGGACCAGGTCTTGCTGGTTTGTCGTGCCCGATCCCACTCCGAGAGTTCGATGTCGGGGCGGGTGTTGGGCAGACACCTTTTGATCTCAGGTTGATCTGGGTTGGTTGGGTAATGGTCTGCGACCGCTCTTTGAGATTGTGCCATGAGGAGGTGCTCCGGATGTGTTATGACGGGATGTTTAAGATAGCGGAGCGAAATGTAACAAGGCCGATTCAATTGTTATAAGGAATAAATTAAAACTAATATATTCCGAAATGTACTTAAACTAATCGGGGGATTGGCGCCTGCGCTGTTTTGCCTCGTTGAAGCTTCCGAGCGTTACCCTCCGAACCGCCAGGTCATCAAAGGCCATGAGCCGTCGCCATTGATCCTGGTAATTAAGCGTTGACTCGCCCTGATTGGCGAGATCCAATGCAGGCATGTCTGAAGAGTTCACCTCAACGTTTCCCGCATCTAATGGCCCGCTTGCGGGCGTGCGCATCGTCGATCTGTCGGCTGTGGTTTCTGGTCCTATGGCCGCCGTGATGCTGGCCGATCAGGGCGCCGAGGTCATTAAAATCGAGCCACCGGGCTGGGGCGATGGCGTGCGGGGGTTGGGGGCGAGCCGCAATGGGGTCAGCGCGATCTTTACGTTGATCAATCGCAATAAGAAATCCGTTGGCCTTAATTTAAAGCATCCCCAAGGTCGACAGCTCGCAGAGGAGTTGATTGGCACGGCTGATGTTGTTTTGCAGAATTATCGGCCGGGCAAAATGAAGCGATTAGGGCTTGATTACGAAACCTTGAAACCTCGATTTCCGGAACTGATTTATCTGTCGATATCGGGCATGGGGGAAGTTGGACCTTACGCCGGTCAGAAAGTGTATGACTATGTGATTCAGGGCATGAGCGGTCTTCTCGAGGCGCAAGGCGTTCAAGATCCCTACGCCATGGTGCGGACCATCATTTTTGACAAGGTCACAGCGCTAACGGCGGCTCAGGCTATGACGGCTGCCTTGTTCGCACGCGAGCGCGGTGCGGGGGGGCAACATATCGCCTTGTCCATGCTCGACACGGCGGTGTACTTTAATTGGGCGGATCTGATGTGGAACCAGAGCTTTGAAGGCGAGGGGGCCGCGCTTGCGGGTGACCTTGCGGACTTATACGAAGTCAGTGCGACCCGCGATGGCGCGATTGTGTCGCACCCATTAAACGGGGATTGCAGCGCTTATTCCACCGAAGAACTGATCGATCTTTTTGCCGCAAATGAAATTCCGGTCGGCCGCGTTAATCGGCGTGATGATCTCGTGAATGATCCTCAAATTCAGGCCGCCGAAACGCTCGAGCGGCTTCAGCATCCTCGAGCGGGCGCCATGATCCATCCTCGAGCGCCGGCCCGGTTTGGCGCAACCCGCCATGGCTCAAACCAACCATCCCCCGATGTCGGTGAGCATACCGCAGCAGTCCTTATGGGCTTAGGGTACAGTATGGACACGTTGATCGAATGGGCTCAAGAGGGTGCCATTGGATAACGCGGCGTTGCGTCACTGATAAGGCGCTAAGATCCGTTAAGGAGGCTCGATGTCGACACCAATACTTTCGATCGCAGGAACGCCGGCAGCCTCACCCTTGGGGTATTTCAGTTGGACCAGTGGTCAATTGGGTCGAGACCCGTATTACATCCTGGTGGTCATTTACATTTTCTTCCCTTATTTCAGTAGTGTCGTGGTTGGCGACCCGGTCTACGGCCAAACGTTAATCGGTTATTTGAATGCGGCGGCCGGTGCGTTCTTGGCATTGACCATTCCGTTTTTGGGCGCGATCGCCGATAAGCAGGGCCGCCGTAAGCCCTGGATTGCGGGGACCGTCATTTTTATGGGGGTTGGCGCCTGTTTACTCTGGCTCATCACGCCCAATGCGGCCGGCGCAACGCTCTGGTGGGGATTTGGGCTGCTGCTACTCATTAATATCGCGTTTGCTTACTCAGAAGTATTCCATAATGCGATGTTGCCGGCGATCACGCCCGCAAATCGGGCGGGCTTGGTGTCGGGCCTGGCCTTTTCTTTGGGTAATCTGGGCGGCTTATCGCTGATGTTGTTTGTGCTGTACGCCTTTGCCTTGCCCGGCGCGCAGACTTGGTGGTTTTTACCGGAGGTCGCTTGGTGGGGGCTTGATCAGGCCGCGCACGAACAGGACCGTATCGTTGGGCCCATCGCCGGGGTCTGGATGCTGGTGTTTACCTTACCGTTGCTCATCTTTACGCCGGATACGCCCAAGTCTGGATTAACGATTAGGCAGGCGGCAACGTCTGGGATTCAAGATGTCCTTGCGACCGTCTCTCAACTGAAACATTACGCCAATATTGCACGTTATCTTTTGGCCCGAATGCTGTTCAACGATGGCATGGTTGGTGTGTTGGTTTTCGGCGGCGTCTATGCCGCTGGAACCTTTGATTGGGACACCATCTCGCTCTTGATCTTTGGGTTGTGCACGAGCGTGTCTGCCATGATTGGCGCGTATTGTGGAGGCCGTATCGATGATCATTTGGGGTCCTTGGTCACGCTAAAGGTCTCGGTGTTTATGACGTGTTTGATCCTGCTGGCATTGGTTTCGATTCAGACCGACCAGATCGGCTTTTGGTTTACGGTGTCAACGCAGCCCGTTTGGGATTTCCCTTATTTCACAACCATCGCCGAGGTGGTGTATTTCGGAACCAATCAAGTTTTCGCCTTGTTCTTTGTGACCGCGTTGTCCGCCTCCAGAACGCTCATGGCGAAGATTTGTCCGCCGGAAAAAGCGACCCAGTTTTTTGGGCTTTACGGGCTGTCGGGCTCGGTGACCGCCTTTTTAGCCCCTTTGCTGGTCGCCACCACAACCCAGTGGTTTGATTCTCAGCGCGCAGGATTCGCCTCGCTCGTTGTGCTGATTGCCGTGGGTGGGGTTATGTTGTTTGCGGTCACTGACGTGCGTTCAGAAACGCCGACCACCTGACCCGCCTCGATCGCCACGCCCTGAGCGCTATTTGTGAACAGCCCTGAGCGGATTTAAACAACAGCCCTGAGCGGTTTTTTGTGAACAGCCCTGAGCGTTATTTGTAAACAGCCCTGAGCGGGTTGAAACGAAAGCCTGAGCGGTTTCTCAATTTAATCCCTGGCAGATGCTTTTTAGCGCTTGATCGAGCGTTCTTCCGGACGGCCAAAGCTTCAGCTGTTCGCTGGGTATGTCGGATGTGGTCTAATGCGCAACGCAACCCGCAATCTGGGTGGGTTGTGTTTAGGAATCCTATGACCGACGCAGCATTAGAAGACCGCCCCATCAGCAAGTCCATTCGGCCCTTGCTAATGCTGGTGCCCTTTATTACACCCTACTGGCGCACGTTGGTCCTTGCGCTGGTTGCCCTACTTTTATCCTCAGCAGCGGTTCTGCTGATGCCGATGGCGGTCCGGGATGTGATTGATCATGGTTTTTCATCAGAAGCTGCCTCTCAAATTGATCAGTACTTTTTCGTGCTCATGGGATTTGCAGTATTGATTGGCGTGTTTGGCGCGGCGCGTGCCTATTTTGTCAATTGGCTCGGCGAGCGTGTGGTTGCAGATCTTCGCAATCAGGTCTTTAGTCAAGTTCTGGCTATGGATATGAAGTTCTTCGAGTCCACAAAGGTCGGTGAGGTGCTCTCTCGATTGACCACCGATACCACGTTAATTCAATCCATCTCTGGGGTGGGGTTATCGATTGTCTTACGGTCGAGCATTCAGTTTTTGGGCGCCCTGGTCCTTTTGGGATTTACCAATCTAAAACTGACGCTCATGTTGCTCGTTTTATTACCGGCGGTCATTGCGCCGGTCATGATCATTGGTCGTTGGGTTCGGAAGTTGTCTCGAGACTCACAAGACCGCATAGCCGATGCGAGCGGTCAAGCGGGCGAGATGCTCAATGCGGTGCAAACGGTGCAGATGTTCACCGCAGAGCCCGTCGAGACGGCAAGATTTGAAGCAGCCGTTGAGAGCAGTTTCACCACTGCGGTTGCGAGAATCAAAGCCCGGGCATTATTAACAACGGTTGCGATGACGGGCCTTTTTGGCGCCTTTATTGTCGTGCTGTGGGTCGGCGCGCGGGCGGTGTTGGCTCAAGAAATTACGGGCGGGGAGTTGGGTCAGTTTGTGATCTATGCCGTGCTAATTGGGGCGTCGGGCGGCGCGCTCATCGAATTTTGGGGAGAGCTTCAGCGTGCTGCAGGGGCGATGGAACGTTTGGGTCAGCTCTTGCTGTTGCGTCCGGAAGTGGTCAGTCCCGAGGTGCCGGAAACGCTGGTTGAAAAAAGTCCAGGACGATTAGAGTTGGCGGCTGTTAGCTTTAGCTACCCATCAAGGCCAGAGTCACGAGCGATAAAAGACTTAAGCTTGACCATTGAGCCGGGTGAGCAGATTGCGGTGGTTGGGCCTTCGGGCGCCGGCAAGTCAACGGTGTTTCAGTTGCTGCTGAGAATGTATGACCCTCAGTCGGGTCAGATCAAAATTGATGGTGTTGGTCTGCAGCAGCTGTCGCTTAAAACGCTACGACAATTCATTGGTATCGTGCCGCAGGAGACCGTTATTTTTGGTGTCAGCGCGAAAGACAATATTCGTTTTGGCGCGCCAGAGGCCACCGATGCGGCGGTGATACACGCGGCAAAGATCGCGCATGCACACGACTTTTTAGCTGCCCTGCCCGAAGGCTATGACACCGATCTTGGCGAAAAGGGCGCACGATTATCCGGCGGCCAGCGGCAACGCATTGCCATTGCTAGAGCCGTGCTCAAGAATCCGACCATCTTGCTTTTAGATGAGGCGACCAATGCGCTCGATGCTGAAAGTGAGCGCCTGGTTCAGGCAGCGCTCGATCAGCTCCGCCATCAGCGCACGACCCTCGTCATTGCGCATCGCCTCGCAACCGTTATGAACGCAGACCGAATCCTGGTGATGGCGGAGGGGCAGGTTATCAATATTGGCCAGCATCAATGGCTGATGGAACATGAGCCTTTGTACCGTGAAATGGTTAAACTACAATTTAACCAACCACAACAGTACTCAGAGGGTGAGCCCGAATCGTTATTTGGGCATTAGGCCGCTGAATTAAGGACGCTAAGACCTAATGATCTCGATTGATTCAGAGGTTGATCAAACAGATACCAGTCCGGATTATGCCAACCGTATTCAAGCGCTGACCGAGCAAATTCAGCAGTCGTCGGGCGACAAAGCCGCCGCGCTGTATGAAGCCCTTGGTCAAGTTCAACTTAAAGTGGGGGCCGTCGATGGCGCGGTGGAAACTTACTCCACATGTTTAAAACGCTTCGGTGACAATGCGCGACTTCAGCTTAATTTAGGACACGCTTACAAGGCCAAAGGGGAGCTTGCGCTCGCCATTGGCGCCTACCAGGCGGTTGCTCAGGACCCGATCCAGAAGGCGGCGGTTACAGGGCTTTGGAGTCTTGCCAATCTCAAAGGTTATGGCTTTTCCAATCAAGAGGTTCAAAAACTCGAAACCCTGAGCCAAAGCAAGGACCTTAGTCTCGGGCATCAAAGCCTCGCGCAATTTGCTTTGGGGGATCATTGGGCGCAAACCAGCGCGTATCAGCGGGCTTTCACCGCATTTGAAATCGCGAATCAAGGCATCGCGCAAATTCGACCGTTCCCCGGAGATCAATATCAAAACCTGATTAAGACCTTGATCGATTTCGTACACCGCGTCTCTTGGACGCCTTCAGAGGCTATGGCCGAGCCCATTTTTATCGTTGGGATGCCCCGTTCTGGGTCGACCTTGGTCGAGCAAATTTTAAGTGCGCATTCTCAGGTTGAAGCCACCGATGAGTTGATGTTGATGGGTGACTTTGCCCGTAAACTTGAGCAAGACGGGGGCTATGCGACGCGCATTAGGCGGCTTCAGGATCCCGCGGTCGAGGATCTAGCGGAGCGTTATCTTCGATTGAGTGCCGTTTTTAGGCCGATGAACCTGCCTATTTTCATTGACAAAAACCCTAATAATTTTCTGCACATAGGGTTGATAAAACGGCTCTTTCCAAAAGCGAAGATTGTGAATGTCGTGCGAGATCCATTGGATAACGCCATCTCCGTATTCAAGCAGTTTTTCGCTCAGGGTCACGAGTATAGTTACAGCGTGCCAGGGATCGTTTTTTATTGGCAAGGGTATTTAACCTTGATGAAGCACTGGCAGGCCCTATTTCCGGGTCAGATTTATCACCTCGACTATGAGGCATTGGTCACCTCGCCAGTGGCTGAAATTGAAAATTTACTGCGCTATTGTGCGCTCACGCCCGAGCCCCTGTGTTTTACGCCGCACCTTTCTGAGCGGGCTGTGATGACACCAAGTGCTGCGCAGGTACGCAACCCGATTTCGACCGCATCCTTGGGTAGTGGCTTGCACTACAAATCAGAGTTGTTAGCGACCTTGCCGCAGATCGCGGCACTGAAACACCAGGCGAAAGTTTGGTTGTTCGATGATCCAAATCAAGGGTCCTGATGTGGGTAACCTGCTGGAACCACGCGGTGGCAATTGCGCGGCCGTAAAGGGAGTTAATTTGTGAGTGATTTATGGCGTCGAACGAAGATCGTCGCAACCCTGGGTCCTGGAAGT
>JAFMIA010000132.1 GCA_017854255.1 Pseudomonadales bacterium
TGGCTATCGGTAACCTATGCGATAACCCTAGGCATTGCGAGTTTCATTACGTTGATCTTTGTTCAACGGCAAGTCGCCGAGGCACTCGGCTATGAACCGTTATTCCTGTTTTCTTGGCGAAACTTAGTGGTTGGCGCCTTGTCTTTGGCTTTCCTTGGCGGCGTGATTTTAATGTACCTGCTGTGGGCGGCGTTATTTAACGAAATTGGGATTGGCTTTTTTAAGGAATTGTTTCGCAAGGTTTGGTTTGTCGCGTTGCTTGGCGCTTTAAGCTTTGGGAGTGGCGTGATTGTTTTTCGGGGCCTCACCGATGTGGTGGACAGTATTAGCCGCCTTTTGTCAGGAATTATTAAACTGTTACTGCCCTTCTTGTTGGTGATGACGGTGGCCTTTTTAGTGGCGCTGCCCTTTACCGGTTTAGAGATTCTTTGGTCAACCAACCAAGGCACCCTGTTGTTGATGGTCCTTACGTTTATCTTGTTATTGTGTCTGAATGCGGTTTATCAAACGGGGGCTGGGTCGAGCCCATATCCCTCGTGGCTCCATCATGCGATCACTGGGGCTTTATTTACGTTACCGGTTTTCTCGGCCCTAAGTTTCTATGGGCTCTATGCGCGGCTTGATCAGTATGCTTGGACCGTGGTGCGGTACTGGGCGTTCGTTGTTTGGTTAACCTTGTGCCTGTTCTCTTTCGGCTATGTGCTTGCTGCGCTCAAACGCCGTGCTGCCTGGCCGACAATGATGGCATCGGTTAATTCAATTCTCGGCGTATTCGTTATTGTGGTTTTACTGCTGAGCAACAGTCCTGTTCTGGACTTTCGTAAGCTGTCGCTTGCGAGTCAAATGCATCGGCTGACCTCTGGCGCGGTGTCGCCGGAGGACTTCGATGATCAATACCTTCGTGCCGAGTTGGCAAGGCCAGGCTATCTGGCGCTGCAGGAATTGACAGCGCAGGACCCGGTGCTGTGGGCGCGGCTCAAAGACGGCAGCGATCCACTTGGTGAGACATCTGGCGCGCAACCTGGCAACCTCGAGGCAAGAGACCCAAGTCGATTAGCGTCCCTGCCGCGACAAAAAAATGGGGCGCTTGTGCTGGCGCCAGCAGACCTTGTTTTACCAACACCCGTGGCGGTGGCTATCAACGCCTTGATGGCAGCCCAGGCGGATACGTCGGCGTATGTCCTTGCGGTCGACTTTGACCAAGATGGCCAAACAGAATATGCAGCCTTGTTGTTTGGACCGGCCGGCGCGCGTCAAGATGGCAGTTACTACTTCAAAGAAGCGCGCGGCGTCTGGTTACGCAAGGCCTTAAGGCGCTCTCGGAGCAGCGGCGTTTTAGAGTTTGATCAAATCCAACAAACCCAAGCGGTACTCGAGCCTGCGCGGCTGAGCAATCTGGTACTCGGGCCTTGGGTGTTTAAGCCGGATTAGGCCCGGGTTACGCTCGCACCGATTGATGACGGTTATTCAAACACCTGGAATGTGAGCTTATGGGCTATAACCGGGTATCAGCTTGATAAGCCCACGATCGAGCACTGCCTGAACCGCGCGATGAACCCCTTCCTCGGCCATTTTTTTCGCCCGTTCGGTCGACGGCACAAAGGCACCTGCGATGATCATATGAAAATTTAAAATAAAGAGTACTGCCAGATCGTAGCGCTCGGTAATGGTTTCTAAAGCAATATCCTGAACGCCGAGCTCGACCAACGCGGCATGGTATTCTGCCAGGAGCGGCGCTTCATGGGCGCGCCGGGTCTCAACCGTCCAACTGGAGGTAGTCATCCAGGCTAGGTCCTGCAGAGGATTAGACACCATCATGTTTTGCCAATCGATCATCACCACCGGGTGCTGACCCCGCGCGGGATCGCCAAACATAGCGTTGTCCATACGCGCGTCGCCATGAATAAAGGTCATTGGCCCGTCGCCCATGCGTTTCATCAGCGCTTTGAGGCCGGCGACATAAGCCGGCATCGCCTCGCCCATGGCGTTGTCAAAACAGTGCGGGAAGTTCGTCATGGCGGCCTCCCAGCACCCTAAGAATCCTGGGACAAAGGGCTCGATGTAGGCATCTGAGGCGATGGTGAGCATCTCGGGAAACTCAGTTGCCCAGCTGCTAAAAAACCGGGCATGCAGGGGCGCAAGGGTGGCAACCACTTGCTTGGCTTGCTCAAAACTGATCCCGGTCACCTGATCGCCCACTTGGTAGTGCCTTAAATCTTCTAAGACAACAATATTGGCGCCAGAAGTTGGGTCCATTGCTGCGAAAAAGCAGGTTGTGAGCGGGGTTTGAACCTGACTTGCGATCTCGTTGAAAAATATCACCTCACGTTCATACATTTTGGTGTTGTTGGCGATGGCACGATTTTCAGGATTACGATGGGCGAACTTAATGACCAAAGAGGCCGGCCCTGCATTGCTCGGCGCATAGGTTAGCTCAAAACGGGCGACTTCCCCCACGACACCAACAATATCGCCGATGGGGGTCTGTTGAACGGCAACCACCTGCTGATCGGGAGTGAGCGTGCCGTGGTTTTGTAAGGTTGCGGTTAACCATTTTGGCTCAACGGCGTCTGGTGTATGCGGAAAGTCTGATTGCATTGGTGTTTGCTCTAATGATTAATGTGAAGTGAGGCTCGGGTGATCCTGCAGCGCGCTGTCCAGGCCCGCGCCCATGAGATCGATAAAATTATCCCGATAGAATCGTTGACGGTTCAGGTCACTGACGCCCGTCAGTTGATCCTCAAAGCGTTTGACCGGGTTGCGGCCGCCTTCGACATGGGGGAAGTCGGATGAAAATAACAACATGTTGGGATCACTGTTGTTGAGTATCCAACCGGTCGGCTCGTGGCTATAGGGCGTCACCCGAAACTGCCGCTTGGCATAATCGCTCGGCCGCATGGAGAGTTTTTGCAGACGCGCCTCGCCCCGTCGGAAGGCCTCAAAGCCTGCGTCCATGTAGGCCAGCCAGCTTGGCACCCAGGCCGCGCCGAGTTCAATCGCGCCGAATTTAAGGCGCGGGAAACGTTCTAAAACACCATCGAAGATGAGCGCTGTCATGGTCTGCCAAATTGACAGCGGAATGCTCATGAAGGATAGCCCCGTAAAGTTTTCGTCGCCGCCGTGAAAATCAAGCACCCGCTCGCCGCCATTATTGGCATAGGCCGCCGCCATTTTCTCTTCGCCGCCAACATGAAATAAGACGGGCAGGCCGGCTTCTTCGAGCAGCGCCCAGAGCGGATCCAGACCCCTGTGACTGGGGCTGTGATGCGCCGGGCAAGCAGATGGAACGACCAGGCCGCGACAACCCAACTCGATGGCCTCGATTGCAATCCCTGGCGCTGCGTCTAAATCACTGAGGGGCACGTAGCCCGTCGCCAAGAGTCTTGGGTCCACCGAGCAGAAATCGCTGTTCATGCGGTTATGCGCTTGCGCTGCGGCTTGCGCAAGGGTGGGGTCTTTTTCATCCAAACCAAAATTGCCCAAGGCCGCGGTGGTGAAGACCAATTGACTGGTGAACCCGAGTAAATCAAGCGTTTTCGGGCGGTCTTTGGCTTCAAATGCGCCCAGCGCCAAGTGATTCTTCCGCAGCATTAACTGCGCGGCGTCTTCAGCCCGAAAACTTGGGTCCGATTGCAGGGCAATCGCCTTTTGAAGGTCCTGACTCACCGTGATGGGTTTATTGGCGGTTTTGATAAAGGCATCGACGGCGCTGGGCGCCAAATACTCAAGAATCTTATCAGGCAACTCCATGACATGAGCGTCTGCGTCGTGAACCGTGCGGCCTTCGATGTATGCCATGCTCCCGCCTATTCGTTATGGTTATGGCTTGAGAATAGCGCGACAAGCCTGAAACACAAACCACCCATTATTGTCTCGAACGCAAGGTCAATGCAGTTAGGCGACCCGCGCGGCCTCTGAGCGCAGATCATCGAATGTCAGCGCGCTGTCTTGTCGCGCGTTATGGGATGTCCTCACGACAAAGGGTTCTTGCCCAAAGACCCCGTTGTGCTTCAGCCCAACAAGAGGATCGCCTGTGTTCCGTGATCGGGGGCTTAAATTGCCATCGTTTTAGGTGGGCCCGGGGAATAAAAGCGGTCGTAGGCAGGCGCCGTCTTGATCACTCGGCGCGCAAGCAACCCCACCCCGACAAGGGCTCAACTCGCAACCCCTGGGGCAGACGAGTAAACTTTTTGGCTGTCGACGGATCGTAACGCTTAAACCCAATCCGCATGAACCGCGAGGACGCACAAAATGAACGAAACCTACACGCTGTATGGCGCTTATGCATCCTATTACACCGCCAAGGTTCGCAGTTATCTTAGAAAGAAAGCGATTCCATTTGTTGAACGCTTGCCGAGCGATCCCATGTTTCGTAGCCAGGTTCGACCCGCCTCGGGCAGTCACCGGATTCCGCAATTGCAGACGCCGACGGGTGAGGTCTTGCAGGACAGTATTACGATTGTCGATTTCTTAGAAACGCGGTTTCCCCAATTGCCGGCGATTCCGACGACACCGAACCAACGGGTTTTCGTGCACCTGATGGAGCTTTTAGCCAGCGAAGGGCTTTTGTCACTTGCCTGGCGGCATCGGTGGTTGTTTGAAGAAAACGAGCCCTTTATCACGTTAGATTTTGGGCGTTCGTTTCGGCCGCAAGGCTCGGACGC
>JAFMIA010000049.1 GCA_017854255.1 Pseudomonadales bacterium
GCCTGCCACCAATCGATTTTGGAATAACTGACAGGGCGCCCATGCTGCGTTGGCATCAGTCGTCACGTAAAACCGGCAGTTCTGACACACCTGATCCGCCGCAGCAACACCCATCTTATCCGCCCGATTTGCCTCGGTTGCATCTTCCACATACCGCAGGGCTTTTGCCGCAGGATCATCTAAGGGCACCTTGGCCGCCGCATGAGTCGTTAAGCTGACCGCGGGTACTAAAGGAATCAGCGCTAGGGCAGCACCTTGTTTTAAAAATTGTCGACGCGTACTCATAATATTCTGTCCTTGGTAAGGTGAAACAACGCAAATGCAAGTGCAAGCGCTTGCGTCTGGTTATTCGTTAGTAACGATGAAATGGCTTTAAAACCCAATGATAACATTGCCAATCATCCCGTGGGGCTCATATCACCTCAACCTGATCTACCTTACCTTGGATGCGCTCATGACAACGGTGCCACTTGCACCAAACATGCCCCCAACACCATGGCAAACCGAGATTTCAACCCCGGCAACCTTCGCAGCAGCCGTCCCACGCACCTGCCGGACACTTTCTTGCAGCGCGTACATGCCATACATACCGGAATGCATATAGCTCAACCCGCCACCATTCGTATTGAGTGGCAGAATACCGCCCGGCGCTGTTTGACCCGATGCGATAAACGCGCCGGCCTCACCGCGTCCACAAAAGCCAAGATCCTCTAGACCATACAAAGGTAAATGGGCAAATGCGTCATAAATCATCAAATGATCGACATCACTGTGCTGTATCCCTGCTGTTTCGAACGCACGCGCACCCGCCATCTGGAAAGCCCTCGAACGCGTAAGGTCCTGCATTTGACTGATCATCGGGGTTTCAGTGCTTTCACCCGAACCCAGGATATAAACCGGGCTTTGCGGAAAATCTTTGGCCCGCTCGGCGGCAACGAGAATCAGTGCGCCACCGCCATCGGTCACCAAGCAACACTGGCTCTTGGTAAACGGGTAAGCAATCATTCGATCCTCAAGCACCGCCTCAACCGAGGTGGGTTCTTTCAACGTCGCTCGAGGGTTCAGCGCCGCCCATTGCCGCTGTATCACGGCGACCGATGCCAACTGCTCAAGCGTCGTGCCCGTGTCTTTTAAAAACCTTAAAACCGGCAGCGTGAACAGGGTCGTCGGACCCATGCCGCCAAAGGGCGATTCGAACTGGCCAGACAGGGATCCGGGCGAGCTCGCCCAACCAGCGCGCCCCACATTAGATCGACCACTTTCGCCATGGGTAATCAGCACGCATTGACACAAGCCGGACTCAATCGCGGCGACGGCGTGCCGAACATGCAGCATAAAGCTACAGCCGCCCACAGCCGTTCCATCGACCCAGTTGGGTGCAATTCCAAGATAATGGGCCACCGCCGTTGGCGACTCTCCAGCGGTTGCCACCCCATCGATATCTTTAAGGGTCAGCCCTGCATCCGCCAGCGCATTGAGTGCCGCATCAGCATGGAGTTGTATTTGGCTCATCTGAGGAATTCGACCCAGCGCAGTGGTTTCTGCTGCGCCGACAATCGCAACCTTCGCCGCGCTCATAAGTCCGCTCCATCCGGCTCAAAGTAGGGCAAAACAATTCCCTGCCGGATGGGCCTAAAAGCGACCTTCAAGGGCATATCTAAGATCAAGGCCTCTGGGGTTTGCGGCACGTTTAAGATATTCGCCATCATGGTAACCCCCTCCTCAAGTTCGACCACTGCAATGGCGTAAGGGCCGTCAAAAGCAGGATGGGGCCGGTGGTTAATCACATAACTCAGCAGCCGGGCTTTGCCGCTTCCGCAGAGGATACTCACCGCTCGCTGCCCACAATCCGGACAGAAGGGACGCGGTGGAAAGTACACTCGGCTGCAATCATCGCATTGCTGCAACCGGAGCTCGCCCGCAACACAACCCGACCAAAAATGTGCCGTCTCGGGCGTTGGCACGGGCACCGTGACCTGTTCAAAATCAATCTTCAACGATTTACCTTTTAATAGTTAGCCTAAGTTACCTTCTACTTAACATATCAGGATGCTTGGGCACAATTAGGTCACCAGCTTACGCGCGTTTAATCTCGGCTCAAGGTGACCACCGGTCTTTAAAACCGTCTTCAACACTCGAGCGGCCTGCTCGATATCCGCGAAGGAATTAAACAAGGGGTTGAAGCCCAAACGAACGATGTCAGGCGCTCGAAAATCGCCAATCACATCCGCCTCAATCAAAGCTTGGACAATGGGATAGGCAAGCGGATGCCGAAAACTGATCTGGCTGCCTCGCTGACTCGGATCTCTCGGCGAAATCAGCGCCAACTCATCGTCGACCGCGTCCGTTAAGTCGATCAAGTAGCCCCCGAGTTGCTCCGATTTGGCCCGGATTTTTGCGAGCGCAAGCCCATCAAAAACCGTTAAGGCCGCATCCAAGGCGGTCATCGAAAGAATCGCCGGTGTCCCGGACAGAAAACGTTTGATTCCCTGCGCGGGCTCATAATCCTGGGAAAAAGCAAACGGTTCGGCATGTCCCATCCACCCGGACAGCGGCTGCGTGACGGACCCTTGATGACGACTGGCCACATACAAATATCCGGGTGCACCGGGCCCCCCGTTCAGGAACTTGTAACCACAGCCCACCGCGAAGTCGACGTTGGCCGCATCCACATCAAGCTCTAGCACGCCCGTTGAATGCGACAAATCCCAAATAACCAGGGCCCCGACGGCCTGAGCGCGGGCGGTTAGCTCAGTCAGGTCGTGCATTGCACCGGTTTTAAAGTTCACTTGGGTCAGCAGCAGGATCGTGACAGACGCATCCAAGTGTTCAAGCAAGGCATCCGTCTGAACCACCTCAAACGCGGGGGCCGCTGCCCCAAGCAGGGTCTTCATCCCCTCAACCAAGTAGAGATCGCTCGGGAAATTATCGGCCTCACTCAGTATTTTGCCAGGACGCGCACTCAGGCTCAGCGCGACCGCCAAGACCTTAAATAAATTAACGGACACGGAGTCAGTGCAAATGACTTGACCAGGACCCGCGCCGATCAGGCGCGCTATTTTTTCGCCGACTCGGCTGGGTAAATTGATCCAATCATGATCATTCCAGCTTTTGATTAAGCTCGCGCCCCACTGCCTTTCGATGACCTGCGCCATGGCTTTGGGCACTGCCTTTGGCAAGGGCCCTAACGAATTGCCATCTAGGTAGACCACACCGTGCGGTAGATCAAATGCCTGCCGAACAGCGGCAAGGGGGTCTGCCTGATCAAGTTCAATCGCAGACCGAAGGGGCCGGCTGGTAACGTCATGGTCCATCATTTAACCCCTTAAAAAATTTGATCACCGCTCGGCCCGCATCCGTTTCCGGATGAACAAAGTCAAAATGACCGGCTTGAGGCATCTCAATCAGCTCGCAACCCGATGCCGCCGCAAAGACCAAGCACTGCTCCGCCGGCACAATAGCATCCAAAGCGCTATAAAAAACCGTGACGTCGGCAACCATTTGGGTTGGCCGCGGCGAGAGTAAACCAGCCGGAACGCCTTCGGCAGACGCGAGCAGCGTTGACCCCATCAATTGACATGACCCTCGGCCCCGACTGTAACGCTCAAGATCCGTGATCGGTGCAAAGGCAAGTACCTGCCGCCAGGGCCAAGCCGCGTCTTGAACACGCAACGCCAACCCCGGCGGCCCGCCATTAAGCCAAAGTGCCAGGTGCGCGCCGGCAGAATGACCTGCCAGAAAACATCGATCTGGATAAAATTGCCCGCCCCAGGTTGTCCAAAACCACTGGGCCGCTTCGCTCACATCCAAAAAGGTGCCAGGCCACCCGCCGCCCGCCTCGCCGACCCGACGATATTCGGGTAACCACACCAAAAACCCACATTCGGCTAAGGCCTGACAAAATCCCCGTGCGTGGGCAAGATCGAAGGCCGAAGACCAGCAGCCGCCATGCAGGAACATGACGGCAGGATAGGGCCCGTCTCCCGCTGGCCGCCAGATCTGTCCAAATTGGCTCGGCGACTCCGCGCCATAGACCGCCGTTTCAGTATGGCCTGCTGACTGACTGTGGTTTAACAATTCTACAAAATCTATCTGATTCATTACGGTTACGTAGGCCCAGCCGATGGATTGCGTTAATGTCTATTGACCTGAAATGACCAACTAAGGAATGATGGCGTTTTCAGGAGCACTTTATGCTAACGGACATTGTAGACAAAGTCGTCTGGGTTACCGGCGCATCCAGCGGCATTGGTGCTGCCGCCGCCATCGCGCTCAGCCAAGCAGGCGCCAAGGTCATTCTTTCCGGACGGCGCGAAGAAAAGCTCCACGCGATCGCCGCAGATCTCGAGCATGAGACCTTCGTTGCGCCGCTCGATGTCAGTATCGCTGAGGATGTCACTCAGGTCGTTGGCAAGATCATGGCGCGGTACGGCCGGATTGATATCCTTGTTCACAGCGCCGGACTCAACGTCACCAATCGCGCTTGGTCGAAACTATCAACTGTGGACTGGCAAAAAGTGATCGATGTTGATCTCAATGGCGCTTTTTATTGCTGCCATAGTGTCTTGCCGATGATGCAAAAACAGCGAGACGGCCTGATTATCAATATATCCTCCTGGGCCGGCCGCTATGTCAGTCGCGTCTCGGGTGGCGCGTATTCGGCCGCGAAACATGCCTTAAACGCCATGACCGAAAGCATCAATCAAGAATATTGTGCGGACGGCATAAGGGCCTGCGCGATCTGCCCTGGCGAGGTTGCTACCGAAATTTTAGATGCACGCCCCGTACCGGTCTCAACCGAAGATCGATCGCGTATGGTGCAAGCTGAGGATCTGGGCGACTTAATTTTACATGTCTGCAGAACACCGCCGCATGTCTGCTTGAACGAGATTACAATCAGTCCTACTTGGAATCGGGGGTATATCGGACGATGAGTACACTAGCTGTTGGCGTCATGATTTTTCCAACCCACACCACAATTGGGCCCCTGCAATTGGCCCAAGCGCTGGAGGACCGCGGTTTCGAGAGCCTATTCGTACCCGAGCACACTCATATTCCAACCTCTAGGAAATCACCCTGGCCGGGTGGCCCAACCTTACCCCAGGAGTACTACAACACCTTTGACCCCTTCGTCTGGCTGTCGATCGCGGCAGCAGCATCGAGCCAACTGAAACTCGGCACCGGAATCTGCCTGTTACCCCAACGAGACACCCTGATCACGGCCAAACTCGCCGCCAGCCTAGATCGATTGTCCAATGGACGCCTCATTTTCGGCGTTGGCGCAGGCTGGAATGAAGAAGAGTTGGTCAATCATGGCGCGCACTTCAACACGCGATTTCAAAAACTTGAGGAACAAGTTCAAGCTTTAAAAGGCTTATGGACCCAAGAAGTTTTTGAATATCAGGGGGCGCACATTCAGTTTGAGGCCGCCTATTCATCACCCAAACCTGCCCAACCGCTTGGCCCGCCGATTCTAATTGGCGGTGAAACCGACCATACCTTGCGCCGGATCGCGCGCTATGCCGATGGTTGGCTGCCAAGAGCTCGGCATGGCTTTAACCCGAAGGCCAACTTGGCCCGGCTAGAACAAATGTGCGCCGCCGTTGGCCGGCCCACCGAGGAGATCTCAACGTCGGTATTTGGCGCGCCAGCAGACCTTGAAGTGCTCAAGGGCTATCAAGATGCCGGCATTGATCGCGTCCTGCTACCGCTTCCTTCTAGCGAGCCATCCGAGGTACTACGGATACTCGATCAATATGCCGAGGACATCCTTAAGGGATTGACTTAATCGAAGACCGCTTCAATCAAACAAGGTCCTTTGTGCTGCATTGCGGCTTTAAGTTGTTCGTTAAACGCCTCAGCCGTTGTCGCTTGGCTGGCGGATACGCCCATCCCCTCAGCCAGTTTTACAAAATCCAAGTCTGGATTACTCAAATCCAACATATCCAGCGTCCGCTTGTTCATAGACTGCGCGCCCACCCGTGCAAGTTCAACTTGTAAGATCTGATATTTCCGATTCGCAAAGATCACAATACACACATCGAGATTTTCTCGCGCCATCGTCCAAAGCGATTGGATGGTATACATCGCGCCACCATCGCCATGCAGACACAACACCTTTCGATCCGGGCAGGCAACCGCTGCACCAATTGAAACCGGCAAACCATACCCAATGGAGCCGCCCGTAAGCGATAACCAATCATGGGGCTCTGCCGCGCGCGTCATTGCAGGCATATAAGCACCTGAGGTTGCACTTTCATCCACGATAATTGCGTCCGTCGGCAAATAGTGTCCTACCGCGCGGGCCATACTTTCTAACGATAGGGTCCCGGAGGCTAAATCTGGTTTTTGTAATTTTATTCGGCGTGGGCTGAGCGCCTCTGCACCGAGTTTTTCAACCAGCCGGGTTAGGGCATCCAATGGATCCTGATCAACATCCGCCAAGGTATGCAGCATGCAACCTGCCGGGTAAAACTCACTCGGCTTGCCGGGATACGCGAAGAAGCCCACCGGCGCTTTGGTCGCAACCATAATCATTTGTTCGGCGTCTTCAAGTTGAACCAGCGCTTGCTCGGCAAAATAGCCCAACCGCTCAACCTCACACCGGCCCTCACCCCTGGCCAACTTGGGTGTAAACGTGTCACAGATCAGTTTTGCACCGGTTGCTTGGGCCACTTGATCAACCAGCTCAAGCCCAGCCTCGGTCAGCGCGCCATGAGACAACATCAAAACAGTCTTTCGGCCATTGTTTAGCAAGGCTACCGCCTGATCGATTGCCGCGTCTTCAGCAAGCGCATTGCGTTGCCTCGGCAAGGCAGCAACGGGCGCGACCGAGTCATCCCAAGCGCAGTCGGCAGGAATAATCAGGGTCGCAATCTGACCTGGCTGAACCATTGCGGCCTGAACCGCCTCAGCGGCATCCATTGGTAGGGTCTCGGCGCTGGCGACATTTCGAACCCAATGTGAGACCGGCCCAGAAAGCCCGATCACGTCGGAATTCAGCGGCGCATCATATTTTTTGTGATACGTGGCGTGGTCTCCAATGAGATTGATCACCGGTGAGCGGGCTTTTTTGGCGTTATGAAGATTCGCCGACGCATTGGACAAGCCCGGCCCAAGATGCAGTAACGTTAGGGCCGGTTTTCCCGTCATCCGCGCATAACCATCGGCTGCCCCAGAACAAACGCCCTCGAACAGACTCAGGATCGACCGCATCTTGTCGCTTTTCCCAATGGCGGCCACCATATGCATCTCGGAGGTGCCTGGATTTGAAAAACAGACTTCAACGCCGCCATTGATCAAGGTTTCCAACATACTTTCTGCGCCATTCATCTTTGATCACTCCTATGATTATTCAGGTATTGTTCTGTTGTTCTGTTGTTCTGTTGTTCTGTTGTTCTGTTTTGATACCAGATCCCATGCAGGGCCTTGGCTTAAGCCAATCGCCTTCGCGCAATTTTAGGACTCGATCTCAGCCAGGCCATCCAGTGCACCCCCTGCCGAGTCCGCGCTTTGATCAAATACCAAACGGCCCGAAAGCCAGGTTTCCAGAACGGCAATATCGCTAATCGCATCAATCGGACAAGACATTGGATCTTGCTCTAAGATGACAAAGTCAGCCCATTTCCCAGGTTCAAGTGATCCAATCTCATGATCCGAATGACATTGCCACGCCGCATCAATTGTCATGGCCCGCAGTCCGGCCATCACACTCACAGCCTCCCAGGGCGCTAATTGCTGACCCGGTTCTTTCCAAAGGCTGCGTGTCACCGCATTTTCGATACAGCGCAGCGGCCCCATTTCGGTTACGGGTTCATCAGAATGCAGCGTCCAGCGGATGCCCGCATCCTCGCAAGCTTTCGTGCGATCTAAGAGGACGGCTTTGGCCTCACCAAAAACCTGATCCCGCATCGCGTGACCCCAATAATAAACATGGCCGATCAGGAAACTCGGTGACAACCCCAACGCTTTAATTCTTTGTATTTGCTCATCATGCAGGATACTGCAATGCTCAATCCGGCAGGGTGCATTCAGCGCGAGACCAGAATCAACCACGGCTTCAAAGGCATCGAGCGCTCGGTCTATTGCCAAATCACCGTTCGCATGAATAACCAAAGGCCAACCAAGTTCGGTTCGACTACGCACCATCTCAGTTAAAACCGCCGGCGCGACATAGGCCAACCCCGTATCCTCCTTATACAGATACGGCTCACGTTGGAGCCCTGAAAAACCTTGGTTAGAGCCATCGGATACAATTTTCCAACCCACCGCACGCACCTGCGCGTCGCCATGTCCGTAACGAATATCTGAGGCGTCCCATTTTTCAGCAAGTCCATAACTCAAAGAATAGCGGAGCCTTGCCGTCATCCGTCCGGATTTAGCCAACGCCTCATAAATATCAACTTCGCTTGTACCACGCACCATCCCAGTCGCTTGATCACAAAAGGTGGTAATGCCTTTTCGGTTGGCTCGAGTGCACACCTCGAGCGCCGCTTCCGCTAGATCATATTCCCGTTGCGCAGGGTTATGCCTGGCAACACTGCCAATGGCCCGGTTGCCCTTTAGCACACCATTCGGCGCCCCTAACGCATCGCGTCCGTAAGGCGATGCGGGATCATCTGGTGTCGCTTTGGTAATACCAGCCACCGCCAGCGCCGCGGCGTTACAGTACGCAAAATGAAGCGACGCGTTATAGATAAACACCGGATTAACGGCCGAAACGGCATCCAGTTCTTTAAGGGTCAATTGATCTGGACCCGTCTGCAAAGACGGATCAAATTGTCGTCCCATCAACCACTCGCCAGGAGCGAGGGTCGCCGCTAGGGTTTTCAAATGGGCAAGCGCGTCCGCTGTTTTTGAAAACCGGTAAGGCCCGACATCTTCCAACCGACCAATCGTTGCGATCGGCAAAAAATGCATATGCGGCTCAATAAACCCTGGCAGGATGGTTCGGCCCTTGGCATCGATCACCTGTAGCGTGTCACCATGCGCTTTGATCAAATCAGCGGCATGACCACAAGCCAAAACTTTACCGTTGCGGATCGCCAGCGCATCCACGACCCGCTGCGATTGATCCATCGTGTAGATTTTCGCGTTAATCCAGAGGCCATCAACCACTTCCGAAGGCGCCGGCCCCCGAGCTGCCCAATGTTCGGATTGCGTTAGTTGCTCAACGTCGTCAACCTGATCCGCCAATAAACTGGGCAAGGCGGAACAACACGCGCAACCGTGACGCTCATGACTGTCCTGCCTGGGTAGGGTTTCCGCCCAATTTTCAAAGGAGTTACCATCATCGAACAACATCCTGACACTGCACCTCTTTTGAATCGATTACGCGGTCATTGTGCTAAAGTTTACCGATGAGTGCACCCATAACTTTTGACAATTCGTACGGGCAGTTGCCTGCCAATTTCTATACGCGTCAAGCGCTACAGCCAGTTACCAAGCCAAGTCTGATTAAAGTCAACCTAGATTTGGCGCATCAGCTGGGAGTCGACCCGACGTGGCTGCAGACAAAGGACGCAACTCAAGTTTTCGCGGGCAATGCATTGCTGCCAGGCGCGGATCCGCTTGCGACGGTTTATGCCGGCTTTCAATTTGGTAACTGGAACCCTCAATTGGGCGATGGTCGAGCACTGCTGCTGGGTGAGGTCCTAACGGATACTGGGCAGCGCTTTGATTTGCAACTCAAAGGCTCAGGCCCGACGCATTACTCTCGGGGCGGTGATGGCCGCTCACCCTTGGGCCCGGTACTTCGCGAGTACTTGGTTTCTGAGGCGATGAATGCACTCGGTGTGCCGACAACCCGAGCCCTTGCTGCGGTCACAACTGGCGAGCCCGTCTATCGTGAGCAGCAAGAGCCGGGCGGCGTGCTCACTCGCGTCGCGAGCAGCCATATCCGCTTTGGCTCTTTTCAATACTTTTCAGGCGAACAGGACCAAGCGAGTTTAAGGCGCCTGGCGGACTATACAATCGATCGTCACTATCCAGACCTTCAGGCAAGCGAGCAACCTTACCTTGCCCTTTTAAATCAAGTCATTGAACAGATCGCCCAACTCATCGCGAAATGGCAGTGTCTTGGATTCATTCATGGTGTGATGAATACCGACAACATGCTCATCACGGGTGAGACCGTTGACTACGGCCCTTGTGCGTTTATGGATACCTTCAAACAAGCGACGGTCTACAGCGCCATTGACCAGCAAGGGCGTTACGCTTATCAAAATCAGCCCGCCATCGCACACTGGAATTTAATGACCTTGGCACAAGCGTTACTGCCGTTACTTCATGACAACGAAGATGTCGCGATAGAACAAGCCAAAGCAGCCCTGCAGACCTTTCCAGACCGATTCGATGACCACTACAATGCCCACAGTGCGGACAAACTCGGTTTAACGCCCTCAAAGGTTTCCCGCGCGCTTTTTTCAGAGTTCTTGGCCTTGCTTGAAACCCACGAACTCGACTTTACCAATAGCTTCTCTGGACTCGCAGACCGCCTTGAAAGCAAAACCCCCTTGTTGCCAACGGATGATTGGCAGCAATGGATGGCGCAATGGCACGCCGCCTTGCAGGACAGCCAAGACAAGCCCGCTGCGCGACACCGGATGCAACAAGCGAATCCTTATGTCATTCCACGCAATCACCTCATCGAACACGCGATTCAGCAAGCCTACAGCGAAGGTCGCTTTGATCAGTTTGATGCCCTGCTGGAAGCTGTGACCCGCCCCTTCGACCCCGAGCTTGCCCGTTCTCGGTTTGCGCAAGCACCCGCAAGTGATGAAATCGTTAAAAGAACCTTCTGTGGCACCTGATGCCCGACCGAGCCAAGACCGCGCTCAACCCGCCAAGGCTCGCATCGGTATCGATCTTGGCGGCACCAAAACCGAAGTCATTTGCTTAGAACCCAGCGGTCACATTTCTTATCAAAACCGATTCCCAACCCCCCGGGGACATTATCCTGACCTGCTTGAGGCGCTGGCCAAAGCCATCCAATTAGCGGATCCCGAACCCGATCCCCGCCTCATGAAGCCGATCGGAATTGGCACACCCGGCGCTGTTTCAAAAAAGACAGGCCTCATGAAAAACTGCAATACCACAGAGCTCAATGGTCAGAATCTAGCCGCTGATTTAAGCCGGCTAGTGTCTAGGGACGTTAAAATCGCCAATGATGCAGACTGTTTTACCTTGTCTGAAGCTTTAGACGGCAGGGGTCAAGATCACAACTGTGTCTTTGGCGTCATTTTAGGCACCGGCGTCGGCGGCGGCATCGCAATCAATCAAAGCCTCTTAGCCGGCCCGAACGCGATTGCCGGAGAATGGGGACACAATGCACTCCCCTTTGATCGCCTGCGACCCGATACGGATTTTCCGTGGCCCCGAGGACGATCGTGTTATTGCGGTCAGATTGACTGCATAGAAACCTGGTTATCTGGCGACGGCGTGACACAGAGCTATGAGGTTTTAACCGGTGAGCGATGGACAGCGGCCGAAATCTTTGACAAACCGAATCGGTCCGAGGCGACTCAAAAGACCTTCGATCAGTATAGTCAGCTGTGTGCGCTCGCCTTATCCACCGTCATCAACTTAATCGACCCGGACATCATTGTTCTAGGCGGCGGTTTATCAAACACGCCAGGGCTTTGCCAGGCCGTCGAAGGTCAGTGGGCGCACTCTGTTTTTTCAGACCAGGTCGCAACCCGCATTGCCTGCGCCCGGCATGGTGACGCCAGCGGCGTTCGAGGCGCAGCCTGGCTTTGGTCCGCGTGACTTGAGGGTACTTGAAAGCAGCGGTTTTTTTTCAGGCTAGCGCTAAGACCGGCAGCGACGTTTCATCAGAATCGGTGTGCCGCAGGAGCACTTTTAAAATTTCTTCCGATTGCTCGAGCAGATGTCGCGGATCGCCGTCGGACTCAAAATTGAACCGCATCACCGCTTCGGTGGTCGACGGGTTAAGACTAAAACGAACGCCCGATGCCAGTCGATAAGTGCGATGCGTTTCTACGCCAAAGGTTGCTTTGCCACCTTCGACTTCAAGGCAAGCCTTGCCTTTCAAGAGCGCTTGATCCAGATCAAGGATCATTGCCTCGGGGTGATCGACCTTGAGACTTAACTCAGGCAAAACAGCCACTTCCTGGCGGTAGGCGCTGGCAAGTTCGCAAAGCGTTTGATCAGAATGTTCAATAATTTGGAGCATGGTAACCCAAGCCAACATCCCTGAGTCGATTCCCCCCAAGCGCCCGAAGTAGTGATGCGCCGAAGACTCCCCGCCATAGACCGCGCCCGTCTGATGCATTGCGGCTCGCATATGCGATGAACCCGTTGCCACCCGAACCCCGTGACTCCGATGACGGGTTACTGTTTTTTGAATACTCAGCACCAGTTTTGGATCGTAAACCACGCCTGCCGCGCCCGCGTTCTTAAGGAAATGGTCTGCCATCATTGCCATGACATAGGCATTGGGCACCAAGGCCCCTGCCGCATCAAAAAACACACATCGATCCGCATCACCATCCCAGGCAACCCCAACACCCGTTCGACTTGCTCGAACAAACGCGGACATTTCGGCGGCGAGCGGTGGCTTGAGCGGATCAGGACCCGTCACCGGGAGCCCCGCGTGCTCGCCCCGAATCCACCGAACGTCTAGCGCTAACCGCTCTGCAAGCGGCGTTGCAACCAGGCTTGCCGTTCCGTTTAAGCCATTGAGTGCAAGCGGACCTTTCGTCCATTTTAAGTCTAGGGGCTCAGCGATGTGTTCAACGAACTCGTTGATCAGTGACAGTGCAATCGGTGCTTTCGCAGCGCTGACAGTCTGACCCCTTGGGTTTTCCAGCAAGGCAACTCTCAATCGATCCATCAAATGGGCGATGGGTTCTTGATCACCGTGGGCTTTAAAGACTTTAAAGCCATTGTCCGGTTCCGGATTGTGGCTTGCGGTTACCATGACGCCCAAATGAATTCGTTCGATACCCACGCCAAAGGCCACTATTTCCGTCGGGCAAAACCCGAGGTCAAAGGTTTCACAACCCGAAGTCAAAAAACCGGCGATCAGCGCGTCGGCTAAGGCCGCGCTTGAGACTCGAGTATCCCGGCCAACGCCCACTTTTGCTTGAGGGTACCAGCGACCTAATAGACGTCCGACAGCGAAGGCGACTTCAACATTAATCTGCTCAGGCACTCGGCCCCGGATATCACAGGCTCTGAAAATGCGGGTATCCAGTTGTTCGAGCGGATGTCCCTGATGTACCTTTGGTCGCAACGGCGTTACCTTAATTGGGGTCAAGTCGAGAATCTTACCTGAAAATTCTCAATTGCAATATGCCGGTCTTACGGTCTTGATCCAGCACCATCGCCTTCAATAAATCTCAAGATCCAATCCGCGACACGTCCTTGATCTGGCGCCTGCATCATCGACGAAACGGCAGCTTCATATTTCGCCTCGCCCACAGCCTCACGGCGAATCTGTAATAAGGCGCGCGCATAGGCCGTGTCGAATTCTGGATGGCCTTGGAACGTTAAAATATGTTGGCCAATCAACATGCCGGCAATCGGACAAAACGCGCTCTGAGCGAGAATCTTTGCTGATTCGGGCAATTGCGACACTTGGTCTTGATGGCTTGAGAGTAGGGAAAATTCCGTCCCGGCCGGTGCATCTGCATTTAAAGCCATCAACAATCGGGTGTCGTGTCGACCTACCCCCCAACCCCGATCGCTTTTCTCGGTTTTACCCCCAAGAACTTGCGCAACCAGCTGATGTCCGAAGCAGATTCCCACGAGCTTCTTTCGCGCTTTGTGCAGGGCCTGAACAAAATCCCCCAGCTGTTGAATCCAAGGTTCGTCTTCATAAACACTGCGCTTGCTGCCCGTGATCAGATAACCATCACAGGCATCGAGTTCAGGCGGGTACTCGAGGTGCTCAACATCGTAAACCTTCACCTCACAAGGATGCGCGTCTGTGCTCAAAATGCGGGTAAACATGTCCGAGTAGTCGCCGTGCGTGCGCTTTAAGTCATCGAGCACACTATCGGCTTTTAAAATTCCAACAACCGTCAAACCGGCCTCCTGATCACGTTTTCATGCGCGCTTAAATAATTTCGAAATATCGAGCCAACTGCCAGTCGTTGACATGTCGTTCATACTCCCTGACTTCCCAATCGCGACTCGCGGTGAAGTGGGCTCGAAATGCCGCACCAAAGATTTTTTCGGCGGCAGATGAGGTTGCGAATTTTCGCGTCGCATCCAATAAATTACTTGAAAACTGTTGTGATGCGGGCAGCGCATCTTGCGCATCATAAGCGTTTCCCGACACGGGTTCATCGAGCACAAGCGCAGACTCGATGCCAAGCAACCCAGCCCCCAGCGTCGCAGCCGCAGTCAAATACGGATTTGCATCCGCCGAGCCCACCCGAAACTCCATTCGCTGCGATTTGGTCGAGCCTCGGATGACGCGCAACGCGCAAGTTCTGTTTTCGACCCCCCAAGTTGAGGCGGTCGGCGCCCAGGCGCCCTTGACCAGACGGCTATAGCTATTGATGGTCGGCGCGACAACCGCAAGCAATTCTGGCAAGTATCGTTGCACGCCGGCAACGTATTGCTTCATCACCGCACTCATCATTAAGGGATCAGCCGCATCATAGAAGGCCCCAGCGCCAGAATCTTTTGTAACCAGCGACTGATGGAGGTGCCCACTTTGACCAGGAAAATCCATCGACCATTTCGCCATGAACGTCGCAATCATGCCCCGTTTTTGGAAGAAGGCTTTAACCAACGTTTTAAAGAGCGCCGCTTTATCCGCAGCCTTGAGACAATCATCAACAGCGATGGCAGCCTCCCAAACCCCTGGGCCCGTTTCGCAATGAACGCTTTCCAACGGTAGATCGTGATCCTCACAATAATCCATTAACTCATTAAAAAGATCTGAGAGCGTAAAGGTCCTCAACGCGGAATACCCAAAATTACCCGGCGTCAGGGGCATCAGATTTCGGTAACCCTTGTCCGCCGCGGACTGCGCCGTTTCTTTAAAAACAAAAAACTCGTACTCAAAGGCCATGTGCGACTGAAAGCCCAAGGTATCCGCTTTTGCAATCACACTTTGCAGGCGGCTGCGCGGGCAGATTGGATGGGGTCGATCATCCTCCGAGACGAATTCCGCGAGAAACAACGGGATATCGCCTTCCTCCTTGAGCCGGCGCTCGGTATTTAAATCGATCCGATACAACGCATCTGGAAAGGCCGTATGCCAACCCGTAAATTCCGCATTGTCATAGAGCTGGTCATTAACATCCCAACCCAGCACGCAATCACAGAATCCTGATACGCCCTCAGCGACGCCTGAAAATTTATCCAGGCTGAGGTATTTGCCCCGCATGACCCCGTCAATGTCGGTGAAAACGAGTTTAACCCGGCGGATCCCTTCCGAGCGGTAGGTATCTACCAGCATTGTGCCTTGACTCATTTTAAGTAGCCTGTTTTGGAATTCGAATGCCACGAACCATATTAACCACGGCCTCAGGCGGCGGTGGCGTCACCCGCATGACGACAAGCGCAACGGCAAAATTGAGCAGCATCCCTAAGGTGCCAATGCCTTCTGGGGAGATCCCAAACCACCAATGTTCCGCATGATTTAGTTCAGGCGCCATAAACTTAAAATAGACGATGTAGGACGTGGTTAGAATCAGCCCACTCAGCATCCCTGATATTGCCGCCTCTTTATTCATACGCGTCGAGAAAATGCCTAACAAAATCACCGGGAAGAAACTCGCCGCGGCCAGACCAAACGCGAACGCAACCACCTCGGCGACAAATCCAGGGGGATAGATTCCGAACAAGCCCGCAATCAAAATGGCCACCGCGGCAGAGACTCGCGCCCATCGCAACTCTTGGGTTTCGGTCAAATTCCTCGCCAAGGTGTTTTTAAGCAAGTCATGAGAGATCGCCGACGAAATCACGAGCAACAGGCCCGCCGCCGTTGACAGGGCCGCCGCCAACCCGCCCGCCGCAACCAATGCGACAACCCAATTTGGCAATTGCGCGATTTCAGGGTGCGCCAGCACAATGATATCTCTATCGATATAAAGCTCATTGGTGCTCGCACCGACTTCGTTCGACACGAGTCGCTCACCGGATGCGCCGCGCTCGCCTGAGAAAATTGGTTTAGCCGGCTCGAGCGCGGCCCCACCCCGATACTGCAATTTCCCATCTTCATTTTTATCGACCCAAGCTAAAAGACCGGAATCCTCCCACTTGCTAAACCATTCTGGCAGCGCTTGATACTCTGTTTCGTTCAATGCATCGATGATATTGAGTCGAGCAAATGCAGCGACCGCTGGGGCGGTTGTGTACAGTAAGGCAATAAAAATCAGCGCATAACCTGCCGAAATTCGAGCATCTCGAACGCTGGGCACGGTGAAAAACCGCACAATAACATGCGGCAAACCGGCCGTGCCGGCCATGAGCGCCGCCGTAATAAAAAACATATCCACCGTCGACTTCTTGCCTTCCGTGAACGCCGCCATTCCCAGCTCTTGTGTTAAGCCATCCAATTTTTCAAGCAAGAACATCCCCGAGCCATCGTTTACCGTCGATCCGAAACCCAGCATGGGCAGAGGGACATTGGTTAACATCAGCGAGATGTAGATCGCCGGCACCAAGTAGGCAAAAATCAACACGCAATATTGAGCAACCTGAGTATAGGTAATGCCTTTCATGCCGCCCAGCACAGCATAGAAAAACACAATCCCCATGCCAATCCCAACACCTAGGTCAATGTCGACCTCAAGGAACCGTGAAAACACAATTCCAACACCGCGCATCTGCCCAGCGATATAGGTAAAGGAAATGAACACCACGCAGAGCACTGCAACCAAACGGGCGGTTTGAGAATAGTAGCGATCGCCAACAAAATCTGGGACCGTAAATTTCGCAAATTTACGAAGGTAGGGCGCAAGACATAATGCGAGCAACACGTATCCGCCGGTCCAACCCATCAGATACCGGGCGCCATCGGCACCTTCAAAGGCAATAATCCCAGCCATCGACAAGTAGGACGCAGCCGACATCCAATCCGCCGCAGTTGCAGCACCATTGGCGAGTGGGTGAACATGCCCCCCTGCCACATAAAAGTCCTTGGTTGAGCCTGAACGACTCCAAATAGCGATCGCGATATACAACCCAAAAGTGAGTCCTACAAAAATATAGGTGAGGACTTGGGCTGACATTACCGATCCTCATCCACGTTAAACCGCCGATCAAGCGCATTCATCTGAAAGACATAAACGAAAATGAGCACCACAAACGTATAAATCGAACCTTGCTGTGAAAACCAAAACCCCAGTTTCCAACCAAAGAAGCTGTACGCATTGAGGGCATCAACCCAAAGAATGCCACAGCCAAACGACACGAGAAACCAAACCAATAACAGACTTAATAACGTTCGCACATTCGCTCGCCAGTAGGCTTGATGTCCGATTTCGTCTGCGGCTTTCCTCGCCAAGTCTTCTACCGGCGCGCCACTGGGCTGGGTGTCTGGTTGTTGCTGATCTTTTTGGCTCATTGGTCTTGCCTCTTTGCTAATGCTTGAACGACTTTGCCGCGGCAATTGCGTTGCGCTTCCGGGACGATTCTTGTTTTATTCGAATTCGCGGCGCGAGGCCTAGCCTAGCCTAGCCTAGCATTCGGTTTACGTCATACAGTCTCAAATTTTTCAGCCCATGCCCGCTGGGTCATTAATTGTTACCCAAACCAGCGGATTGCGCCAATGTTTGTTCAGAGGCTTGCGCCTTCGCGTCATCGCCACCTTTTCGCACAAGCGGCACGGGGTTCGGCCGAGGATTCAGGACGCGTTCAGCAATTGATATCAGCCTCGACCATCGATCGATTATCCAATAACGCGGCCGATTGACCAAAGGCTTAGCGATTACAGCCTATTATTAACGCCTGTTATGAAACCCTGTTATGAAAGCCTGTTATAAAAGCCTGTAAGTAAAGCCTCGTTATTAAAGCCAGCTTATTGAGGCCGCCTTATTAAAGACTAGAGACTCGCTAGTTCCTCGCATTGGACCGCCTCGTATCAATTGGTTGCAATTACGGCGGCACAGGCACCCCACTCACATGCCGCCCAGCCTCATTATCAGAAAATCGAATGGTTCCCCTGGGACGTCAATTAATGATGACGTCATCGTCATCATCATCTGATTCAACCAGCCCGATACCGCTCAGAGGACGATCCTCAACCAGATGCTTCGGCATCGATTTGCTGGTTTTGGCGCCTAAACGGCGCATCGCTTCGGCGCGCTTGATCAAATTACCCCGACCACTCGAAAGCTTTTTATGCGCATCATCAAACGCATTCTGCGTTGACGCCAGCCGCGTCCCCACAAGCTCAAGGTCGGTGACAAAGCTCACCAGCTTGTCGAACAGCCCGCCGGCCTTGGCAGCAATTTCCTGAGCGTTACTACTTTGGTGCTCGTATCGCCAAATATTTTGAATGGTTCGAAGCGTTGCCAGCAAGGTCGATGGCGTCACGATGACAATGTTACGATCAAACGCATCGCCAAACAGCGCGTCGTCCTGTTGCATCGCAACCGAGAAAGCCGCTTCAATGGGAACGAACATCAACACGAAATCCAGCGATTGAATCCCGGCCAAATTTTGGTAATCCTTTTCTCCCAACTGCTTAACGTGATTACGCAGCGATTGCACGTGCGCCACTAGATGCGCCTGTTGCTCGACGTCCACAGCCGAACAATACCGCTCATAGGCTGTCAGGGAGACTTTTGAATCAACAATGATATCTTTGCCTTCCGGCAAATGGACGACCACATCGGGTTGATAGCGTCGCCCTTCTTCGCTCTTTAGCGATAGCTGAACGTCATACTCACGACCTTTTACGAGCCCGGACTTTTCAAGCACACGCTCTAAAATAATTTCGCCCCAAGTCCCTTGGGTTTTACTTTCGCCTTTGAGGGCATTGGTCAAGTTCACTGCTTCTAAACTGAGACGGGTATTGAGATCCCGTAAATTTTTTAGTTCGTTGCGCAACGAAAACCGCTCTTTGCTCTCTTCGCTATAGGCGGTTTCGACCCGGGTTTGAAAATCTTTCAACCGCTCCCCAAGGGGTTTTAACAAATGGGTGAGCTGCTCTTCACTTTGATGCTTGAAGGTCTGCTGCTTTGACTCGAAAATTTCACTAGCGAGGGATTTGAACGTTTCCGACAGTTTTTCTTTGGTTTGATCCAGCAAAACCAGTTTATCCTGATGGTGCGCGGTTTGTTGCGCCATCGCTGTTGAAACCTGTGCCAACTGCTCACGGAGTTCCATTTTTTCTTGGTTAAGTGTCGTGACGGCGAGATCGGCGGCTTGCAGCCTCTGACGTAACTCCGCCTCAAGTTCGGCCTTGGCGACTAAACTGGTTTCAAGTTGCGTGAGTTCATTTCGAGCCGTCTGATCTAGGCTCGTGCGGGCCGAGAGGGCTGCCTGAAGATCATCGATCTCGGCCTTGCCGGCGGTTTCACGGGCATCCCCTCGACGAATCCAAAAAATCTGGCCGATAATTAAGCAGCCTATGATTAAACTCAGAATTATTTCGCTTAGTGCCATCTCGACTCCATGACGGATTCAGGGTATCTCCAAGCGCAATGCTCAACAGATTTAAGGCTTTCACCCAGTTGGTTAGCAACTTTGCTGTAACAGACTAAACCAAGCCTCTTGAAACAACCAGATTCCCAGACTCGGCACCGAGGATCCCATTAATGCATCAGCGTAAACATTTTACGCCGATACGTTGAGGCCATCGGATCGCCTTTCCCGAGCAACTCGAAAACCCGGATCATCGTCTGCCGCGCCTTATCTTCAGACCAAGATTTGTCGCGCCGTAACATGTCTAAAAGCACCTCCAATCCCGCTTCAATTTGATCAGTAGCCACAAGCGCACAGGCGAAGTGATACAAATGGGATTGGTCATCCGGATGGGCACTCGCCAAAGCTTCAAGGTCTTCTATCGGGCCGAGCGGACTCGCTTCTTGAACAAAAAACAGTCGACTCTTCGCTTTTTCGATGCCCTCGGCATCATTTGGCAAAGTCCCCAGCAAGGCTTCCGCCTCTTGTATTTGATTGCTTTGAATCATCAAGTCACAGAGTTCTGTTTTCAGCGCAACGTTTAACGGCTCTTGGACCATCATTTCTCGCAGCATCTCCATGGCGCGCTCGCGATCACCAACACTCAAATACTGAGCAATTTGTGCTCTGATTTGATCTGCTTCACTCATCGTTAGCTGATCAAACAACGCGCTGAGTGCCCCTTGGGTCTGAGGGCCTTCCAGGTTGTCCAACAACTGCCCTGCTTTTACAACTTTGAGGGTTGGCAGGCCCCGAACGCCCAACTGCTGCACCAATTGCTGATTGGCTTGCACGTTCACGCGCGCCCAAAATAACTTACCTTGATAGCTCGGAATTAAGGTTCCCAAGAGCTTTGAGAGTTCATCCGATGGCGCTGCGCCTTCGGCATAAAACTCCATAATCACCGGAACTTGTTGCGACTTTTCAACAACATCGGCTTGAAAATTCTGAGCCGTAATCTCAGCTACGAAGTCGCCTGGACTCATCTCGTTGGCGGGCATGATATTTTCCTTAAATCGGGGCTAGCGCGTCGGGTTACCCTACAGAACCATCAAATGCTAATGCTTTACTGCAAACATCAATATGCCCGCAGTGTCCTTTAGGATTAGGCGTGGCCAATATTATAAGGCGAGTCGGATTTTGGCGCTAGCAAAGACAAAGCCGGATGCTGCCATTGAGCCGCCTTTGAGGGACAAGCGGCACGGGATAAGCGGCCGAAAATCATTCATGGTTCTAAAAATGGGGCCTCAAGGCGCCTCTTTCGCAGCGAGTTTGGAAGCGCGCAAGGGGCTCGCTTATCTTCGCCCAGCGCTATGTCAACCTAAGTAATACGATCTTAATAAGATACTCAGATTGGGAATCTGATTACCTGCCAAAAACACTTAGGCCAACAAGACCTAGGAGATCCGACAGCGCTCAAGCGCTAACCCATGAGTCTAAGACCATCTCGCCTGAGTGCAACGGCCAAGATACGACTAGAACTGAGCGGGTTCGTTCGACCCCGATAGAGGATTTTTCGACCTTTGCTGATCAACCAGGTATCTGACGACTTAATATGTTTAATTCTCATAGGGATTTTCCTTTATGACGTTATTTTTTATTTTTTGTTATTTATTTTGTTGTTACTTATTTTGTCGTTACTTTTTTCGCGGTTCTTGCTGTGCTTTTACTGCTTGCCCTGCTTTCTTTTGCCCTGCTTGGTTTTGACCGTCTCGGCCAGGGCTCAACGCGCTTTGTGGCCGCTCACCCGGTCCTTCGCGCTTTGTCGTCCTGCTACACCACCTGGATATCTCAATTTTTATCGTCTTTGTTCTTAGCAGCTTTATTTTTAACGTCTTATTTTTACCGCCTTATTTTTACAGCCTTATTTTCACCGTCTTATTTCTACCGCCTTACTTTCACCGTCTTATTGTCACCGTCTTTTCGGCAGTCCTCTGGTGCGTCTTTGATCAAGGTTGCAATGATGACCATCGGCCCCAACCGTTAACCCACCCGACGCGTTACTCAAAGGGACCACCATTAAAACAAATTATACTGGTTATGTATACAGTATGTATAAAAAAACAGTTGTTAGCGCGCGCCATGAATGGGCGCCCCATCAGGCAGAGAAGCGCCAAGGCAAGCGCGCCCGGTCTTTACTGCAAAGATCTAGTGGGATAGGCG
>JAFMIA010000050.1 GCA_017854255.1 Pseudomonadales bacterium
GATTTTTATAGCAGTGCTGTTCAGCGACTCAGTTGTCGCCGAAAACGCTGACGCGTGTCAGCTCTCCAGTCCCTACAAGATCCAAATAAGCGGCGTAAAAGTCATGTTTCAGGGTGAAGGTCTGCCGACAACGCTATTTGAACACAACACAATAGCCGTTAACGGGGGCGCTTTGAAATTAAATGTTAGCCAACAGTATCAGGCTGCGTCCTTCGGAGATCGAGTTCGAAAAGTATTGTTATTAGCCCAGTCTGTCTCAGAAAAAACAGGGGCACTGGCGATTCATTCAATGGAACTGATTTCTGAAACATTACTTCAGTTAGATGATGAGGATCATCTTGTTTTTATGCGGCCTTTAGAAACGCTTGTCGATCAGGCTCGACATTCGATAACAGAAGAAAGCTTCGACCCAGCCGCTTTGAATTTAGAGTTCGGTGATGTGTTGGCATCCTCGCTAAAAGCGTCTGTATACTTTGTAATCGAGGAGACAGGTGCTCAAATTTGGTCCGTTTTTTCTGATGAGAATCCAACGCCGGCCCTTGAGTCACGGATTGAGGTAATCGAAGGCGCGTTTGAAAGGTTAGTCGAGTCAGAACTCAGGGTTATTGAGGCAGAAGCAAATCAGCTTTGCTATGAAATGCAGCAGCTTGAAAAGCTCGATCGAGCGTTTCAAGCGATTCCTGGGTATCCAGCGGACGGACTGATTCAAAAGTTCGAAAATGAGCAGCTAAATGATCTTGACGACTATGCGCGATTATTAAGGCCAGGGGCTCTAGAGTCGTTGCTCTCATTTTAGGGTTGTTTCAAACCACCATCAGTTTTTGATGCGTGCGGAATGCTATGGCGTGTGGGTCTTAGTCGCAGAGGTGGTAGGCTTTTGCAACGAGAGTTAACTGAGGGCAAGAATCACAAAGATGATGAGCCCTGCAGCACTGGTTAAGAGGGTGCTTTTGCGGAGTCCCTTGGCGGTTAAGCCTAACCACAACCCAGATAGGACAATAAACAAAAGCCCAACAGCCATTACCTTCTGAAAAGTTTTGAACAGCGTTGGGCCGTGCCCCTTGTGCAGTTCAACGATGGTTTTGATCCAGTCCGGCCGGACCTCGACGACCGAAAGCCCGGTTTCAGTTTGGGATATCTCAAAACCGATGCGCGAGGTGGGGCGAGTGATAAGCGTCTTGCCGCTGGTTTTCAAATATTCGAAATCAGCAGATTGGCCCAATTGTTTCAGCAGGGACGAGACTTCGGCCTCGAGATCGGCGGCCTCTTCATCGAAGACAACCGTTTCCGGCACCATGAGGGTGATGCGCTCGGTGGTGCCTTTGCTGCCAATGAGATAGAGCCCGCCCGATACTGCGACCATTAATAAGATGGGTGCAAAAAATGCCGCCACAAATAAGTGCAGTTTTATGATCGTTGCGCGCATGTTGCTGCCCTCAGTGCTGGTTTGGATTGGACTATTATCCAATACAGGTGTCGACTTGGACAGAGGGTAAGGCGAAAGTCTTATCGTGGTCCTATTGGACTTTCGATGCGCTCAAAGAGTAATCGCCCTGCCTTACGACCTGATCGGCCTGATCAAGGTTCAAAAAATGATCGGGCACTGAATGATGAACACTTTTGTGACCGGTGTGATCTTAAGAAAGTCTGGACGCGCAGCAGTTGGGTGCCGCAAGTGCCGCCCTCTGAGTGCCTTTTTAGCAGATGCGTTTGATCGATTAATGCGATCGGTTCAAAACCAAAGCGCTAAAAAATTGACGCCAAGGGCTGCTTTGGTTCTGTTGCGTGTTGCAATGCTATGATTAAGCGCGCTGAAGGGTTAAGTTCGGGGGAAGAAAAATAAGAAAAATATTTTGGGAGCGACTGTGACGCTGATTCGCGGGTTTTTAATTGTGCTGATGTTTTGGCTTGCGCTGTCAGCGTCTATCGCGCCGTTTGGTTATTTCTTATCATTACCTTGGGGCTTTGAGCAGATTGAGTTAATCGGCAATCAGCTACGGTTTATGGCGATTCGATCGGCAACCTTTTTAACGCTTTCTTACTTCATTTTTAATTATTTAAGGCATCAAAGGCCCTTATCGTCGGTTGCGCCGCTCTTGGTTTTCACTAATTTTCTGATCGTGACAGCCGTCACGGCCATGATGATGGGCGCAGCCGTTTGGCAGGATTGGGCTGCCGTCGGCATGTTATGTTGTTTGGTTCCGATCCTGCTTATCGAGCATAAAAAAGAGTCCAAAACGATTTTTGTCAGCGACTGGTGAGGTTGCGATATGCGCGCGCCGTTTCAAAAGTAGAGCGAGTATCGACATCGGTTACGAGAATCTCGGTGTTCATGTCGGCCTCGAGTCCCCATCAGCGAGGCCCTGCAGGACCTTAAATTGGTTTTGACGTGATGCCTTTGAGGTCGCGCAAACAGCGTGCGCCTTAAGTCGTACGTAATCCCTGGAATTAATCAATGGACTGCAGGAATGGGTTTAAGCGCCAATCGAAATGTTGGGTTGGGGCTTCGAGCAAGCCGCTGTCGAAGATCAATAAACGGTGTTAGGTCGCTTAATTGATGCCATCCAAGGATAAGCGACAACTGCGCCATGATTTCGGCGCAGGACCTATGGTATTATCTGCGGCTTCAATCGAGCCACTCCTTGAGCATTAGGCAAAATCATGTCCGTAAATACAGATGATCTTCGAATCGATTCCATAACAGAATTACTGGAGCCCGATGCGCTGATTCGTGAAATCCCACCTTCTGAGCAAGCTCAGCGCACTGTCAATGATGCGCGAGCGGCCATCCATAATATATTGAGTGGTTCGGATGATCGGTTGCTCGCGGTGGTCGGGCCCTGTTCGATTCATGACACCAAAGCAGCACTCGATTACGCCAAGCGCCTCAAGGCGACAGCCGATGCGGTTCAGTCTGAGATTTGCGTCGTGATGCGGGTCTACTTTGAAAAACCTAGGACCATCGTGGGCTGGAAGGGCCTGATTAATGATCCGTATCTGGACAACACCTTCCAGATCAACGAAGGATTGAAGCTCGCCAGAGGTTTGTTGTCTGAGCTCGCCGACATGGGCCTAGCGGCTGGAACAGAGTATCTGGATCTAATTAGCCCACAATATTTAGCAGACCTCGTGTCTTGGGGCGCGATTGGCGCGAGAACAACGGAAAGCCAAACGCATCGAGAGCTGGCCTCTGGCTTGTCCTGCCCCGTCGGGTTTAAAAATGCGACTGATGGGGACGTACAGGTTGCTGTGGATGCCATCCGGTCGGCCTCTAATCCGCATCATTTTTTGTCCGTGAGCAAGCAAGGCCGCTCGGCCATTGTCCAAACCAAGGGCAATGAAGACTGTCATATTATCTTAAGAGGCGGCAAGCGCGCGAACTACGATATGTTCTCCGTTCAGGATGCGGCTGATATGTTGCACAAAGCGGGTTTGCAGGCGCGCATCATGATCGATGCCAGTCACGCCAACAGTCGAAAGATTCCGGCCCGGCAGATTGATGTCGTCACGGATATCGCAACGCAAGTTGCTCGAGGTAACCAAGCCATCTTTGGATTGATGATCGAGTCTAATATCGAAGCAGGTCGCCAAGATGTTGTGGACAAGGCGACCTTGAAATATGGCCAAAGCATCACCGATCCCTGCATTGCTTGGGAAGACACCGAAACGCTGTTACACGAACTCGCAAGCGCCGTGCGCACCCGCAGGGCCCTCGCAGGATAAAGTGTTCAAAGATAAGTCTTTGCGCGAATCAAAATGCCGAGGGGTACTTGCGATCTAGGGCGCAGTGGGCGTTAGTCGGGTAGCCAAGCTGCTAGCGGTCGGTGAGGCCAGAATGAGCCTTGTCAGCAACCTTAAAACGGCTGGCAGCGATGAAAAAAACATTCTGCGCCGACGGCAGCAATGGTAGGCGCATCAACCCCCGTAGGCGCGTCTGGTCCAAGACCAACTAAGGTACAGTCGGTGGACGGCTGCATCAGTTTGCGAGCGTGGCCCGGTCCCTGCAGATCAACGGTGGTTGATGATCGAAAACATCGCCTGAATACAGAAAGCGACGCGGGCCAAAACGCTTCTCTGCAGAAAGAAACGCTAATTGAGTCGTGATAGCCGAGGTTTCTTCGGCCTAAAGGTAGAAAAATGGTGAAGCCTAGAATCGTTATTTACGGCACTGGACGGTATGGCTGCGACTGCGTTCGGATGGCGCAGGCGAAGGGTTGGCCTGTTGTTGCAGCATTCAATCGAGCAGGGTCAAAGGTGGGTCAGGATATCGGCCGGTTAGCAGGCTTGGATAAGGATCTTGGCGTTATCGTTGAAAACGCTGATATCGCCGATTATCAAGCGATCGAGGCAGACATTGCGATTGTCACGACCTCAGACCGTCTCAGTCACAACATCGAAGGCTACGAGCGCCTGTTAACGGCGGGCTTGAATGTGCTCTCGCATGGGACCGAGTCTTACTTTCCATCGGCCGCTGATCCAATTTTGGCCGCTAAAATTCAGAGGTGGGCAGAGGACGCAAACGTCACCTTTACCGCATCGGGTATTTGGGATATGTCTCGAATCTGGTCAGGCATTCTGTGCGCGGCACCCTGTATTGGCATCCGCGCGCTGCATCACGCGAGTCGAACCAACCTTGGAATGCGAAAAGTACACGCAGAGCTGGCCGGAATTGGCTTGAGTCATAAGGCGTTTCAGGCCACTCGGGTCGAGCAGGCTGGGCCCATCGGTGAGCTTTACAAACTGGTGCCATGGCAGGTGACAGCGGCCCTCGGTTTTGAGGTTGTAAAAGTGGTTGAACGCCGGGAGGCCATGCTGTTCGATCGTCCGATGTATGCCGCGGGCCTAGGTCGAGATATTCCCGCTGGGGAACCTGCGGGTCTCCGCGTTTTGGTTGAGGTCACGACTGCTCAGGGGGTCTCCGCACACGCGCATATCGAATTGGGCTTGTCAGAGAAGGATCAAATGGACTTTATGCGCTGGACTGTGGATGGTGAACCCGGTTCAACGGTTCACGTTGACCGGGAAGTTGGATCGGTCGGTTCCGCCACGTCGATGATCAATCGTGTTCGCGACGTGATCAACGCGCCGCCCGGTATCCAAGAGGTGTTTCGACTGGGTCCGGCGAAACACTCGGCTTTTGATTTATGAGCGCCTGGCCCAGTATTCACGGGTCTGCAGAGGATCTGCTGAAGGAGGCGCGCAGAAGCACCGGAATTGACATGATCGATTTCGAGGCCGAGGTGCCCTTATCCATTTTGATTGATTCTTATAACCGTCAAGCCCGTTTCACAGAAGCCGGTGCGGTCATGAAGCGAAACTATCTGCTGCGGATTCTGAAGAATCGACTCCGCATGCAGCGCGATCTCGCCGCGCATCCCGGCATTCTGGACATCGAATTACGCCCGCCACTGCTCATCAACGCATTAGCTCGAACCGGTTCAACAAAAATGCAGAAGACGCTGGCGGCAACGGGCGATTTTAATTATCTACCCTATTGGATGTGTATGAATTCTGCCTCCGAGACGGGGGTGCCGAACGAAAGTACGGTGAATCGTATTGCTGAGGTTCAGCAGTATTCAGACTGGTTTAACGACGCGAGCCCGGAGGTTCGGTTCGGTCACGACATGTCAGCATTAGAGCCCGAGGAAGAGGCCTACATTCTGATGCAAAGCTTGTATGCCGCAACGCTCGCGGGTTTTGCCACGGCAACGGACTACGTTGATTGGCTGAGTACTCAGGATCAAGGGTGCCAATACCGTTATCTTCGAGATACCTTGAAGTACCTGATTTGGCAAGGCCTGGCTGACCCTAACAAGCCGTTCTTATTGAAGTGTGTCGCCAACTTGGGATTGGAGGCTGAAATAGTGAATGCGTTCTCAGAATCGGGTATCCACATCGCGATGATGCATCGAGATCCGCTGTCAGTGGTGCCGTCTGCGAGTCGATTAGGTCTGCTGTTTCGGCGGGCGTATTCAGCGGTTGATACGGATATGAGTGGTCGACCTGGGCGGATGGCGGGACAGATGATGCGCAGTCTTCGATATCGGCAGGGGCATCCCGAGACCCCGTTTTATGACATTAGCTACGCTAAAGTTCGCTCGGAGCTGCCCTCTGTAATTGACGGCCTTTATGCCTTCTGCGGGTTGGTGCCATCAGAACAGACTTATGTCAACGTTGCGCGTTGGGAGGCTGACAATCCCAAGAACAAACAGGGCGCTTGGTCTTATGCTGCCGAGGCGTTTGGGTTTAACAACCATGACATCCGACGCGAGTTCGCCGATTATTACGCTTGGATTGAGGCCGAAGGGATCTGTGAGTGGGGTAATTGAAGGGCTGAGAATCGCTCGGCTTGAGTGGCTGATGCTCGGGGTTCTATAATTTTCAATTGTAGAATAACTTTATTCTAAATAGTGCTAAGCGCTCGTGGTATTCGCCAAGCGTTAATTTTCCATGGGCTTTGACAAAGCCGTTCAAGATCATTGTCGCGGGGCGCAATATTTGAAAAAAGGCTGGTCCAAAGTGTTTTTCGATGCGTATTTGTGAGGGTGAAAGCGGACTGATTGAAAACTTTAAGCTTTAAACGAAATCTTTAGAAAAAATTGAGTTTTGTGCTTGAAAACAGTCACTGCTGCCACCATATAGCCTGTGAGTCTCAAAAGGACGTCAGGTAAAACTTGCAAAAGGAGCATATCGTGTCCAAAAGACGCATCGTAAAATTAACTTCCGTATCACTAGAATTCATGCTGGTCGCCGCCTCTACCATCGTCGTCGCCCCCTTCTTTATCGGATAACCGGCCACGCTCATCGCGCTAGCAGCCGCTTCAAAGCATCGCCCCTCAGAAACCGTTCCACCACGTTAGAACACGGTTCTCGAGAGCGCCGTGCAAAAGAAAGACAGCCTCAGATCGTATTGCATTGGTCGCCAGCGGCAGGTCAGTACGTAAGAACGTGTGGGCATCTGACAGGATTGCCGTTCGGCGTTGATGCTGCCCATGCGGCGCAATGATATGCTGGGCGTCAAACTAACTGTTCTGCTGCGTGCGAGGCCCTTATGACTGTGATTATTTCAGGATTCATCGATTTCCAACCCCACGAGAATGTGCCGGAAATTCTGCGCTCTGCGAGACCGCTCGTTGAAGGGGCGCTCGCCGAGGTCGGTTGCATTGCCTACTCTTGGACGGAAGATCACCTGACGCCAGGTCGGGTGATGGTCTATGAAGAGTGGACGTCATCGGACACTTTGGCGGCGCACTTAGCGAGCCACTGGTATCGGGATATGGGGCAACACTTGGCAAAGTTTGATCGATTGCCCATGGTGAAACCGATCAAAAAGTTCCGGGTTGATTTGGAAGAGCCCGTGTACGACGAGACCGGCATTGCTCGCGGTGAGTTTTTGACAGCTTAGGTCTTTAGATCAGCGAGAAAAGTCCTCGGTGATAGCGTCTGGCGGCGATTGTCGGTTACGGCAGATCTTGCGTTGAAGCTTGATCGTCCTGGCACAGCGCCTTAGAGATTGATTGGTACGCCAAACTGCATTTGCAATAGCTGCGCGGGCAAGACTTGTTGGCCAAGCTCGAAGGCTTGGGTTTGATCAAAGTTCGGCATTAGGACATTTTGCTCAACGTTGCCGAGGTCACCAAATAGGTCGTCGTGATGGATGGTGTAGACGCGTTTAGGCTGACGTTGGGTCACCATTTCATCGAGATAGGCTAATTGGTGGGCCCTCGGTAATGTGGGTAGACCGCCCGTACCCAGAAAAACGGCGTCCACTTCGATCTCGGCCAAAGCACCCGGCACAAAGCCTGCACTACCCTGAATCAGCATTCGGCCTTTGGGGTGCCCAATGACGAGGGTGTAGGCCTGGCCAAGCTTCCAAGCGGTGTACGGCGCGGGGAGTGTGAGCGGCGCGGCAACCGTGCCAGAGATCGCGCTGTTAGTCGCCAGCGGGGCATGCTGGGACGGGTAAAAGGTCACCTCAAACGCGCCGACCGGATAAATCGTCTCGGTTTCAATGACCTTGATTTGGGTAATCGGTAGGTGCGATCCCGCAGCGATTTGCGCGGTGGTAGCTGAACCCATCAGTTGCGCTCCGGTCTGTTTCGCAACTTCAGCGCTGTCCAGGGCATGATCGAAATGGGAATGCACGGGTATGACCGCCTTGACGCGATTGATCTCAAACCGATCCAGCATGCCTTCGATTGCGGCTTGGTCGGGTTCGATCGCTCGCTCAAGCGCGATATCGAGCAAGCTCGGGCGCGAGAAGTAGCCGTCGATTAATATTTGGGTCACGCCATCGTCGATGAGCAGCGTGGTTACCCCAAACCAGGTGACGGTCAGACTCTGGCCGGCTTTCGCGGGTTCAGCGAAAGCAATGCCAAGTTCTGCGACCGAGGGTTTGGATACAAGCCACAGTGAGCCGAGCAAAATAAGCACGCCGAGCATGAGGAGTAATTTTTTCATATCGTGAGCTCGATAGCTGAGGTTCTCGAATAACCGTTATATCGGGACTGATCGAGAATACTATGGTTGTAGCGGTTACAAGTCGCCAGATTCGGGCGTCAATCACCAAGGTGCTGGGTAAGCATAAACGCTTTTTCAGTGGGTGCGAAGGTTAGGTGATGGGTATTGGCGGCCGAAAAAGCAACCGTCGAGGTCCGCTGAGTGATCGCCGCTTCGAGCTGGGTTTATCCTGAGTGCCCCGGGTGAGGCCGCGCCTTAACCGGGTTCGTTACCGTTTATTGGGTAACAGCCGCCGAGTCCAGCGGTGGGCAAGCACGAGCGCGTGCTTGCCCTGGGCCCGGTTAGTTCAATAAAGAGTAAGAGGTCGAAAGATCCCAGGTGCAGGACATGGGCGGTGCTTGGTCGCTGTAAGCTGCGTGTGCTTTTTGGACTTTGCCTGTCCGGACGCCGTCAAACAACGTCATCATGTCGTCCTGAGACCCTGCAATCACTTGAAGGAAGTCAAAATCTGGGTTTAACCCAAACCCTGGCATCCACATCATGGCACCATTTTGGGTACCCAATACATCGTTGATATGTTGGTTTCGTCCTGGGGTGATGTATTTTTGGACATCAGCTGAGGTTGCACCCTCGTTCAGGTTGCAGATGCCAACGATCAGTGGTTTCTGTTTGTCGCTCGGCATTTGCGCAATCGGCATTGACGTGGCAAACACAGGTTTCTTGCAGGTGGTCAGTGCGGCCAGCGCAGCTCGGTTTTTCGCGTTCTTTGGATCGGTCCAGGCCGCAGAGATTTCGCTGAACTCGGCCCAGCTCGGGTAGTAGTTAATCCACCGCAATTGCGCTTCGTGATAGGGCGGGGCAACGGCAACGGGATCCCAGATGAAGGCGTTGACTGAAATTTTATTCTTGTCGACAAATTTCTTAAAGTCATCACGACCGTAACGCACAACGTTTGCAACGCTTGCGCCTTCATTGAGGTTGCATTCGTAAATTTCAACAACGCCATTTTCCGGCGGCGCATGATGGTCGGCGTAACTTGTCAGCGATAAAGAGGCTAATAAGCCCAGAATGAGAATCTTCATAAGATATTCCATTAGGTCGGTTAGGGGTTTTACACATTAATGGGTTCGATGATGGCCAGCTAGGATAGTTCGAGTTTGGTCAAGCACCGACCCAATGTCTTTCTCTTTGTGAGACCCGGGGGTAAGGAATCCGTGCTGAGTCGTTGTAACCGTAGGCCCTCAGAGATTTTATTTCTGGAGGAGACCGCGCCAGACAAAGTGTAAAAACGCGGCCCAGATGAGGGCGTAGGCAAGCGCAAAGCCCCACTCAAAGCCAAGATAGCCCAGCGCAATGCCGATAACGGGCGCCATTGCCAAGAAGTGCCCACGCACCCAACTATGGGTTGTCGCGCTAATGATCAGTGCACTGACAAATGACAAGAGCATCAGTGCAGAAAAAGTATGGGTCGACCATGCCGCGCCCGTAATGACCATGAAGGCGCCAATGACGAGGCAGGCGATGCCTGTGGTGCTGTGGATAATGACGTCCCAAGGCAGTGCAGTTTGAGATTGATTAGGGGGGCTTGGGTTACTTTCAGTCATATCGGTTTCAGTTTTGTTAAGAGCTTATCCTGACCGGATTGGGGGGTAAACCCCATCGACTCGAATCAATCTAATGGGGTTTCGGCAATCCAACCTTAGCGGCGCTGATAGCGAATGCGCGCAGCCTTGCATGGGGTGAAATTAGCCTAAATACCGATGGTGCAAATGGGTTAAAAAAGCATCTGTGGTCAGGGGCGAGCCGGTTGCATCCGTCATCAATTGGTCAACGGAGACCGCGCTACCCCGATTGTGGACGTGCTCTCGGAGCCAGCTAAGAAGACCGCTAAAATCACCGGTTTCGATTTGCTGCAAGGTCTCGGGTTGGCTCGTCTTCGCGGCCTCAAATAACTGCGCCGCCATAAGCGCGCCCAAGGTGTAGGTTGGGAAATAACCAATTAAGCCAGCAGGCCAATGCACATCCTGCATGACGCCATTTTTATAGTTGCCGGCTGTTGATAAGCCAAAGTAGTCCGTCATTTTTTGATGCCAAGCCTCGGGTAGGTCGGCAACGGTCAAGCTGCCATCGATCAGCGCTTTTTCAAGCTCGTACCGCAAAATAACATGCAATGGGTAGGTTACTTCGTCGGCGTCGACCCGAATGAAGTCCCGGCGCACCGTTGTGACCTGCCGGTAGAGGTTATCAACCGACCAAGCGGGATCACTTTCCGCGCGGCCAAATGCGGCCCGCATTTTGGGTGCGATAAAGGTCATAAATGCGGGCGATCGACCCGCCTGCATTTCCATCAGCAGCGATTGGCTTTCGTGGGTCCCCATGGACAACGCTTGGCTCACGGGTTGGGTGAGCCAGTCCTTGGGTCGGCCTTGCTCATACATGGCGTGTCCGGTTTCGTGAATGACGCCAAAAAGCGATTGCAAAAAATCAGTTTCACTGTAGCGCGTGGTGAGTCGAACGTCCTCCGGGACGCCGCCACAAAATGGGTGATGCGAGGTATCCAGTCGGCCATGGTTAAAATCAAAGCCCAAGGTTTTCATAACCGACAATCCGAGTTCTCGTTGCGCCGCAACCTCAAAATGGTCTCCCAAGGGCATGCCGGGCGTTTTAGCTTGGTGCGCGATAATCTCATCAGTAAGGAGCGGAAGACTCGTTTTCAGCGGTTCAAATAACGTGTCCAGTTGGCTGGCGGTGACACCAGGCTCGTAAAGCTCAAGCATCGCGTCATAAAGACCCAGGCCGCCAGCATCGGCGCGCATTGCCGCTTCTTCTTGCGCTAGACCGACAACGCGTTCAAGGTGCGGTTGAATGGTTGCCCAATCATTTTCCGCTCTAGAAATTCGCCATTGTTGCTCTGAGGCCATCACGGCTTCGGTTTGCGCTCGTACGAAATCGGAGGTGAGGCACGCAGCTTGCCGGTGTTCGCGTTGAATAACGGTGACGTTCGCCGTTTGCATGGAGGACAGTTCAAGGTTTTCACAAGCTACCAGCCAATCACTTATTTGGGGGTCGACAGTGAGGTCGTGAACCAGCACGTTCAGGGTCGCCATCGCCCGGCTTCGCGCCGCGCCGCCACCGGCTGGCATCATTGCAGACTCATCCCACCCCGTAATCGCCCCAATGTGTCGAAGGTCATTGATTTTTTGGTAATGCGCGTCGAGTGCTTCATAAGCGTTCATAGGCAGGGCTCGCAGGTCGTCGTGATAAAGCCGCAGTTTAAAGGCTCAACAAGAAGTGGTCTATTGTTGGTTGTCTTATGGAATGTCGGCACGCGCGTGCGTCAATGATGGTTGCCGCTTCCACGGGGGAATCAACTAAGCTTGTTCAGATCCTGATCATGGCGTTCAAAGTCAACCCAATGAATGAGCAGCCACATGAGGGCGATCAGGGCGGCGCAAACTAACATGATGCCAGCCTGGTGGGTCCAATGGCTGAGTGGCACCATAAGACCCGACCCAAGCGAGTAGGTCATGTTCGCGAGCGCCATATAGACTGCAAATTGTGAGGCGGCAACCCGGGGAGAACAGAGTCGCATAAATAGGGCGATGAGTGTGACGGTAACGAGTTGGGTCGCAACAGCATTGATCATCAGAAAGCTTTCAAATACCTGATGAATCCCCCAATAGGGCTCGAGCGCTGCGGTTAATCCCAACAATCCGATGCGGAACATCACAAGCCATTTTAGAATTCGCAGCGCGCCAACTCGGTCAATCCAAGGGCTACACAAAACACCCAGCACTGCCGCTGTGACACCTGTTATAGCGATCCAATTGGCGTAGGTGATTTGTGTCCAACCGAGTTCTTGAATGGTCACCATGGGTGCAAGGCCAATCAAGATACCGGAGGTAATGCGATTGCATGCTTCGATGAGAATCAATAAGAGGCTCATGGGTAAGACGATGGCTCGGAAGAGGCCGATAACAATAGCCTGCCAGGTCTTAGACCCGGCCCGGGGACCTTGAGGCCTTTCGACACCTGTGCTCCAAGGCAGCAGGCGTTCGCACGGGTGTTCCCGAATCAACAAGGGCACTAGGAGGATCAAGAGCACGCACAGCGCCATCAAGCTCGCGGCAAGGGTCAGGCCCTGATCGGCCAAAGCCCAGCTGGAGAGCGCGCCCGATAAACTAATGCCCGCCATTTGGCCGCCATACATAAAAGCATTGCCTTGCGCGCGTTCATCCGCCTTTAAAATGTCGACCGCCAAGCCGTCAACTGCGACGTCTTGCAAGGCGCCGAACACATTGCTCAAAAACCCTAAGCCCGCCAAGTACCAGTAGTGCGATGAAGGTTCTGGGTGCAGCAGCGCTAAGAGCGCAAAGCTTAACAGCAAGCCGCTTTGCGCAAATAAAACCCAAGGCCTGCGATTGCCCATGGGGGCGAAGGTGAAGCGATCCATGATGGGGCCTGCCACAAGTTTGAAACTCCAGGGCAAGAAAACAAACGCGATGAATCCACCGACTTCGGCCGCCGTCATTCCAAGGGACGCCATGTAAGCGGGTATTGCGACCTGGAAGAGGCCGATTGGCAGGCCTTGGGCGCAGTACAAAAGCGCAAGCGTCGCCAGTCGCAGGGCTTTATGGTCGGTCAGAGCAGGCAAAGGTCGTAACAGGGCGTTCATGATTTAAAGATCCTCTCGTTGTTAAAGCAGCTTCCACGGCCAATCTTTATTGTCAAATGTGCTTGCGTTACGTGAAGGGTTCCGGCCCGTTGGGTGGGATTAAGGCGCGGCGCAAGATCATGCTTGAGTCCGTGTTGATTTCGACGCCGCAAGCGCCCTTTGCAGCGCATACGGGCAGTCTAGTGTGGGTTTTGGATTGTCGACGTTACATCGTTTGGCAGGCTGATCGGTTTTTTGGTTTTGCATAAGCCCTTCACCTGATGAATCAACTTCACGACTCGTGTCGCGGCCAGAAAGCCAGTAAAGTATTCGACTTTGCAGCGCAATTTTCTGTCTTGCGGTGCTTTGTTGAACAACGGGAGCCTGTTTTGAAAGAGTCAGATAAAGCGTTCGATATTCATGCTCGATTCGAGGGTGAGTCCTATCAAGATATCTTGGATCGAGATACTCGAGCGGTCCCAGAATGTTTGCGGGTAGAGCAAGCCCAATATCTGGGGAGTGATCCGGTGCCGGCAAGCCACTACACGTCCGTTGACCGCTTCGACCAAGAAGTTGAGCATATGTGGATGCGAGCCTGGCAAATGGCCTGCCGAGTCGAAGAGATTCCAGAAGTCGGCGACTATCTCGTTTATGAGATTATCGATAAGTCGGTCTTGCTGGTGCGTTCAGCGCCGGATCGAATTCAAGCGTTTTATAATGCATGTCTGCATCGAGGGCGTAAGCTTGCGCTCACTGCGGGTAACAAGACCGAATTAAAGTGCCCGTTTCACGGGTTTTGTTGGCAGTTGAACGGTGATTTCAAAAGTTGCCCAACTCCTTGGGATTATCAGCATTTAGATGCGGAAACACTGCAGCTGCCAGAGTTAAAGGCCGATACCTGGGGCGGATTTGTGTTTGTAAGTTTTGATGAGGCGGCGCCGCCGCTAATGGACGTGATCGGCCCATTAGATTGGCACTTTAAAGATTGGCACTTAGAAGATCGGGCGATTACGTATCATGTTGCGAAAGTTGTGCCGTGCAATTGGAAGGTTGTCGCAGAAGCGTTTATGGAATCCCAACATGCGCCAACCACGCACCCGCAAATTATGACCCACGTGACCGACGTCAACTCCCAATACGATTTGTTCTCGGATTACGTCAGCCGACAAATCAGTGCGAGCGCCGAACCAAGCCCTTTGCTCGATCGAGAGACCGTGTCCGAGCAGCGGATCCTGGATGATATGACGAGTCGCCGTTACAAAATTTATAGTGATGTTAAACCCCTACCGCCCGGGGTGACCGCCCGCGCGTTTATGGCGGAAAACGTGCGGGAAAGTTTGCAGGCATTAAACGGGCATGATTATGGCCGCTATTCTGATGCCGAAATGCTCGACTCAATACTGTATAACGTCTTTCCGAATTTTTCCGTTTGGGGCGGGATGAAGCCAACCCGTGTCTATCGCTGGCGGCCCAATGGTCGGGATGTTGATAGCGCCATAATGGAAATCTATCAGCTTGATCTGGTCCCCAAAGACGGCGAGCGGCCGCGGCCAGCGCCGCGGCGAGTGCTCTCCGATGATGAACGCTGGAGTGATGCGGAAGAATTGGGCGGCCTCGGCGCGATCGCGGACCAAGATATGGGCAACCTTCCCTATGTTCAGCAGGGGCTAAAGAGCTCGGGTAACAATCAGGTGCAGTTCGGCAATTATCAAGACATGCGGATTCGTCAGCACCACATCATGATTCAGCGTTACATCGATGGCGAGATCTGACGACGGCTCCGAGCGTCACAACTGCCAAGGTGCGTCTTTAAGACTGTCGCCTTACTGCGTTCAGCGGACATGTTATCCGCTTCAGGCCCGGGCGCCGCAGCGCTGGGTGGATCTGAAGGTGCGGCCGGACTTAGGTTGATGAAAAGCGCGTGCCATGACGTTACCGAATAAACCCGCCGTTCATGACGCAATGCTTGGATAATGGCCGGTCCAGTCATTGTGCAAAGCAACGCTTGCGGCAAGATCCACTAGGTCCTGTTCGCGGTCCCACCCCGCGATGGCGTGTAGGCCAACGGGCAACCCGTCTGCGTCCCAGCCACACGGGACCGAAAGTGCAGGATGACCCGTCAGGTTCGCAATTGACAGGTGTGACCACCAAGCGGGTAGCGGCAGCCATGCATCATTTATGCAGACTCGCTGATCGCGGCTAGGATCCGCGAGCGGGGCTTGGGCATTCAGCGTCGGCGTTAGAATGAGACTGTACTGGTTTAACGTGTGTTCAAGGCGATCGTATAGCGCCGAGCGTTCGATCGCCTGAGCCTGAAGGCGCACCCCATCAGATTTGAAGGTCTCGTTTGACAGTAAGGCTTTCAGGGGCGCGCTGAGGCTGGCTTGTTGTTCGGGCTGCATTGCTCGAACGCGCGCGGCGAGATTCGCCGACATCAGTTCCAGCGACAGGCCACGATCGAAGGCAACCGGATCATCTTCAGCGGTTGAGATCTCGTATCCAGCCTGCTGTAGGGCTTTGAGAGACGGCTGAACGACCGCCATGATGTTTTGATCAGCTACTTGGCCGCCTAACGCTGGAATAAAAAGCGCTCTTTTTTTGGGGCCTTTTGCTCGCGATGGATCTGGCTGACTCAGCGGTGCAATCCGACGGCGGGACCAAGGGTCCAGGGTGCTTGCACCCTTCATGAGATTAAACCCTAGCACGAGATCCTCGACGTGCCGGCTGTTGATCGAGATTGAACTATTATTGCCAAAGTGAAAGGGCCAGGTCTCGTGTGGAATTGCGCCCAAGGTTACTTTTAAACCGAGAATGCCGCAGGCGGCAGCTGGTACACGTGCAGAACCGCCGCCATCGGTGCTGATCCCAAAGGCGCCGACCCCAGTCGCCACTGCCACGCCAGCGCCACCACTACTGCCGCCTGGCGAGCGGGTTGGGTCCCAAGGATTGCGGGTGATGCCAGTGAGTTCTGAGTCGGTGAGGAGTTGGGAGGCAAATTCTGGCGTGGTTGTTTTACCGATCAGCACAGCGCCGGCCTTGCGGAGTCGATCGATCGCAACGACATCTGCTTGCGGTTGAAATGTCTCGAAGGCCCTCGAGCCATAGGTTGTTCTTAAATCACAGGTATTCAATAAATCCTTTGCGGTAAAGGGCACGCCGAAGAGATAGGCGGCATCAGCTGGCGAGCCTTTCAGCAATAGCTGATCGCAGCGTTTTGCCTGCTCGATGGCTTGATCCCAAGCGATCGTCACAAAGGGGTTCAAGGCGCGCTGAACGCGTTCGGCTTGCCGAAGGGTTTGCGCCATAACGTCAAGTGCGGACAACTCACGATTCCGGATCAGTCCCGCAATCGCGATCGCGGAGCGCCCTAAAATATCCATCATTTGGACATCTTTTGATCAGAGGTAAACCAGGTCGTGCCGGCTTCAGAACGGCTGCAGAATCTTATGCCTCGACTGGGCTTGAGGGTTCGGCAAGGCAGCGGTTGACTGAAATCGTTGTGCATTGCGCGCTACGCCCCAGGCGCTTGAATCACCGCGCCGTCGGTAATCAATTGGGCAATGTCGTCGTCGCTGTAATCGAAATCCTTGAGTACTTCAGTTGAGTGTTGGCCGAGCAAGGGGACGTCACCGGTTGGTCCAAAAACGGTGTCATTGATGCGATAGCCTGCGGTTGTGACCTGTTGTGGGCCAGCCTTGGTTTCGACCCGTTGAAGTAGGCCGCGAGCCGTTGGTTGTCCACTTGCTAAGGTCTGCTCAAGACTTTGAACCCCGCCCGCGACGGCTTTGGCTTGGGCGAAGAGGACATCCCATTCCGCCGATGTTTTGGTCAGCAACCGGGCCGCAACCGCCTGCTCGATAGCCAGAATATCGGTCATGAACGCTTTGGTTGTGAGGGCTGCATAATCGTTTAAGCCAACGGCTTTACAGATTCCTCGGCAATGATCGGGGAAATAACCGGCCAGCATGACGTAACCGTCCTGAGTCTCATATCGACCGAGTAACGGTGCTTCTCGGTTACCTGCGGGTGCCGGTGGCGCGCCCGTCGAGGCGGCAATACTGGTATTACGATTGAGCAGTAGCATCGCAACGTCTTGCATGGCCAGGTCAATAAATTGACCTTCGCCGGTCCGCGCTTTCAGCAAAAGCGCGGCCAAAACCGCCGAGGCGGCTTGCATGCCGGTTGCATAATCCAGCACGGGACCCCCGGTTCTGATCGGGCCATCGCCGCGAATATTGTTGGCCATGTAGCCCGAGGTTGCCTGGACAACATCATCAAAGCCGGGTCGATTTGCATGGGGTCCGTTTCTTCCAAAGGCTGAAATCGATAGATAAATAAGACCAGGATTAGCTGCGGCAAGCGTTGGGTAATCTAAGCCGAATTGGGCCATGGTCCCGCCCTCAAAGTTTTCAACGAAAATATCGACCGTTGCAGCAAGCTTCTGAGCGCAGGCTTGGGCTTTTGAGGTCTTGAGATTCAAACAAATACTGCGTTTGCCGGCATTTTGAGGTACAAACCCGCTCCCAATTCTATGAGACAACTGCTCTGGCGTACCGCCCCAGGATCGTGTCATGTCGCCCGCTGGGGCTTCGACTTTGATAATCTCTGCGCCAAGCAGTCCGAGTTGATAGGTGCAGTATGGGCCAGCTAAAACATGGGTAAGATCCAGTACAACCAGTCCTTCAAGGGGTTTCATTTCAACAGCTCCGGGGTGATTCATTTCAGAAAATATAGAATCACTATAGCGTGGTTTTTCAGCTCAGTCTTGAGTTGGTGTGATACTCGCCGAGGGCGGGGGATCATTGATTTCAATGTTTTACTTTGCAGATCGAATCTTTTAAGTCTTTCTTTGAGTCGAGTGGTCTAATCGCCCAGATGCTGCTGCTTATTTTGGGAATCCCTCGAGGCTACGATATAGTATCGCCTTCAAAAAGAGGTAACCCAAGCATGTCAGAGATGAGTTTAGATGAAGCGGTTTTGAGTCGTCGATCGGTCCGCGGATTTCTGCCTAAGCCCGTGCCAAAAGCCCTCATGCGTAAGGTCTTCGACCTCGCGCAATGGTCACCCTCAGGTACAAATGTACAGCCTTGGAAAATATGCGTGGCGTCCGGTGAGGTAAGGGATTCTCTTCGAGCGGAATTTCTACGTCGCGTCAGCGAAGGCGAGCCCTCCAGACAGGATCATAAAGACAAGGGCCGCCTTGGCGAGCCTTATAAGCAGCGCCGACGTGATTGTGCGCGAGTGCTTTACGAGGCAATGGGCATCGAGTGGGAAGACAAGGCGGGCCGCGGCAGTGCGAGTTTGCGTAATTTTGAACTGTTCGATGCGCCGCATGTCGCGTTTTTCTGCATGGAGGATATCTTTGGCGGACAATCGGCGGCGGACGTCGGTATGTATACTCAGACCTTGATGCTCGCAATGACCGCACATGGGCTGGCCTCCTGCGCCCAGGGCACAATGGGGCATTATCCCGATCTTGTGCGTGAAACCTTTGGCCTTGAAGACAATATGACCGTGCTGTATGGATTGAGCTTTGGCTATGAGGATACAACGATCCCGGCCAACACTGCGCGGACAACCCGCGCCGCGCTAAATGAAAGCGTGCAGTTTATGGGCGGCGAGATTGACTATGCCTCAAACTAGAGGCTGCGGGCCGATTTGGCGTGCTGGCCAATGAGTTGCCGCATTAGCGCGGTTCAGTGCTCGTTATCCTGTTGGGTGTTGGTGCGCCTGACGTGAGTGGGTTTTCACGCAGAACGATCCGCTTCGCCGTCTCGATTGTTTTGCTGTCGCTTTTTGGTTGCCGTACAGCCTTACCCGGCGGTGTTTCGTCGCCCGATGATGCAGGTTCGTTGAACGACACGGGCATGGTGGCTTGTCAGTTTGCTGCCGCGCATCACCCGAAGGTCGCTCATCAAAAAGTGGACCGAACACGGGGTGATGCCTCCGCGACGGCTCGACGACATCAACAGGCCGCCGCCCAAGACTGTAATCGGCTGCTAACAAGCCCCGAATAAGCGCCATTGAAAGCCGTTTTAACCGGGCAGCGGGGCTCTGACTAATCGAGACTCGGCGCGTCAAACTCCGCGACGGCTCTGGCGGCTTCCTCGATTGCGGTATGGGTATAGGCACTGGCGCCCGCATCGGCATTGGCAAAAGTAATGTTGCCAAAACGTTGGCGCGCAATTTCATGGGGCGCTTCGCCCCTCGGCCAATCTTCATCCCATAAATCCAGATACTCGTGTGAATAACCGTGTGGCCACCGATTGACAGTGATGGCCAGGATGTCCCGTTTAGCGCTGAACCCAGCAGGGCCCAAGAGGTCTTGGAGTACGCTGCGAACCTCGCGTTCGTAATCTTCGAGCGTTAGGTTGAGCATTCTTGTTCGGGAAGCACGGAGCTTATCCCAGAAGTTTTCAATGCCATCTGGCGGCGATAGACTGCCCCAAAACGTGACAGGAACTGGGCCCGGATCATCGCTGGCCTGGGCGTAGCCACCGGTCTCGACCCCGTTCATGAGAAAGAGCGCTGAATGCAGTCGACCCGGGCAGGCGGCACCATCGATGCCAAGCTGGGTAAAAGGCGCGCGGGAACGAATGAGCACGTTGGTTAGGAGTAAGGGGTATTTGACCTGGTAGCGCTGGGCGGCTTTTTGAGCGGCGGGCAGCGTTGGGCAAATATAGGGGATGACCGAGTGATAGCAGGCCATCACGCATCGTTTCGCCGTCAGCGCAAAAGCTTTACCACCAAACAGGTAGGTGAGACGCACGGCGCCTTCCTGATGCTCAACATTAATAACCGTGCTTTGAAGGCGAATCTGTACCGCATTCTGTGGGCGATCGAGTTGTGAATAATCAAAGTCAGTGGTTGCGATCGTGTCGGCTGTCACGCCCGGCGCAATACTCGGGATGAGCCGTTGCACCAAGAGCCTGGCGATGCTGGCATTGCCGTCTGGAAAGATTCCGACGGGATAGTCCCAATCCGATTCCGCGGCGGCTTCGCCGATTAAATTCAATCCGGGCAGTCCGTCATCGAGGGCCTCGGCAACCGATAGGCACTCGGTCTCAAGACCCCAGGAGCCGTGGCAAGCCGTCTTGAACAGTTGCCGCGCCTCCGTGCCAAGGCCACCTTTTGATTCTAGAAAATCGAAATAGCCGGTGGTGTGTAAATAATCCCCTCGCTCAGCGCTGGATAAGTCGGCTAAGACATCGGTCTGACGTTGATAAAAGGCTCGTAACTGGGTTTTTGCCGTTGTGCTGATTGGAAATTGGTCGAGATAAGGCAACGGTGAGGTGGAGGGTGGTCCTTTTAGCGAACAACCCGTGACTAATTGGTTGACGCCATAGGTTTCAGCATCGAACCAAATCGCCTGGCCCTTTGCACCATTTCGACCATAGTTGAAGTCGGTTTGCTGACGTAGCTTGGGGATATTGACCCCGAGTGTCTGCATTAGCGCTGAAACCGTTTCGCTAAATTGCCAGTATTCCAGATTATGGGTGCCGCCGATCGCAAGCTGCAAGCGGCCGCCCTGGTGAAACTCATTACGCTTAGCGTGACCACCGAAGTCATCGTGATTGTCCAGGATTAGAATTTTTCGGTCTGGTCCAAAACGTTTCTGATAGTAGTAGGCCGCAGCGAGGCCTGAAATCCCGGCGCCGACAATCACGAGATCAAAGGATTCATCTAACGGTTGTGGTTTTGGATGAGGCAGACCATCTCGAGTGTAGGCATGTGCGCCTTCGAAGGATCCTGGATGGGACCCGCGCAGACCGGTTCGCGTTGGCGGGTAAGGTTTGTGATCAGCGCCGAGCGTTGTGGCGGCCGCCGCCGCTGAAGGCGTGATCCCAAGCCCTAAACTGATGAGGCCTGCGTCCTGTAGTAAATCGCGGCGGGTTATCTTGGTTGTCATGCCAAGATCAAAATCGGAGTATTTCAACGAGCGCGCTCCAAGGCAAACAGTACCGATCAATCCTACAAGGGTTGAATTAGATGCGCTATGGCGCCGGATTGGTCTGGTTGCTTAAACGCTGTATTTAAGTTCGGCTGTGGTCGTCCTAGGTCGTCTCAAGCGAATTCGTGAGTTCGCGGGCGTATTCCGGGAGCAGCTGGGATGCTGATTTTGGGTAAAGAATCGCCTGTGAGGGCGCCTTGAGAGCGCCGCTTTAAAAGAAAGCGGGGCTTGCTCAGTTGCCCCGCCGCCAAGTCATGTTATGCCCTCGCCACGGTCAATTATTCAGCGTACATCGAGCGGTTCTGGTCTTTAATCGAGTTCCCAAACTTTGGCTTGGAACGATTTCGCTCGCAGATCAACGGTTGAAATATGCAAGATTCGGGTTGGGGAATCGTCGTCGAAGCCATAAACCTTGAGCTCAGTTCCGTTCCTGGACCAAAGGCCGAGCGTCATGCTTTTTTGAAGTGCCCCAGTGTCGTCAATGGCTTGGACGGTGCCTGTGAAATAGCCTTTTGAGTTGGCGTCATTGGTACTGACCATATTATGGGTTGCGTGGACAAGGCCATATTTCCCAGCCAAACCCTCGTAGGTGATGACCATGCCGCGCTCGCTCATGGAGATGTCGCTGATCGAGAGTTCGACTTCAATAAAATTGTCGAACCCATGGTTGTCGGCTTGTG
>JAFMIA010000051.1 GCA_017854255.1 Pseudomonadales bacterium
GATCGCGAAGCGGGATCGAGCGGCGCCGGCGCGTTATACCGCAGTCATGGCGATAACCCGGGCCCAACAACCAAGGTGCCTTCTCTTAAACCGAGCCCCGTTCTTGCGCCTTGGGAACCCAAGGTGAGGCGCACTTGGCCTTGGACCGCCCACAACGGGCCTTGCGGACGCGGCCTTCCTCGGCCCACGTCACCCAAAGCGCGCTTAGGCGTTTGGCGTCAGCCGGACAAAATAACGCGGTGGAAACCCGGTCAATATACGAAACCCTAAGCCCAATGGGCGCGCGGCATCGAGCGCTGCCGCATCGGCATCCAGCACTTTCGATGCGGTGTAGCGAGCATCAACGGCCTCATACCGAACCCGAACTTGATCATTATCGAGCAACCGACCATACCACTGCCGTGGCCAGTGATTCACCGCAACAAAGAGTTCACCCTCGTGCTCTATCCGAACCAAAACACGGTCGGCGCCCACATCACCCGCATCAAAGGTTGTAACAACCAAGGTTGCTTGATTTTCTGGCTGGAAGTACCCCAGCATCGACTCAAACAAGGCAACCGATGCGGCATACAGGCCGATCAGAATCAGAACGATTTTCAAGCTTTTCGGCATAGCAGTTACTCCTTTTGTATTGGGGTTCATCTTTGATTCTTAATGCTCATAGGCTTGGCGGACTACGCCCATCAAACCGCTGTGCCAAGTTGTCAGGATCAAGCGGTTGTGCTGCCGGACCCCGGCCCAGCGCTCTGGGCCGCGTCTTTCAACCCGCTGATTAATGCTATTTTCAGGGGCTTGGCGCATTGCCTGCCTTGGATCGATCAGCGCTGCCGAAGGACCCATCAGCACGACGTTGATGGCAGTTAATCCTGCGCCCCAGCCAACCGAACCAACCTCAATCGGTGTCAGTGCTCACGACCAATTTGGCGGCAACCATCAGCCAAAGAAACGACACCACTTCAACGGTAATGAAGGTGGTCGCAAATTCTGCGCCATGCAGAGCCGCGGCCAATACGCGATACATCGCAGCGGCCAAAAACAAAAAGGCCCCAGCCATAATCCACTGCGGCCGCGCCCGGAATGCCCCAAACACAATAAACAGACCACCGCAGGCAAAAAAAGCGCCGGTATCACCCACCTGAGAACTGCGCCCTAGCCCATCAAGATAGATCATGCCGAGGGACGTCACGACGCCTTCTGGCGCAACCGCCAGCCCGACCGCGTTCATCAATAACAAAAAGCCCGGCAAGGCCGCTGCAATGCGAATCATCCACGTTTTCATACCCGCTCCTTTACGCTTATCCGGTTGTTCTTCTGAACTGTAACGGTTTTCTAAGAGACTCGCACCGCAAAAATGCGGGTCCCCAGGCGCTCTTAACAAGGGTTGGGTGCACAAAAAAGGGGGCATTATCAGCTTGGGATGCGATCGATTCGGCCTGCAAAGATCGCCGCTCGCCTACGGACGACTTAAATTTATCGCCACGGCACGTTATCGCCACGGCACTTTATCGCCACGGCACTTTATCGCCACGGCCTTTATCGCCACGGCCTTTATCGCCACGGCCTTTATCGCCACGGCGTTGCGCAAGGCGCGCTCACTTGCGTTATCCCGTAATTATTCGACCAGAATAACCGCACGCCGATTTTTGGGCTGCTCTTCTGGTGCATCTTCGGCGGGACGGTCTTCACCAAAACCGATGAGTTCGATTTGGTCAGGGTTGACCGCGTACTGCTGCACCAATCGCCGCTTAATCGCCTCGGCCCGCTCAAGCGACAAGGTATTGTTATACCCTCTTGCGCCCGAATCATCAGCGTGGCCTTCAATCAAAGCTTTGGCCTCGGGATCATCCGAGAGCCGGATCGCAAGGCTCTCCAATTCCGCATCAAAATCCATCGGAATATCAAAAGAGTCTTGATCGCGCGAACCAGCACGCGACTGGACCTGTCATAACCGATAGCGATAGGATCATCACACGAGGTCATCGCGTTGCGTGAAACAGGAGCAAAAATGTCAGGAAAGAAACCCGGGAACGAACCGGCCTCATCTGCCAGGGGGCCCAATCACGAACTCAGCGCGCTTGCCTGCCCTCGCCACGCCCACGAGGTTGATCTGTTTAGCGGCGGCGCCCAAGAACACTGGTATGAGGCCTACCCCTTATTACACGACGCAATGCCCGTGGTCCGCTTGGAAGGCGAAGGCCCTACCCCTGACGCGGACGGCTTTATCTTAACCAAATACGAGGACATCGCCCGGGTGGTCAAGGACCCAGAGCGATTTCCGCCGCGCATTCATGAAGCCATTGTCCAGATAGAACAAGCCCAAAATGCGGGCAAAACACTCCCTGGGGTCAATGCCATGCTGGCCTCGATGGTCACCCTGAGGCCGAGCCACGAACTCTATCGCAGTCATCGTCAGGAACTCACCGACCCCTGGGTCGGCCCCGGCGCCAGCCGTCATACCGATATGATCAAGGACTGCGCCCATCGCCTCATCGATCGTTTCATCGATGACCCAAGCATTGATTTTGTGCAACAGTTTGCAAGACCCCTGCCGCAAATGGTGATGGCCAACATGCTCGGTTTTCCAGAAGACGATATCCCGCAGCTGGCCGAATGGGGTAACGCCCAGGTCGCCGCCTTCGTTTACGGCAAGGGTCATCGCAATCTGTTGAGCCAGGCCGCCTCTGAGGCGCAATTCAAAAAACTCGAGGCCTTTAAGGCGTATGTCCAAGGCCATGTTGCAGCAAAACGGGCGCAGCCTCAGGACGACATGATCAGCTGGCTCACCCAAGTGCACTATGAGGCGCTGGACCGCCCGCTCACCGACCTTGAAGTCAATGGCGTGGTCTACGCCATGATTATCGGCGGACTCGAAACCACTCAATACGCCCTCGAGGAGGCCGCCCAATTGATCTGTGATCGCCCCGGACTCTGGCACACCCTGCAAGCAAACCCGACGCTCATTCGTAACTTTGTCGAGGAATCAATGCGCCTGCGGTCTCCGACGCAAGGCCTGAGCACGCGGTTAACCGCCCATGACGAGGTCTTTCAAGGCGTAAAAGTGCCTAAAGGCTCATTGCTGCATCTTCGCTTTGGCGCCGGCAATGTTGACCCGGACGAGTGGGACTGTCCCTTTGACCTCAACCTGGCGCGCAAAGCGCTCACCCGTCATTTGGTGTTTTCAGCCGGCCCGAGAGTCTGCCCCGGCGCGGGCATCTCTCGGCTCGAACAAAACCTGGCCTGGGCGATTTTGCTCGAGCGCTTGCCAGGCATCCGATATGCGCCGAACAATACCTTCGAGCACCAGCCCGGCATTATGCTGGGGACCCTCGCCCTGTATCTCGATATAACCGGCGCTGATTGAAATACCGATCGCGCGTCATTGGGTGAACATTTAACCCACTGGACTCAGCGGTTGAAGCCGGCGAGCAGGCCTTGCCTTCGGGCGCGCCTGCAGGCTAAGCGGAAAGAAAATGACACCGCCGGCGTCACACCGTCGGCGTTAGGCCACGCATCAAACTGGGGCAATCGCCCCTTGGATCAAGACCCAGCGAAAACCCGCCTCAGCAACCTTGCGCGCCCTAGACCGGCGCAGGCGCGGGCGTCACACCCCAGGCACGCTTTACCCGGAAACGACGCACTCCAGGGCCCATCTGGGCAGGGCTCGGCAATTTTTTCTGAGCTTTGCTATATTAAACGCTCGTTTTAACGATTCAGGCCGAACCATTGGCGCCTGATGACAAGGGAAGGACCCTGACCATGAATAAAAGCAACCAACCTGAAGTTGACTGGCTGATTTTTGGCCTGAGCGCCACCCTGCTGGCCCTGGTGGTCCTGCCCGTCGTGCTCTTCCCGGAAGCCAGTCAGAGTGCCATCAACGCCATTTTCAAAGTACTCACCACCCAATTTGGCGTCCTGTACGTTACCCTCACCACCGCTATTATTGTCTTACTGCTCTACATCGCAATTAGCCCTTGGGGCAATATTCGGCTCGGCCGGATAGAGGCACGCTATAGTCAATTTAGCTGGATCTCGATGTTATTTTGCTGCGGTATCGGCGGCTCAGTGATTTACTGGGGCGCAACCGAATGGGTTTTTTACTATACGTCGCCGCCCTTTGGGGCGCTCGCAAAAAGCGATGCGGCAACCCTCTGGGCCCAAACCTACGGCATGTTCCATTGGGGCCCCGGCGGTTGGGCCTTATATTGTCTGCCAACCGTTGCCATCTGTTGCACCTATTACTTGAAGAAAATCCCATCGCTGCGGCTCAGCGCCGCGTGCGAGCCGATCATCGGTAAGCAATCCAATGGCCTTGGCGGCCGCATCATTGATTTGTTATTCATCGTTGGCTTGATCAGCTCCGCCGCGACCGGGCTCGGTTTCGGCACCTCGGTTGCCGCATCTGCCCTCACCCGGCTCATGTCGATTCCCGATAATTTCATTACGCAGCTCACCATTATTACCGTGATGACCCTGGTGATCGCAGGATCGGTCTATCGCGGCCTAGACGGCGGTATCAAGACTCTCAGCAACATCAACAGCGTTTTAGCGCTATTGCTCATCGCTTACGTGCTGGTCGCGGGCCCAACCCGCTTTATCCTTGAGATGAGCGTCGCCTCGCTAGGCCATCTTGCGCAAAACTTCGTCACGATGCTGACGTGGACCGATCCATTTGAGAAAGGTAATTTCGTTGAATCTTGGACGGTTTTTTATTGGGCCTGGTGGCTGGCGCTCGGGCCCTTTGTCGGGATGTTCGTCTGTAAAATCTCCGAGGGACGCACCCTTCGAGAATTGATTATCGGCATGCTGTTTTGGGGCAGCGCTGGCTGCGCTTTATTCTTCTTAATTCTCGGAAACTACGCACTCAATACGGAGCTGAGCGGCCTGCATGGCGTGGTGAATGAGACCTTGAATGCAAGCCCATCGGCCGCACTGGCAAGCCTCATCGAGCGGTTGCCCGCAGGGGGATTTTGGTTGGCCTTCCTTGCCATCATCGGGATTATTTTTACGGCCACAACCTATGATTCCGCCTCTTACACCTTGGCCGCTGGCGCCACCGTTAAGCTCGAACCCGGTGAGCACCCAGCTCGCTGGCACCGGGTCTTTTGGGCCGTTGCATTGGGGATTTTACCCGCTTCGCTGCTGTATCTTGGGGGGCTTAAAGCGCTGCAAACGGCATCGGTGATCGCGAGCCTGCCCTTGCTCGTCGTTTATGGCATTTTGTTTGCGGCAATCATCAAAACCTTGCGAGCGGTCCACGCCGCCAGCACGGCTCAAAGTGCAAGCCGTTTTAGCGGCGAGCTGCGGGCTGAATAGCGGATTTCAAAGACCTACGATGACTGTGGGCGTGCGTTTAACGCGATCATCGCTTTGGGGATCCGAGCACTTTTACCCGAGCAGAACTTAATTACCAGTGTGATCAAAGCTGAACTGCGAACCACCTGCGATCGAACTCGCCCTGCACCCTGTACTGCACGCTGCAAGCCGTAAAGTAATCCTTTTAGGGCCTGCGCCGCGAGCGGGCGCCAGCCGTCGCTAAACGATTGATTTAAGCGCCGCAAGCACCGCGTTGGATTGCTCGCTCAGCATCGCGTGACCGCAATCCAGCTCAACGACCCGCGCCCCTTGAATCGAACTCGCAACGGCCCGGGACTGTTTGGGCCCGGTCATCTTGTCTTCATTGCCGAGCACCACCAGCGTCGGACACGCCACTGCTTCGGCTCGAACGGGTCCAGCCTCGAAGGCATTGCAGGCGGCAAGGTCCGCAAAATAAACCCCTTCTGGCGTTCGTTGCAGCAACCGTAAACCGCCAAAATACAAGGTCATACCCGGGCTTTTGTGCCCCCCCATGAGTCCAGGGGCGCTATGACTCCACGTGTTCGCCATCACCATCGCTGCGCGATCATCGTTTTTGGCAGCATCCAACAGGACATCGCTGACCGGCATGGGCGTTGAGGTGCCCAGCAGCGCAAGCGAGCGGGTATGGCTCGGATAGCGGGCCGCAAAATCCAAGGCCACCAAGGAACCCATGCTATGGCCAACTATCGCAGCCTCGCCAATACCAAGCTGCTCTAATAGCGCGCTCACCCAATCGGACATCGCGTCTATAGTGGTTAACGCAGGACCCTCAGAGCCGCCATGACCGGGTAAATCTAAAGCGACCACATTGTAGCCGTGACGGGCGAAATGCCGCGCGGGCATGAGCCAAACCGTATGGTCCATCCCTGAGCCATGAATAAAAACAACGCTGGGCTGCTCTGGTGCGTGTTCACCATTTCCCACCCCATAAAATGCCGTCGCGCCGCCCAATTGCGTCTTCATCTTAACGGCCTCCTTTGGCGGCTGAGCGCAGCCCGGCCTTTAAATCCTTGATCAGGTCCGCGGCATCCTCGAGCCCAATGGACAATCGAATCATGCCCTCGGAAATGCCCGCGGCAACCAAAGCCTCAGCATCCATCCGGTGATGGGTTGTGCTGGCGGGATGAATCACAAGGGATTTGGCGTCGCCCACGTTGGCCAAATGCGAAAATATTTTTAAGCCTTCGATGAACCGAACGCCCGCTTCTCTTCCGCCGGCAATCTCGAAGCTCATCACCGCGCCGGCGCCTCTCGGCAGCAACTTCTTGGCCAATTCATAATCCGGGTGGCTCGGCAAACACGGGTGTAGGACAGACAGCACACCCGCTTGCTCTGATAGGAATTTGGCAATCTGTTCTGCATTTTCCATATGCCGCGCCATGCGCAGTGATAAGGTTTCGATCCCTTGCAGGATATGAAAGGCCGTGGTGGGCGCCATGCACGCGCCAAAATCTCGCAGGCCTTCGCGGCGCGCCCGCGCGATAAAGGCCGCCGGGCCAAACTCTTCCGCAAAGTTGAGGTGATGAAAGCCATCGAACGGCTCGGCAAGCGTTGGGAAACGTCCGCTGGCGGCCCAATCAAAAACGCCGCCGTCGACCAGCAAGCCGCCTATCACAATGCCATGACCCGACAAAAACTTTGTCGCCGAATGCATGACCAGATCCGCACCCAACTCAATTGGACGACACAGGTAGGGCGTTGTGAACGTGGCATCGATCATCACCGGAATGCCTGCGGCGTGGGCAACTTCCGCGATCGCCGGAATGTCCAAGACTTCCATACCCGGATTGCCCACCACCTCACCGAAGACCAACTTGGTGTTGTCCTGAATGGCCGCCGCAAAAGCTGCCGGGTCTCTGGGATCAACAAACGTCGTTTTGATGCCAAATCTTGGCAAGGTATAGCTCAGCAAATTGTGGGTGCCGCCGTACAAACTGCGAGAGGCTACAATATGGTCACCCGCGCCCATCAATGTGGCAACCGCGAGATGCATCGCGGCCTGGCCACTGGCCACAGCAACGGCTCCGACGCCTTGGTCCAATACCGCAATCCGTTCTTCGAGCACCGCATTGGTGGGGTTCGAAAGCCGTGAATAAACGTGTCCAGTACGCTCTAAGTTGAACAATCCCGCGGCCGCTTCGGCACTTTCAAACACAAAGGAGGCGGACTGATAAATCGGGGTCGCGCGAGCGCCCGTTTCGGCATCCGGCCTTTGACCAGCATGCAGCGCTAGGGTATCAAACTCGAACGGGGGCTTAGACATAATGACTCCAGTTGAAACAGCGGTCCGGTTTTGAACACCGGTTTTGGTTAGACCTTCGCGGACAATGCGTTTGAGAAGGCCCGGATGTCCTCCGGACCAATGCCGCAACAGCCGCCGACGATGGTCGCACCGGCGTCGATCGCTTGCATTGACAGTTCAACGAAATAGTCCTGGGTTAAATCGGTTCGCCGGATCGTTGGCCCTTCGTTGTCCAGCGTCCAGCCCTTGGGCACTTCCTTAATCCGGTTAACATAGCACCCTATCGGTCGATCGGTGAGCTGTTTGAGCTCGGTAATGGCCGCATTCGCAGCTTCAGGCGTGGTGCAGTTAAGAAGGTAGCCGTCGATATCCAAGTCTGCAAGACGCTCAAAGGCCGCCAAAAGGGTTTCCCCGCTCCGCAGTCCAGTGCCGGGCGCTTCGTTCAGGGTCCACGCAATATAGACCGGCTTGCCGTTTCCCTCGGCCTTGGCTTGGCTTGCGGCGTGATAGGCCTCGTCTGCAGAGGACATCGTTTCACACAGAAACAGGTCGACATAGGGCTCAAGGGCGCGGACTAACTTCGCGTAAATTGGCTCGGCGATTACGGCCCCTGGAACGAGGTCAGGGCGATAACTTTCAGACAGCGGTGGCAAAGAGCCTGCCACCTGAACGGACTCGCCGCTTTGGGTCACGGCCTTGCGCGCCAATTCCCCGCCCAAGGCGGTATAGCGTTCGAACTCCGCTTCTAAATTACCTTTGGCCAAATAGCTCGGCACGGTTGAGTAAGTATTGGTAATAATCATTCTGGCGCCGGCCTCGATATACTCTTGATGCAGTGCAACCACCAGATCAGGCGAGTCGACCAATGCTGTGGCACTCCACAGCCCTTTGGCCGCACCGGCCAGTCTTTTTTGTATTTCCCCACCCATACCGCCGTCTAAAATGGTAATCATGGTTTGTGCTCCTAGGGTGCGTGACGCGGGTTCGCGCCGTCTGATTATGATGTTGTCAGGACAAAACGTTTTGGTTCAGTCTTGCTGGAATTTAGTTAAAGCGTTTGTGCCTTAAAAACGCTTAAAGCGTTTGTGCCTTAAAAACGCTTAAAGCGTTTACGCCTTAAAAATGCTTAAAGGCGCAAACCGCCCCTAAATCTCCTACGCTGATCTAAGTTTAAAGTTCGCTCAAACAGTACGAAAAATCGTTTCGTTGAGCGCCCTCAATCTAAACCGCTGGCCAGTGTAAACGCAGGATTCTCATCAAGCAATCTCGGATTATGGCCATCCGAATGAACCACCGTTTGCTGGGCTGCATTGCACTGCCCCGGCATCTCGGCAATCCACGATCGAATCAGCGCAAGACCCTCAGAATGGACCAGGCTTCGGCCCAACTCCGGCATCATCGCGCCCGGATCCACGCTCCCTAATCGGTAACTCAAGATCGAGGCATCTGGATTACCCGGCACAATCCCGTATTGCGCCCCACCGGTGCCTTGACCCGCGGCGATCGGCGCCTTGCAAACCCCCCATCGGATTGGATCTTGGGTTGCGGCATTCAAAAACATACCCGAGGTATCGGCAGGGCCGGTTGGGCTGTGACAATGGCCACAATTGATATCCAAATAAGACCGAGCTCGCTGATTGAGCGGCTGATGGCCATCGCGCCAATCCACATTGGCCCCGAGACCCTTTGCCCGTTGCAGGCCCTCGTCGCTCAGCGCGCCAGAGGCAACCCAGTCAGCCAGTTGATCGCCTTGACGGCCTGTCGCCAAATGGCGCGGATGGGGACCAATCGGCAACATGGCTTTGGTTGCTTGATCCAAGACATGACACCCCGCGCATTGATTTTGGTTGGGGACTAAATAAGCAAAGGTTTGCGGCGCCTGCGAGCGATCCGCGTCCTGCAGCGACGCGCGAATCAACGCCCCCGCTGGGCTTAGCGTGGCATCTTGTTGATCTGCGTCCCAAACATAGGGCAATGCGGCCCAGCCGCCCGCTCGTTTGACTAAGACTCTGGTTTCTAAGAGGGTTAATGTCGACAAGCTGAAGTCATTGACACCGAATTCGGCGCCCTGATTGGCTTTGACCAGGCGGAACTCTGAGCGCTGACTCCCCGCCGCCCGACGATAATAAAATGTTTTGGTAATGATCGTGCCGACGGGGTAGACGAACCGTTCCGTGTCCGCATCAAGGCTCACCTGCGCGCCCTTCGGCAAGCTCAGCGTGCGCAGCTTACCGGCATAATCACTGAACAAGGGACTGGCAAGTTGATAGACCTGGGCGTCACCTGCCAAGGTCAATGCCTGATCATGAGCTTGGATCACTGACCATTGCGAGAGCTTTTTGGGGTTGTCGACTGCAAAATACTGACTGTTCAACGTGGGCTGGTCCGCGCAACCAGCGCTCAAGGCAATGACCACCATTAAAAGGGTTGTGCGAGACACCCCAAAGCCTGCGCGGCAAGCGCGCGCGCCCGCCTTCGATGTGCGATTTGGCAACCCAGCAATGAACGCCATCGCGCGGTACAGCGCAAGCAGCCCGCGCTCAGCCAGCAGAATCGACAACCGCCATCGATAACTTGTGTGCTTAGACTGCCTCATCAAATCCACCCAAACATAGAATTAGATGGATAATTGTACGGGCGGCAAGGGCTCGTGCCGACATTGAAATTGGCTCTGCTCAATCGCGGGATTGGCATAGCCTCCTGGGCCATCCACATTCAGTAGCTGTGTGCCGGGCTCGCCCGCAATGCAAAAATTGAGCGCCGGTGGCAACTTGCCATCAACGGCTTTCTCTGGATTTAAGAAACCATCCCAAATCACATTTGGAAAAGCCCCAGTTAATCCGAACATCGCGAGTTTTAAAGCTTTAAGCTCGAGCGTATCCGGAGACGCGCCACCGCCTTCGTAGCGATTATCATGGATATAGAGGGTTTCAGGATACGGGTCAAAGGCTGAGGCCGTCTCTCGGCTCGCGTAGTTGGTTGAGAACACCGAGGAGATAATGATGTGCGCGGTATCATTGCCTGCCAGATCATTTTCGAAGATCTCTACTTCGTCGTTCGCGTTGATCACAATACCGGAGCCCGCGGGCACGCCGGCAACCGCGCCGCCGGGTGCCGCGAAATTCTCAGTATTGTTGTTGTGGACGAGGTTCCGAAAGATCCGCGTGCGCGCGCCTTCCTGGGAGAGGTTCGGCATATTAAAAACCAAAATACCCCCCGTATTATTAATCGCAACATTGTCGAAGACATCGGCATCTAACGTGTTCTCGATTTCGATCCCCGCCACGTTATATTCCGCGCGACTGTTTCGAACGACGACGTTCTTGGACTGCCCCACATAGATCCCCGCGTCCGAGGCGCCGATGGCCACAACCTCGTCAATCAGCGTGTTCTCAGTCTGCACAGGATAAATGCCGTAGGCGCCATTGGCCGTATCGGGCCCATTCGTCCACTCAGTGCGGACCCGACGAATGATGACGTTTTTAGCCTCATTGATTTTGAGTGCGTCGCCCTTGGCATCTTCGATCGCCAAATCCTCAATCGTAAAATCATTGGCCGTCACCAAAAGGCCCTCGGCCCCTGAAACCTGCTCCTTGAAGCTCAGAATCGTTTTGTCCATTCCAGCGCCTCGAATGGTTACCCCATCGACCGACAACGACAACCCGCGATACAACGAATAGGTTCCGGCTGGGATTTCGATAATGTCTCCGGGCTTTGCTTGTAAGAGTTGTAGTTGTAATTGCGTTTCAAAATCAACTTCAACGACCGGCGCGGCCTGCTGTGCAACCGCCGGCGCCTCTTGGTCTGCACAGCCAGCAAGACTCAATAGTATGACCAGGCCAAAGACACTGTTTCTCGATCGACTCACGGAATCACTCCTTCTTAAGGACAAATTTTTACTTTTAGGGCATCTTATTGCGAACGCTATTCTATCGACGCGCTTCGGTTGATGGCAGTCGTTAGACGGTATTGCCTGTTCGCGTGCAGCTGTCCTTTTTAATCTTTGGTCTTACCGGGCAAACGCCTGCCTCATCAAGGTCCCTTTTGCGCGAGCAGGGCCCTATTGCCCTAAAGTGATCAAGCGCTCGCCGCGCCTTTCTCCCGGTCCGGGTGCACCGGCCACTGCGCGCGTCTAACGCGAGGCCCTGGCGTCAGCCCAGTTTCAGTTCTTTCAACAGACTCCCGCAGTCCATCGCAGTCAATGAACTGAGCCCACGCTCTAGAATCACTCGGCCAAGCTCAACCCCACGCTCATTGCCCGAATCCATCGTGCCAATGATTGCGATCGGCGTAATCATGGTAATCATCAGGTTGACCCGGAAATCCTCAAGGCACTGATCAAAGCTGTAATCCTTGACCCCTTCATCCAATAAAATCTCATGGTAGCGCCGCAGGGCGGCCATTTCCGTTGCGCCCCGCATTTCTGGACCACAACTCTGTGAGCTAAAGTACGCGATATCATGAGGCCCCCGCCCCCCCGTGGTGTTCTGCCAATCCACGGCCACGATCTCAATCTCGCCATCGACCTCCGGCAGCAGCATGTTATCAATACGATAGTCACCATGAATGACGGTCTGAGTACCTGTCATTGCGCGCTCAAAGATTGACACAAAATTTTCGCCAATCTGGGTCACGACGTCTGCGAGATCACCGGTAAAGTATTCTGGAAAGGCGGCCAGGGTTGGCGCGACTCCCGGACGAAACACCACGTCCTGACGAAATTGATTCACCTCGGGCACATTTTGATAACGCAACCAAGGATATTGATCCGTCTTACCCCAAAACCGGCCGTGTAGTTGGGCCGCTTTTTCAAAGCCCTGCAACATCAAGGCCTCATCACAGCCTTTGAGCTGATCACCCGCCGCCGCAGCGCCAAGGTCCTCTAAGATCAACAGAAAGTCCTGCGTCTCGGGATCGATGTCTGCGAAATAACACTTCGGGCTACGAATCGGACACAAGGGCGACAGGTACCGATAGAAATCAATCTCGTTGGCATAAAAATTGAGTTGCTTTGAAATACTGACATTTTCAGTCTGAGCGATCACCTTCACCACAACAGACGTGCTCTTCCCCGAGGCTAAGGTCAAAGCGGCGCGCCCAATCGAGGACATCAACCCGACGCCCTCTCCTAGCGGGGTCACCTGCACGGCGGTGATCGCATCGCCCAGCGCCTCCGCCAGAAGTTGGTTCGCCAACGCAACCGTAAACTCACCCGCATGTTGTAGTGAAATGGCCATGGATTCCCCTCTAAATGTGGTTTAATGATTTGATAGTAACCCAACCCAAGGGAGTTCGGAATGCAGGATGTATTAGAGCGATTTTCGCTCAAAAACCACGTTGCCGTGATCACCGGCGCAGGTCGCGGTATTGGCGAAGGCATTGCAATGGATTTTGCGCGTGCCGGCGCGAAGGTCGCCCTCGCAGCGCGACGAACGAATGAAATTGAAGCGGTCGCTGACCGCATTATTCAAGCCGGGGGCGAGGCGATCGCCGTCACAACGGATGTGACCGACCCCGATGCGCTTGAAGCACTGGCCGTTGCAACCAAAGCAGCGTTTGGCAAGCTCACAATTTGGGTGAATAACGCAGGTGGCTCGACCATGCGCCAGCCCATGACGACCCTGCCTCGGGACGAATGGCATCGCACCATCGCCGTAAACCTTACGTCGGTCTATGACGGCTGCATGACCGCGGCACGACACATCGATGACGGCAGCATCATTAACATCTCCTCCGGTGCAGGCACAGGTCCTGTTCCTGGCAGCGGCCACTATGGCGCGGCCAAGGCAGGCGTGAACTCCCTCACCTGGACCCTGTCGGCAGAACTCGCGCCGCGCATTCGCGTGAACGGCGTGATGCCGGGCGCCATCCCGACCGAAGTGATGCTCAAAGCGCTCAAAAAATCTGAAGATCAGTTGGACGAACTCTTAGAAGAATGGAACATCCCCCTCGGCCGGCTCGGAACGCCTCAGGATATTGGCTCAGCCTGTGTTTATTTAGCCTCAGACGCTGCCAGCTGGGTCAGCGGAGAAATCCTCCGGGTCGGGGGCGGCGCAAAGCCGAAATAGGGTCACGCGCATGGCCGCGCAGCTGGGCTCTGGTTTAGATCCTGTCTGTACGCCAATCGTTTAAGGCTGAGTTTGGCTCGGCCTTAAACGGGGCGCACTGTGCCGATGGCGCTCTGACTGCCATTGGCTAGTCCAGCACCACCACGCGGGTTCCGATGTTGCCGCCCGCCAGAAGATCGACAAAGGCATCCGGCGCCGCCGCCAGACCCGAAACTTGATCGGTTAGGCTGATCAAGGCGCCCGATTGCAGCCAGCCGTGAATCTCGCTTCGTGCCTCGGCATATTGATCCGCAAAATCGAACACCAAGAAGCCGCGCATCGTGATCCGCTTGTTAACCAACAGACCCGGGATCCCTTTGGGGCCAGGCTCTGGCGAACTCGTATCGTACTGGGATACCACCCCACAACAGGCTATGCGGCCACCAACATTCATGCGAAAGAGTGCCGAGCCTAAGATGAACCCGCCGGTATTATCAAAGTAGACGTCAACGCCGTCCGGCGTTGCCTCTTTTAAGGCCGCTCGATAATCCCCGTTCTTGTAATTCACCGCGGCATCGAACCCAAGCTTCGAAACCAAGGTATCGTTTTTCTGATCGCTCCCGGCCACGCCCACCACCGTACAGCCTTGAATCTTTGCCATCTGCCCGACCAAATGCCCAACCGAGCCTGCCGCAGCCGACACCATGACCGTTTGTTCTGATCGCGCCTCACCCACCGAGAGCAAGCCAAAGTAGGCTGTCAGACCATTGACCCCCATTGGCCCAAGATAATGCAACGGGTCATGCCCGGCTGGAATCAGCTCGAGGTTCGCAGGTTTCTGGACCGAGTATTGTTGCCAGCCTGTGCTGGTGAGGACCTGATCTCCGACCTGCACCGCGTCTGAGTTGGTCGCCACAATGGTGCCAACACCGGTGCCGCCCATGACGATACCCGTGGTCGGCGCCCCCGCATAACTGGCACTGCCTTGGAGTCCGGCCCGGGTGCCGGCCGTAATCGCGAACGCATTGGTTTTAACCAGCACCTCGCCGGCCTGAATCTCAGGCATGGGGCTTGCCACCCGCTCGTAGTGATCCGCCGAAAGTTTCCCGCTTGGCAAGGTCTTAATTAAAATTTGCTCATTCATCGTTCTAGCGCTCCGTTTCAATTGGCTGTCGTGAGGCTATCACGACACCAACAGCATGACACCTGAATCACCCAACGGCCGACCCAACGGGTGACCCAACCTTTGGTTCTCAGGTATGATCGATCTCTCTTCATAGCCGGCGGACCACCCGTGAGCCAGGACCTTTTTTTGTCAAAACCGTGGCAGCAGATCACGACCCTTGCGACGTTTGTCCTATTGCTTTGGATCAGCGGCTGCAGCGCGGACGCCCAGTCAGTCGACGCGCAAGCAAGCCTTGAGGCGCGGGTAACCCCTTGGCCGCACGGCGCGATGGTGAGCGCCGCGAACCCGCTCGCCGTCGACGCTGGCATCAAAATGCTCGAGCTTGGCGGCAACGCGGTGGACGCCGCGATTGCAACCCACCTGGTGCTGGGATTGGTTGAGCCGCAGAGTTCGGGCCTCGGTGGCGGCGCTTTTTTTCTGCATTTTGACCGCGCCCAGAATCAGACCACGTTCTTAGACGGCCGCGAAAGTGCCCCTGCAAGCGCGACGCCCGATCTCTTTATGACCGAGGACGGCGTCATGGGTTATCTGGATGCTTGGCAAAGCGGTAAAGCGGTCGGCACCCCCGGCACGGTCGCGCTCTACTACGCCGCCCACCAGCGCGCGGGCCGCCTGCCATGGGCAACGCTCTTTCAACCGGCTCTTAAACTCGCAAGCGACGGCTTTATCGTCTCACCTCGGCTCGCCAATTACCTCCCGATGATGGCCAAACGAAGCCGCCTTGCGGTGAACGTGGGTTCAGCGGCGTACTTTTACCCGAACGGCGAAGCCCTCAAAGCGGGCGCACGCCTGAAGAACCCAGAATACGCTGCAACGCTTACCGCCATTGCAGAAGGCGGACCCGACGCCTTTTACACCGGCGATATCGCTGAGGCGATTGTTGCCGGTGCAGCGCGGGCGCCGAACCCGGGCAGCCTGAGCCTCGATGACCTTAAAAACTACCAGGTCAAAGAGCGGCCCGTCATCTGCGGCCCCTATCGCGTCTTCAAAATCTGCACCACCGCGCCGCCCTCCTCGGGCGCGGCGCAAATTATGGTCATGGGGCTCTACGATCGGCTGAATCCAGACAATGCCAACCTTGAAACCCGCCTTCAAAGCTTCGTGGATGCCCAGCGTTTGGCCTATGCCGATCGCGATCACTTTTTCGGCGATCCTGATGAGATCAATATCCCGCTTGATACGCTGCTGAGCCCTGGGTACCTCAAGGCTCGGGCACTTGATCGATTTGAGCCCTCTGAGAAACCGACCCACGGCGACCTGACCGCCTATGACGCAAGTATTTCAGGCGTGCAATGGGCACCCGATACGACGGATGAAATGGCCGGCACAACGCACCTGTCCATTATCGACTTTGAAGGCAATGCGGTTGCAATGACTGCAACGGTCGAGGGCCCTTTTGGGACTCAGCGCTGGGCTAAGGGCTTCCTTTTGAACAATGAAATGACAGACTTTGCTAAAGAAGTGCCCGCTGACGGTCGACGCCTCGCCAACGCAGTGGCGCCCAACCGACGGCCCAGATCCTCAATGTCACCGACCATGGTCTTTGAGGCCGATGGCGAACTCCGGCTGGTTACCGGCTCGCCAGGCGGCAATTCAATTCCGGCCTATGTTGCCAAAAGCCTGCTCGGCATTCTGGATTGGGGCTTAACGCCGCAAGAGGCGGTTAATTACCCCAACATCATTGCTCGGGGCGAAACCGTTCGGGTTGAAATCGGACGCGCGCTGGGTTCGGAAGTCGCCAGCACTTTAGAAGCCTTCGGATATCCGGTTAAGCGCCGCGAGGGCGAGAACTCAGGATTACATGTTATCGAGGTCACGCCGGCCGGCCTGATCGGCGCGGCTGATCCGCGGCGAGAAGGTGTGGTTCGGGTTATTGCAGCCCCATAATATTTCAAACAAACCAAATTAAGGAATCCCTATGCGACGCGCAGCCATTGTTTCCCCCATCCGAACCGGCGTTGGTCGCTATCTCGGCGCCTTAAGCGCTTTTGGCGCAGAGGATTTGGGGGCGCTGGTCATTCGCGATCTTATGACCCGGACCGGTCTCGACCCCGAGCGCGTCGACGAAGTGGTTTTTGCCCAGGGTTATCCCTCGGGTGAGGCGCCCTGCATTGGGCGTTGGGCCGCCCTCGCCGCTGACTTGCCGCTTTCCGTCTCCGGCACCCAGGTCGATCGGCGTTGTGGGAGTGGGGTTCAGGCCATTGCCAATGCGGCGATGATGGTCCAAACCGGCGTGGCCGATGTGGTGATCGCTGGTGGTGCTGAAAGTATGAGTAATGTCGAGTTCTACACCACCGCCATGCGACAAGGCCAAAAAGGCGGCAGCGTGACCCTCCACGACCGCTTGGAACGTGGGCGCGTGCGATCACAACCCGAAGCCCGCTTTGGGGCGATTTCAGGCATGATCGAGACCGCCGAAAATTTGGCAACCGAGTATCAAATCTCCCGTACTGAAGCCGATGCCTATGCGCTGCGCTCGCAACAACGCGCCGCTGCGGCTTGGGAGGCTGAGAAATTTAAAGACCATCTGGTGGGTATTACAGTGCCCCAAGGCAAGGGCGCGTTCTTAAACTTTGCAACCGACGAAGGCGTCCGCCCCAACACAACGCTTGAATCCTTGAGCCAGCTCAAACCCATTAATGGCGGCGTCGTCACCGCGGGCAATGCCTCCCAACAAAATGATGCCGCCGCAGCCTGTCTGGTCGTTGCTGAGGATCAATTGGAAGCCCTCGGCCTCACCCCCAGCGCCTACTTGGTCGGCTGGGCCGCCGCCGGCTGTCATCCGGCGACCATGGGCATTGGCCCGGTGCCGGCCGTTGAAAAACTGTTCAAGCGGACGGGCCTGGGTTTTGATGATATGGATTTGGTTGAACTGAACGAAGCCTTTGCGTGTCAGGTCTTGGCGGTGCTCAAAGGCTGGCATTGGCACGATGATGACCGATTGAACGTCAATGGCTCGGGCATTTCACTGGGTCACCCTATCGGCGCAACGGGCGGTCGCATCCTTGCGGATATGTTGAGCGAATTACACCGTCGCCAGGGCCGATATGCCCTTGAGACGATGTGCATCGGCGGCGGCCAAGGTATTGCTGCGATTTTTGAACGAGCGGCTTGATCCTATGACAACCTCAACAGCGTCAGCGGACAAAGCACTAAACCAAGCGCAACGCCCGGTCGTGCAAGCCCTCATGGCGGCACTCCCAAAGGGCACTGTGATACTCGGCGGCGCCGTCACCGAGCGCAGCGCAGGGATCTGGCGGTCTGATCAGATTCAAGCGCAAGTCCTGGTTCGCCCCAAAACGACTGAGGAAGTCAGCTGCGCACTCCGGATCTGCCATGAACATCATCAAAGCGTCGTGCCGCATGGGGGCTTGACCGGTCTGGTTGAGGGCGCGCTAACCCAACCTCTGGATATCGTGCTGTCAACGGAACGCCTTAACGTCATCGAAGAAATCTCAGCCAGCGAGCGCACGATGGTCGTTCAAGCGGGTGTCATGCTCCAAAGCGTTCAGGAGGCCGCAGCCAGTGAGGGCTTGATGTTCCCGCTTGATTTAGGCAGTCGCGGCTCCTGCACCCTTGGCGGCAACCTGTCGACCAATGCTGGCGGCAATCGCGTGATTCGCTATGGCATGGCCCGTGACATGGTGCTGGGGCTCGAAGCCGTGATGGCAGATGGCACCGTCATCAGCAGCATGAACCGAATGATCAAGAACAATGCCGGCTATGATTTAAAGCAATGGTTCTTGGGGACCGAGGGCACCCTCGGCATCATTACGCGTGCCGTACTGCGCTGCCGAGAAGAAGTCACTACCGCACCCACGGCGCTGGTCGCGATCAATTCCTTTGACGCCCTGGTTGCGTTCTTAAAGCAGCTCGACCGCGGCCTTGCGGGCAACCTCTCGGCCTTTGAAGTGATGTGGCAGAACTTTTACCAACTGGTAACCCAACCACCAGCGCCAAACCAACGCCCCCTTCAAGACGACGCCGCCTACTATGTCTTGGTTGAAGCGATGGGTGCTGCCCAAGAACAACTCGAAGCCATTCTTGAGCAGGCCCTTGAGGCCGAACTCATTGTGGACGCGGTGGTGTCGCAGTCGAGCCAACAAACCGATCAGCTCTGGGGGCTTCGGGATGATGTTGCCCAGACCTTTCAATTCTCGCCGGTCTTTTTGTTCGATGTGAGCCTCAGACTGTCCGAGATGGCGCGTTATGTGGACGCGGTGAATGCAGGACTCGCAGCGCGTTTTGACGCGCCTAAAAACTTTGTATTGGGACACGTGGGTGACGGTAACCTGCACTTTGCGATCGCCGTGGGCGGCGACAGCCGAGCGCAGCGCGAAGGTGTTGAGGCGGCGGTCTATGAGCCCCTTAAAGCGATCCAAGGCTCGGTTTCGGCAGAACACGGCGTCGGCCTTGAAAAGAAACCTTACCTGCACTTTGTGCGCGACGAAGCTGAGATCCAATTGATGCGCACGATCAAGGCCGCCATGGATCCCAGGGGTATTCTTAACCCCGGCAAGATTTTCTAAGACTGCGATTCCTGAGGGCGGTCGCCGAGGGCGGTTGCCGAGGGCGGTTGCCGAGGGTGCTCAACACTTTCTATAGAGGACTGTCTGTGCTCGGCTGGCGATTCCGCAGGGCGCCAAATCCCAATTCCAAAAACCGGCTTCAAACCAATACCCCGCCAGATAGGACGCGCCAAGTGATCTTTCCTGCATGCTCCGCGCAAACCAAATCACCGTTCCAAGCCCACGGGCGCATAAACCGCAGTCACCGAGACCCCTTAATGGGTTAGGCCATTCGGCCGCGATGGTTTATAACTAATCAGACAGGCTGAGGGCACACCGCTCCAGGTCTGTCATCGATCGCCCTAACCGCAGGCGGGTTTTGGCAGCACAATAATAATAACGCCGGCGCGTGGCGACCAGCGTGACAACCGGGAACGTCCAGATGACCTCGACAGCAACCTCAGCAAGCGTACTCAATAAACGCACCATTTATTTTCACGGTTGTATTGGTCTGCCGCTCGCAGTTATAGGCTACCCGCTCTCGATCTGGATTCCCGCGCACTATTCTGGGGGCTTGGGCTTATCGCTCGCCGCTGTTGGAACCATCTTAATGCTAGCGCGATTCACCGATGTCATTACGGACCCCCTTATGGGCGAGTTGTCTGATCGCTGGCAAACCCGTTTTGGTCGTCGCAAGCCTTGGGTTGTGGTCGGCGCGCCGCTCATGATGCTTGGCGTCTATAAGCTCTTCATCCCGCCGGAAGGGATCGGCATGCTGTATTTCTTGTTTTGGCTGACCTTGTTCTTCTTGGGCAGCACCATCATTGCGCTACCGCACAGGGCCTGGGGCGCTGAGCTGTCGCCGGACTATCACCAGCGCAGCCGGGTCACGGCGGCGCGGGAATTATTCGTATTGGCCGGGCTCATGGTCGCGGCCGCGGTCCCGATGATCATTGAAGTGATGGCCGATCGCGGCGGCTCGGTCAGCCAAGTCTTTGGCGCACTTTGGCATGATGCAACCAGTGCGTTCACGGGCGAGATTATGAACGCCACCCCCGCGGACCGAGCCGCCTTGACCGGGCCAGTGCTTGCAGGTCTTGCCTTTGTCGTGATCGGCATCTTACCGATCTGCGTGTTTTTCGTTGTGACCTTCGTGAAAGAACCTGAACGCCACGAGAAATCAACGGTACCCCTTCTTGAGGGCGCAAAGATCGTGTGGCGGAACGGCCCCATGCGCCGCGTGCTCATGATTGCGCTGCTCGTTATTTTTGGTGAGTCCTTTCGAAATGCCGTGTCGCTCTTTTTCATTCGCGACATCATCGGCATCCCAACCATTGGCGCGGCCTACTTCTTTTATTTTATTGCGGGCCTTGGCGCGATCCCGTTTTGGCTGTGGCTGGGTCGTCAAATCGGCAAGCATCGGGCATTTTTGTGCACCCTCGTAACCGTTGCCATTGTTAGCGGCATTAACTTCTTTTTAGAAAACGGCGATTACCTGCCCTTTTTCCTATTATTCATTATTAAAGGTTTCTGCTTCGGCGGCCTACAGTTCTTACCGGTGGCGATGCTTGCGGACGTTGTCGATGTCGACACCGCTCGCAGTGGCAGTAAGCGCGCCGGTACTTATTTTGCGGTTCTGGGATTAACCGAAAAGCTGGCGATTGCCTTGGGGACCGGTATCTCGCTCAACGTTGTGGGCTTATTGGGTTTCGATCCCTCTGGTGGCATTACGGGCAGCACCGACATTGGCGTGCTCAGTCTTCGGATTGTCTACTGCGGCGGACCTATTTTATTTTATGGCCTTGCGATGAAACTCATTTGGAACTATCCCTTAACACCCCAGCGCCATCAGCGACTGCGCGAACGGATAGAGCGCCGCAATGCCCGGCTAGCCCAGCTTGATGCGCGGTAAAGTCGAGGCTGCGCGATGGTTAACCCACTTCCGAGCGCTTTTAGGAAGTCCCGAACTGGAGGATCAGCACGACCTCAGCGACACGCGCTTTGAACCCACAAAGCTCAAGGTGCGTCGCCTGACGGCCTTAATCAGCATCGTGACCCATAGGGCCCAAGTTCAGGGGCCCCAGCCAGAAAAGGTCACCGCTCATAGCGCTGGGTAGGATCCACTTCTGACGTCCTGACCGCGCGTCATTGAGAAAATCCGAAGGCACTTCGTTTTGTTAAAATGCCCTGAGCGCTAGGCAGTCAGCGCAGGATTTGCAGCGCAATCGCGCAAGATAACTTGCCCGTCAGTGACCCTTCAATCGGTTAAACGTCCATCACACTCGGATGATACTCGCCAAACAGCAACGCGACATTGTCAGCTCGAAGTCTTTGAACCAAACCCTGATTAACATAGCCTTTTTCTGTGATTTCACC
>JAFMIA010000052.1 GCA_017854255.1 Pseudomonadales bacterium
TCGAGAGCGTTCATTTTCTCAGCGCGATTGAGCCTCACGTGTGCCACATGATTTTCTATATCAATGAGCACCCGTGGCGCTTCAGGCGTTTTTATGGTGGCGAGCGTGTCTGTCATGAATTTAGCGTTCCGTTAATAGGTAAGCGTATTAAACAGCCTAATTTATTGCTTGGCTAGCTGTTCCGCTCAGGCTCAGCGTCCATGGCAAGGTAAAAAAGCGTGCTTCGTCACACGAGGCGGACGGATTAGGTGTCCAAGATGCGAAGCCAAATCTAAATGTACGAAACAACAGTGCCGATCTCCTGCGATACGAGGTAAGCGCGTTTATCGAATTCATGGTGTCCGATCAACCGGACCGCGCACCCGAGCGGTGCGTTGACCTGTGTAATGCACTTACCGGGCGGTTGGACGTTGTGCCGGACGACAATCAAGTGATTGGTCCTGATTTAGTACAAGCGGTTTGGCAATCAGAGTTTTGAATGCAGTCGCGACTATGACGACAAAGCTGACCACAGGGTCGATTTCTAGGCGCTATCCAGCAAATTTTTGTAAACTTCGTAGGCTGGGCACTTACGCTGTGTGAGTTGATGGACCGATTATGGGGAGCATCTGGGATGATTGCTGTGGACAATGCTACAGATCGTCAGGAACGCTGAGCACATGGAGCAATGTATACCAGTTAGTTAATTCGTTGCGCTGCTCACGTGGACTGATCGTCGGCTGGGCTTTTCAGCCCGAAAAGGCAAAACAAACGCCGCTGGTAAGCGTGATCTATAGGATGTTGATGGTGCTTCAAAGATTAGGTTTACTGTGCCTGTTGTGGGGGCTGTTTCTGTGGGCCGTCCCAAGTCAAGCCGGTAGGGCTTACCCTCCAGAGGCCGCTCTATTTGATCATACCCATGCAGATTGGGCCAAATTGCTGCTCCGAGCTGTGCACACGGATCAAAGCGGGAGCGTATCAAAGCTGGATTACCAAGTTTTCCTAGACGATAAACACGCCTTCGAGAATTATTTGAAAGCCTTGAGCGCAGTCAGTGTCGAGCAATTCAAAGAATTTTCTCGATCCGAGCAGCTGGCTTTTCTGCTGAACGCCTACAACAGCTTTATGGTTGCAAAGATCATGACGCGCTATCCAGGGATTGCTTCGGTCTGGGATTTCGGCCGCGTACTCAATACGCCGTTCAAACACCGGTTTTTTGATCTCTTGGGTAAACGAAGGAGTCTCGATGATATTGAACATCGTTTAATTCGAGGCGACTCGGTGCTCATGGACCCTCGGATTCATTTTGCGGTGAATTGCGCCTCGGTGGGTTGTCCCGCGCTACGTGGAGAACCTTTCTTGGCACCCCGATTGGGCACTCAACTCGAGGATCAAACAATCCGTTTTCTGAATGATCGGAATCGCAACTATTATGATGGCGAGTCAGAGCGGCTGTTTGTGTCCCCACTTTTCGACTGGTATGGCGGCGACTTTAAACCGCCAAAAAATCAGTCACCCAGGAATGTGATTGGTTTTTTGCTTCATTACGCGGCAGCACTAGGACTCAGCGGAGACCAACAAAAGCGGCTGGCAGAGGGCAAGGTGACGATCGATTATTCAAATTACGATTGGCGATTGAATGCCGTGACGGATGCGCAGGCTTTGAGCGAAAGCGAATGAGTCAGTCCTTAAGCATTATCATTCCAGTATTGAATGAAGCAGAAGCGCTCCCGAGCCTGCTTGAGTCACTGCAACCGCTCAGGGCCGCGGGCGTCGAGGTCATTGTCAGTGATGGCGGGAGCTCTGACGATAGCAGGGCTATTGCTGATCCTTTGACGGATCTCATTTTAGAAGGCGCGATTGGCCGTTCAGCCCAAATGAATGCCGCAGCTAAGGTGGCGAGAGGCGATTGGTTGTTGTTTTTGCACGCCGACTCGGTATTACCCGCGATTTCAGCACAAACCTTTATTCAGAGCTTGGTTGGTTGCCAAGCGCCGTGGGGATGGTTTCGAGTCCTTATCGCCGGACGTCACCCGGGTCTCTTGTTGACCGCCTGGCTAATGAACCGTCGATCGAAATGGACGTCAATTGCAACGGGTGATCAGGGTTTGTTTGTGCGAAACAGTTTGTTTCGATCCTGCGGAGGGTTTCCCGAACAATTGTTAATGGAAGATATTGCGCTGTGCCGGCGACTCAAACGGCTGGCTCAGCCTGAGATTCTGCAGCTGACGCTCACGACGTCCGGCCGGCGGTGGGAGCAACAGGGATGGTTGTCAACGGTGTTTAAAATGGCTTGGTTTCGATGGGTCTATTGGCTGGGTGTATCGCCTACGACCTTGCACCGCTGGTATCAAAATGTCCGCTGATTTAGTGCTGCAAATTTTCGCGAGGGCGCCCGCGTTAGGTCGCGTTAAAACGCGGTTAGGAAGTGTGATTGGAGCGGCTGCAGCGCTGCATTGGTACCGCATACTGGTCCATCGCACACTTATGACTGCATCGATGGTGCCTGCCAACGTGCAGGTTTGGTGCCCCTCCGAGGATGATCCATTTGAGCTGGAGCAGATCGTCGATGGACTAGGGATGACTTTCTATCAGCAGTGCTCCGGGGATCTTGGTAGGAGAATGGAATTTGCTTTACAAGCGGGTCTTGAATTTGGGCCACGGGTTTTACTGATCGGTGCTGATTGTCCGGCCTGGACCCCAGCGGCCTTAGCCGCTGCAGGGCAGGCGCTTTCTGCGGCATCTATGGTTTTGGTTCCTGCTGATGATGGCGGCTATGTGGGGGTCGGCGTCAGCGGGACTGTGCCGCCGGTCTTTGAGGGTGTGTCCTGGAGCAGCGCGTCGGTAACCTCACAGACGCGAAGGTTGATGGAGCAGGCGGGCGTCGATTGGTTGGAGTTACCTACGCTCTGGGATGTTGATCGATCGGATGATCTTGACCGCTGGTTAAAGGCCGAACCGAATCTGCCCAGGCCCATTGTCGGTTAGTTCGCGTTTTCCGCCACGGCGATGTTTGCGGAGTCCGATCTACGCCAATCACTGGCGGATAGGAAAAATAACCATACTTTTCCCACCCTGAGGAACGCATCCTGGTTCCAGCCGATTTGTCGCGGTCCCCGTTAGGCCATCTGAGTATGTGTTGCAGATTTTAAATTTTGGCTCAACGATTGAAAACCTGACGATGTTGCCTAGCATCAACCAGGCATCTCACGGGGTAGAAACCGCTTAACTTGTGATGAAAGTGAGAGCGCTACGTATTTCGCTATAACCAACATTCACATCGGTTCTAAATCTAGATCGGTCATTTTAGTGGTTAATAGGAAGCGGAAGAGTGGAAGCTCTAAAGCTGCGAGCGCGAGGTTCTTCCTTTTTAATCTTTAGACGCCCAACGCTTCGGGTATCAGCTTATTGATCCTGTCCGCGGGGGCCTAAGACGCGCATTGATGCCTAAGACAGTCCTATAGGTACTTTAATCGTCCACATTAGTCATACATACCAGTGCTAGGAGTCCCATCTGGTGAAGCGGGGCGTGCCCCGGGGATATTGGTCTTCGGCTTTAAAGGTTGGATTGCCGAAGATTCAGCAAATCATCTCTACAACGGCAGCGTAAGGCCCCGCTTTGTGATTAGTACCTAAAAAGTGCGATTCGCCTTGCTGCATGGATTGTGATGAAACAAAGTCTGAAAGCACTTGTTGCCAGTTATCGCTGAATGGCAGGCCGAAATCTAGAGTTTCGTTGGTCAGTTCCAACACCTTTTGATTGGTTTTGGCCTTGCCCATCGTCTGAATAAAGCGGTCCGCGTAAAAGTCAGCAATTAAGATGCTACCGGGTTCTACCTGCTTTTTGATTAGGGCCAACGTGCCCGTAATTTGCTCATCAGATAAATAAAGTGAGACGCCTTCCCACAAAAACAAAGTTTTGCGTGACGCGTCGAAGCCGGATTGAGCAAGTTTGTCGAATAGGTTGTCCACCTCAAAGTTAACAGGCACGAACGAGACATTTGGGGAGGATAGGCCCGCTGCATCGAGCATGGCTCGTTTGTGGCCTTGAACGATGGCCTGGTCGACTTCAAAGCAGGTCACGCCGCTGGCAGCCAGGTGGCCGTACGCGCGAGTGTCATAGCCCGCGCCCATCAGCACGAATTGGTCGACCTCTGGAATAACGCGCCCAATGATTGTGTCGAAGTGTGCGGTGCGCGCCGGTACCATGTCGGCAATGGACTCCTCACCAACCGGGGGTATCCTAGGGTATATCTGTGGTTGACCGGCTAGGCGCGCTTGTACCCAGAGGGGTAACAACACTAGCCACAACCCGAATCTCGATGTATTGGGTAAGACTGCCATCAACGCTGCTGTTGCATTGTCCTGACGCAATCCAAAGATGTGCATCGTCCAGCGGCCATTGATGATCTCGATTGCGGTTTGCGAGACCCCCAAGCGTTTGCTTACTATTATTTGCTTATAGGCTGTCAACAAAATGCCGACCATCATGAGCGGAATAAAAGCAATCTGTAGCGGAATGAATATGATAAAGCTGAATAGCTTCATAAGAGAGCCCGTAATTTGAACGCCAGCACATAAACTACAACAAAGGTTTCTTGCTGTCATTTATGAGTCATAAATTCTTATTAATTTGATTATTAACAGAGACTACAACTGCAGAAGCGCTGCGTAGAGGCCACTTTTGTAAGCAATATCTCATAAAGAATTAAGCTAAGCCGCACAGACACAACACTGCAGCCATCAGATTATGGATCTTGCCCGCTTCAAATAAACCTGAGATATCACGCCAGTAACTCGACCAGTTGGCCGGGGGTGGCCGGCCAACTGGTCCGTCTATGACCCCATGATTCAACCGGGCCTCAGTCCAAACATATCCACACCACACTGATATTTTCATTTCAGCGGCAGAACCGTTTTAGCGCTTCCTATTGCCTAAAATCGCCGCCAGACTTTTCTCTTACTCTGCACCTGTGGCGGATTCTACGAGCAGATTTTCGTCTCTTGAAATGACTGAGCCGGTAATATCGATTTCTGCGTGCTGCCAGGCGGCGTTAAACCTATCCTGCACCGCCTGGGCTTGCTCTGTTTTACCCTGCAGGGTTAAGGCTTTTTCTAAGCCACGTAGCGCCCAGCCGTTTTCAACCATAATTTCGAGGTCTCTCTCATAGGTCGCTTGTGCCGCCGCAAGCTCGCCAGCTTCAAGTTGCACTGCTCCCAGAATGTGTCTTACAGGAAAGAACCACTCTGGTGGTTCTGTATACGGTAGAGAATCTTCCATAACTACAGCGCTTTCCAGCGTTGCCATTGCGGAATCTAGTTTACCAGCATTGGCTGCAATCATGCCGGTGAGCACTGTCTCAGCTATCTCTAGTAACACCGGTGCGCCTTCACGATTAAAAAATCTAAGGTCCTGGGCTTCTGGCATGCGCCTAATTTTTGCTAAATCTGCGAGTTCTTGTTGTGCCTTTTCTGGCTGACTTAAACCATTAAACGCCTGCCCTCTTGCGTAATGCCAAATACCACGGGCATACAGTAGATCATCGTCAGGTGCGGGTGAGGCCAGGATCCCTTGCCAGTCAGCGAATCTCACTTTTGCATATAGAGGCTGCGATAAGAAGTGTTGTGCGACAGCCATGCCTGGTGCTCGCAGAAGCTCTGCGGTTAATGCGGCAGCGGTGCCGTCGGCGAGTTCATAGGCTTTGCTCTTCCAGCCGCTGATTGCTGCCGTCACCCAGCCAAAGTGCCAGTTATGTGGAATGTATCCGGCGAGATAAATCGGACTGTTGGAACGGCACGCCTGGATGAATTCGTTGTCTGCAGCGGTCGCAAGCATATTGTTAAGTGTGGCATCGTGATATCGGCCTACCCGCATATAAATGTGCGCGGGCATATGCACCAGGTGACCGGCCGCGGGGGCAAGGTCGGCTAGGGTGTCGGCGTAAGGCTCTGCGCGTGCCGGCGTGGTCGATTGTTCTACGGCATGAATATAGAGATGAATCGCACCAATATGTTGTGCATCTAGTTCTAGTGCCGTTTCGATCGTGTCGGTGATCTCAGTTGTCCAGGATCGGGCAACGCCTTCGGTATCCCAGAAGTTCCATGGATGAACATCCATCATGGATTCTGCCGCGAGGGTCGCGATATGAGCATCTTTAGGAAAGGCTTTCATAACCTCGCGCATCCCGTCGGCGTAAGCCTCGTTCAATGAGGCTCGATCTTTCGGTTCAACTGCCAGATATCGCTGCTCGAGTGCATCAATAAGCATCCGCTCTTTTGGGCTGATGTTGGCACTTAACTCCTTGGCTTTCCGCGCCAAAACAAACGCGCGGGGTGCATTATCTGGAACCATATTCGCGTTCACATTCGGTCCTAAGACCAGTGCGCTGCCCCAATAACACATGGCGCAATCTGGATCGTAAATCGTGGCCTCAGTGAAGGCGAAGTCCGCTGCAGCATGATTAAATGCATATGAAAGCGCGAGTCCCTGATTAAAGTAATTCTGGGCGGCGGCGGATGAGGTTGTTATTGGAAAGTCGACGCCTCCTAAACCACTGAACAATGGCTGACGCCAGCGGTCCTCAGCGGCCGCTAAGCCTACCTCTGTCGCGGCGTTTTTGGTTTGAGTGTTTTCTGTAGTGTCACCGCAGCCTATTAGAAGCGTTGCTGTGGCTGCCAGAATAGCGGTCCTAAAACTACATTTGGTCGACATGTATCCACTCCTCATTATTTTCGTCGCAGACTACATTAATACTTTATAAAGTGTCTGACATCAAACAGAGCGCTTGTTTGATTGAACAAAGAAGTTGAAAAAGAGGCGGTACAATAAGTGGTATAAGTTAACGACGAAGCGTTAGCTTATTCATAACAAGTTATTATTAATCAATAGGATAGGGTAGGGTAATTAAGTGGCGGAGGGACAGGGATTCGAACCCTGGATAGGCTACAAACCTATGCCGGTTTTCAAGACCGGTGCATTCAACCGCTCTGCCATCCCTCCGCGGCGAAGTTTACTGAATTCGTTGGCCAATGTTAAGCGCCGATGAAGAACTTTTTTGAATCGGTTAGTCTGCACCCATGGCGGAAATATTTTTACTCATTTTACTGGGCTTTGTTGCATTGCTCTGGCACTCGGCCTCCAAAAGCAAAGAGCAAGCCTTCGCGATTGCCAAGCGCGAATGCGCGAAACAAAACCTGCAGCTGCTGGATCAGACGGTTGTGCTGGATGAGGCGCGCGTTCGCCGGGATGATACGGGCTGGCCCACGTTGTGGCGGCGCTATCGATTTGATTACACCGAGACCGGTGATGCCCGTAATCAGGGTTTGTTGTTGTTGAATGGGACGCGCCTGGTTCGAATTGATCTCGGCAGCGAGCAAACGATCATTCACTAGTGGGGTTTTTGCGCTTTAGCGTTCTTCTTCTAAAAAGCGTCGGTAGGTCTTGAGGTGGCTTAGTGCCAGCTCATGCTTGCCCAGCAGTTCATACAGCCGTGATAGGTTGTAATGAGCATCCGCAAAATCATCAGCAATTTTATAGGCCTCGATGGCGTCTTCTAGGCGCTGCAGATCTTCGAGCAGGGTGCCTAGGTTGAAGGCCGCGAGGACGTTGTCGGGCTCAAGATCTAGCGCCGCCCGGTAATGCTTCTCGGCCAGCGCCGCTTCCTGCTTTTCTTGCAGGATGCGACCGAGATTGACATGCGCATCCGCGTGATAGGGATCGAGTTCCAGCGCGCGGCGATAAGCGGCCGGGGCGTCATCCGGGCTCACGGCTTCAAGATCAACCCCTAGGTCAAACCAGTCATCGCTGGACAACTGCTCGTTGCTATTGGCTTTGAGATTGCGCCGAGTGAGTTGCGCAACCACCGCAGGGTTCGTTGTGAGATCGAAGTTCAGTAGCAGCTGACCGTTTTCGGCATTGAAGATTTGGTTTTCATCGCGAACGACAACATCGTTGCCTTCTCTTGAAAGCCGTAGTGAGCTCAAGGGCCGGTTCGATGGGAGTTGTTTTTTAATTTTTGCCAGCGCGCGATTTAGCCGACTTTTGCGCACGCCTTCTTGAATGAGGTCTTTGGCAGTACGAAGAATGAGGATGTCTTGGAACGAAAATTGATACTGGGCGCTGGACCGGTCCGGCTCGAGCACGCCGGCTCGGGTAAGCTCCCAAATGGTCGAGCGCGGTAGGTCAACCAGCTCGGCAACTTCTTTGGTGGAGTATCCGGTCATGAATTTTAGGTCGCTCATCCGTGTGCTCGATAACCGTTAGGCTACAGTGATGCGGATCACTTTGCACAGATTTTTTTGCTCGGTTGAAACCAGCTGAAAAGGCCTTTGAAGCGCTAGCTAAAGCGTTTAATCATATCCTTAGCGATGACGGTTTGTTGAATCTGCGATGTGCCTTCGTAAATTCTGAATAGGCGAACATCTCGATAAAAACGCTCAATACCATAGTCTTCAATGTAGCCCGCACCGCCAAATATTTGCACGGCTCGGTCGGCAACGCGGCCAACCATTTCGGTGGCAAACAGTTTGCAGCTGGCGGCGAGGGCATTCACGGCTTCACCCGCATCACGGCGCCGGGCCGTTTCTTCAACCATGCACGCGGCGGCGTACATCTCGGTTTGGCTATCAGCCAGCATGGCCTGCACCAATTGGAACTCGGCAATGGGCTGATTGAACTGCTTGCGCTCGATGGCGTATTTTGTGGCGTCTTCAATTAGCCGCTCGGCAACGCCCACACTGATGGCGCTAATATGAAGCCGGCCTTTATCCAAGACCTTCATGGCCGTGATGAAGCCCACGTTTTCAGCGCCGCCAAGCAACTTTTCGGCGGGTACGCGCACGTCTTCAAAAATGACATCGCAAACGGGTGCGCCTTGTTGGCCCATTTTGCGGTAGGGCACGCCAAGCGATACCCCAGGGGTCTTACGATCGACCAAAAAAGCAGACACCCCACGGGCGCCCTTAACGCTGGCATCGGTGCGGGCAAAAACCGTGAACAGGTCGGCCCAAGGCGCGTTGGTGATGTAGCGTTTGGTGCCGTTAATGAGGTAGTCATCGCCGTCTTTGACAGCGGTGGTACGGACCGAGGCGGCATCCGAGCCGGCTTCTGGTTCGCTTAAACAAAAGGAGCCCACGATTTCACCGGTGGCCATTTTCGGCAGGTAAAACTGCTTTTGATCTTCCGTGCCATCGATCACCAAGGATTGCGAGCCTATGCCAACGTTGGTGCCAAAAGCGCTGCGAAAGGCGGGGGAGGTGCGGCCGAATACTCGAGCAACCGCCGCTTCTTCTTGCATGTTGAGCCCCAAGCCGCCATAGGCTTCCGGAATGGTTAATCCGAACAGGCCCAGCGCCTTCATCTCTTCAACCACTTCCTGCGGAATACGGTCGTCTGCTGCGGTTTTGGATTCGAGCGGGCGCAGGCGTTCGTTAACGAAGCGGGTGAGGGTGTCGAGCAGTTGTTGTAATGTGTCTGAATCAAGTGCCATCAAAACCCCTTATTGTACGAAAGTCAGCTAGGCCGCAAGCATGCGAGCCCCTATAATGCGTATATTGTACGGGGCATCGCGATTGAGCTAAACCCCGACGCCACACCCCAAAGCTAAACTTTGAAACCGCTGGAGCCTGCATGCCATCTTTTAAATGGGACGACCCGTTCTTTCTTGATGATCAACTCACCGAAGAGGAAGTCCTCATTCGGGACACCGCCCGTGATTACGCCCAAGCCAAGCTTCAAACCCGCGTCAAACAGGCGTTCCGAGAAGAGCATTTTCATCGGGAAATCATGACCGAGATGGGTGAGCTTGGGTTACTAGGCTCAACCATTCCGGAAAAGTACGGCTGCTCGGGTGTGAATTACGTGTCGTATGGACTCGTCGCACGGGAAGTTGAGCGGGTGGATAGCGGCTATCGCTCGGCGATGAGCGTGCAATCTTCCTTGGTGATGCATCCGATTTATAGTTACGGCAGCGAAGCACAACGTGAAAAGTATTTGCCGAAACTCGCAACCGGTGAATGGGTGGGCTGCTTTGGGTTAACCGAACCAGACCACGGCTCCGATCCCGGCAGCATGATCACCCGGGCCGATAAAATCGACGGCGGCTATTTGCTGAATGGCGCCAAGATGTGGATCACCAATTCACCGATCGCCGATTTGGCCGTGGTTTGGGCCAAACTCGATGGCAAAATACGCGGGTTTATTGTTGAGCGCGGGATGAAGGGTTTTGAAACGCCCAAGATCGAAGGCAAGTTCAGTTTACGCGCGTCGGTCACGGGCAGTATCTCTTTGAGTGACGTTGAAGTTCCTGAGGAAAACTTACTGCCCAATGGTAAAGGTTTGGGCGGGCCCTTTGGGTGTTTGAACAAGGCGCGCTACGGCATTGCTTGGGGTTCGATGGGGGCTGCAGAATTCTGCTGGCACGCGGCGCGTCAGTACACGATGGACCGGAAACAGTTTGGACGACCTTTGGCGGCCAATCAGCTCATTCAGAAGAAGTTAGCAGACATGCAAACCGAAATCGGATTGGGCCTGCAGGGTTGCCTGCAGATGGGGCGGTTGATGGACAACGACGACTGTCCGGTCGAACTCATCTCCCTGATGAAGCGCAACAACTGCGGTAAATCGCTTGATGTCGCTCGAAATGCGCGGGATATGCATGGCGGCAACGGCATATCCGATGAATACCACGTGATTCGTCACATGATGAACCTCGAAACCGTGAATACCTATGAAGGCACTCACGACGTCCATGCCCTGATCTTGGGTCGTGCTCAAACCGGTCTGCAAGCCTTTAGCGGCGTGTAAGACATCTCTCACAAAGCGTTGGGGTGATCGCCTATGGTCACCCCAACGTGTGATCTGCGATGCTCCTCTTCAGTGATTGCCTATGAGCTACTTGGCTTTATCGTCCGGTTGCTTGCAAGCGGATTGCGATGCTTGGCTGGGGTTGGCTTTTGTAAAAGCTAATTTAAGACGGCATCTTGCGGAAAGGCTGTAAACAAAGATCTTTTGGCGGTGACGGCCAAGTTGAGTTTTGTTTGATGAGGCCCTTGTTCCGCCGACAACAGCATCCAGTTGCGGGATGCCAGAATGTTGGCTGAAAAATTGTGTAAAACAGCGTAAAACTGAAAATGATGGCCAGCGAAACGCAATTGAGCGATCAACCATCGAGCTGAGCACAAAGACAAAAACAAAAACAACAACAAAAACAACAACAAAAACCAATACCAATACAAAGACAAATACAAAGACAAAGACAATAAAAAGAAGAAGGGGGTTTTATGATTAAGGTGCTCATTGTGGATGATCATCAAATGGTTCGGTTTGGTACGCGCCGGTTACTCGAAGATGAATCGGGGCTACAAATCGTTGGCGAGGCCTCCTCCGGTGAAGAGGCCATCGAGGCAGTCGATGCGCTCAACCCACAAGTGGTGCTCATGGACGTTCAGATGCCCGGTATCGGCGGTTTAGAGGCCACCCGGCGCTGCTTACGGATAGCCCCGGACGTCAAAGTGATTGCCCTATCCATGCACGATGGGGAACCCTTCCCAAGCAAGTTGTTCGAGGCGGGCGCTAAGGGTTATGTTTCTAAACGGTCCGACCCCGAAGAACTGATCCTGGCCATTCGTAAAGTGATGGCAGGGCAGCGTTACATCAGCACCGATATCGCGCAAAATCTTGCGCTTCGGCCCTTCGCCGAGGTGCAGCAGTCGCCGTTTGAACAGTTATCCGGTCGTGAGATGCAAATAGCATTAATGGTGATTCGGGGCATGGGCGCAGCGGAAATGGGTAAAAAGCTTATCCTTAGCCCGAAAACCGTGAACAGTTATCGTTATCGAATTTTCGAAAAACTCGATATTAAAAACGATGTTGAGCTGACTAAGCTTGCGATTCAGCATGGGCTGCTCGAAACAGAATCGGTGGCTTAAACGACTGCGGTTTGGTTGCGAAAACGGCCGGACAGCAGGTTTTTATCAGGAATCCGGTTAGACTAGAGGAATGAGCGTAAGAATCCTGAATGCAGCCGAGGCAAGCGAGCACGCGGCACTCCTAAAGTGCCGTCGTTGTCCTGCTTTGCGCCATCAGTTCGCTAAGTTGCGCATAACCTACCCTGATTTTTGGAATCTGCCGGTGGTGCCGTCAGGCCCCAGGTCCGCGCCGCTGCTAATTGTGGGGCTGGCGCCGGGGCTGCAGGGTGCGAATCGGACGGGCGTCCCATTTGAGGGCGATGCCTCGGGTAACCTGCTTCAAGCCGCGCTCGAGCGCCTAAATTTGGTGGGCCAGGTTCGCATTACCAACGTGCTGAAATGCCTGCCGCGTCAGAATAAACCGACAACGGCAGAGCTCAATCGGTGCCACGGCTATATCGAGCAGGAGTTAAAGGACTTCACCGGCCAAGGCGGGCACGCGATCTTTGCGGTGGGGCGGGTGGCCCATGAACGGGTGCTGAAGGCGCTAGGGTTTAAGCAATCAAAGTTCGCGTTCGCTCACGGCGCGGTCCATGAATTACCGGGTCCGCTGTGGTTGATCGATACCTATCATTGCAGCCGCTACAACACCCAAACTGGGCGCATTACGCCCGCGATGTTTGAAGATGCGCTGTCTTGTGCGGCGCGCCTTGCGGTGGCGATATGAGTTTTGATGCAAGCAATTTCTTAAAGTCGTTGACGACCAAGCCGGGGGTTTATCGGATGCTCGATGAGGCCGGTGAAGTGCTGTATGTCGGCAAGGCCAAAAACCTAAAGAGCCGGGTCTCGAGTTACTTCCAAAAAACGGCTAAAGATTCGAAAACGATGGCCCTTGTGGCAAAAATTTGTGATGTAACGGTCACGGTGACCAGCAGTGAAACCGAGGCCTTGCTGCTCGAGCAATCCCAGATCAAAGCCTGGCGGCCGCCCTACAATATTATCTTTAAAGACGATAAGTCTTATCCCTACATTTATATCTCAACCGACGATCAATACCCGCGGCTGGCGTTTCACCGAGGGGCACAGAAAAAGAAAGGCCGGTATTTTGGGCCGTTTCCGAGCGCCTATTCGGTCCGCGACAGTCTGAACGTACTGGAAAAAGCCTTCTTGGTTCGCCAATGCGAGGACAGCTACTTTAAGAATCGCTCGCGCCCGTGCTTGCAATACCAAATTAAACGCTGTTCGGGGCCGTGTTGCGATTTGATCAGCGAGTCGGCTTACCGGGACGATGTGAATAGCGCCATGAAGTTCTTGGCGGGCAAGAGCGCCGAGGTGATGGAAGATTATCGGGCTCGGATGGACGCGGCTTCCGAAAACTTAGAATTTGAACGCGCGGCCAGTTACCGCGACCAAATCCAGCACCTGCGAAAAATCCAAGAGCAGCAGTATGTGGTGGGTGCGGGCGGTGATATTGATGTGATTCATGCGGAGCTGACCAACAGCGGGCTCTGTGTGCTGGTGATGTTTATTCGCAATGGCCGGATGCTGGGAAATAAAACCTTCTATCCCAGTAATCGCCTGGATGAAAACGCGGGCGCGGTGCTCGCCGCGTTTCTGGCGCAATTTTATTTAGATGATGCGACAACCCTCGATCTGCCCGGCGAGATTATTGTGAACCAGGTGTTGCCTGAAAAAAGCTTATTGGAAGCGGCCTTAACCGAGCGACGGGGCCGGAAAGTCTCCTTGCGTGATCGCGTTCGGGGGACTCGGGCGCGTTGGTTGGAAATCGCCAGCAACACGGCCAAGCAGTCACTCGGAAGTCACCTTGCCAAGCGCGACAATCTGGATGCGCGGTTTAAGTCGCTGCAAAAAGCGTTGAAATTACCCGCGCCACCCAAGCGACTAGAATGCTTCGATATCAGTCATACCCAGGGCGAGGCAACGGTTGCTTCCTGCGTCGTCTTCAATGAAGGCGGGCCGTTAAAGTCAGATTATCGCCGGTTTAATATCGATAACATTACGCCAGGGGACGATTACGCGGCGATGGACCAAGCATTAAGACGGCGCTATGCCCGAATCAAGAAGGGCGAGGCGCCCTTGCCGGATTTATTGTTGATTGATGGCGGTAAAGGACAGCTCACACAAGCACTGCGCGTGATGACCGAGCTGAAGATTACTGGCGTGCGCATTATTGGGGTTGCCAAAGGCCCAACTCGAAAGGCCGGGCTCGAGAGTTTGATCGAAATCGATGGCTCGGAGCTTGTGCTCGATGCGAACGACCCAGGGCTGCATTTGATTCAGCATATTCGAGATGAAAGCCATCGTTTCGCGATCACCGGGCACCGCGCCCGTCGGGGCAAAAGTCGAACCGAATCTCAACTGGATGGCATCGATGGGGTTGGGCCAACCCGGCGTCGTAATCTATTGCGCTATTTTGGGGGGGTGAAGCAAGTATTGGGCGCCTCTCAGGAAGAATTAAGCAAGGTCGAGGGCATTAGCCAGAAGCTGGCCGAGGAGATTTATGGTACGCTACATCGCTAGATCACGGATGCACGGTTGGTTTGAGATTTTATGAATTTACCCCTATCTCTACCCAACTTGTTGACCAGTCTGCGGATTTTCCTGATTCCGGTGTTGGTGCTCTGCTTTTATCTGCTGCCGCTGGATCTTCGTTATCTCGCTTCTGCCTTTATCTTCAGCATTGCCAGTCTCACTGATTGGCTCGACGGGTATCTCGCTCGGCGGATGGGACAGATGACGCCCTTTGGCGCCTTTCTCGACCCGGTTGCAGATAAATTACTGGTCGCGGTGGCTTTAATTTTGTTGGTTGAAGCACACGCCAGCGCGCTGCTCGCCATTCCTGCCCTGGTCATTGTCGGACGGGAGATTGTGGTTTCCGCCCTACGGGAATGGATGTCGACCCACAGTGACCGCTCGGGGGTTCGGGTCTCGATGGTTGCTAAAGTCAAAACCGGCTTTCAGATGACGGCGATTATTGTCCTGCTGGCACAAGGGCCGGATCTTACCGCGCCCTTAGTCATTCTGGGCTATTTACTGCTGTATATCGCGGCAGGGCTTACCCTTTGGTCGATGTGGCAATATCTCTTGATTGCCTGGCCGGATCTGTCTTCTGGGATGCAAAAGCCCAAGACCTGACACGGGCGCTGAGTTTTAAAAGTGTAAAATGCTTCCCGTCAATAATAATCAATGCCCCATAAGCAATTGATTTTAATTTATAAAATTTTAAATCACTGAAGACTGACTACGAACAGCGCTGCCGGTTCAAAGCCGGTTCGAAGCCGGTGCAAGCGACGGGGACGCGCTGCGGGCATCGATTTTAAGCGGCAGTTTGATGCTGGCATGCGTTTCGGCGGCCGTGTTAGGCCAAGCGTTAACGTGTCGGGTTAATGTGCGCCGGTCGGCGTCGATGGCGCGCTCATGGTGTGCGACAAAGTAATTGCCCGTTCTAAAATTTGATCTATTTGAACGGCGGCCTCGTGGCTGAATACAAACCCTAGAAACGCGCATTGAGACAATTCGATGACTGCGGTCAGCACCGAAGCTTCGTCCTCCGGCGTCGCCAGCATCTCCAAAATACCTGAAAACCAGGCGAACTCGGCGTAGCAGCCTTCTTCACTCAGCAGACCGCACAGGGTCTCGATGGGATTAATCACGTCAGCGCGGACCGTATCGGCAAAGGTCGTACTCATGGTTGCGTTTGCCGGACGGGGATCAGCACCTCATTGGTGCGAAAGAAGCTCGGCATGATGGGCGGATCGTAACGCGCCCAAACGGGTTCGCCTGCCGCTTCCCAGTCTGGCATGGCGTCAATGGCGGCTTTAAGCCGCTGCTCGTTGTCCAGATACTTCTCATGGCTCCAACCGCCTCGATACCGGGTTACGGCAAAATAGGTTTCGGGCATTTCGATCATCGTCACAGCGGCATCGGTTGGGTTGGGCAGGGTGTCCAGCGAATGCTTCGAGGGCATGAAGAAACTCACCAAATAGGTGCCGTCTGGCGACTGGGTTTGCGTGACCGGGGCGGTCATGGCAATTTTTTCATCGGTCACATTCTGGCCAAAGATATAGCCGCCGAGTTTTTGAAACGCGTCACTGCCTACCTGCTTGAAATCGCCTGACACTTGGGTTTGCGCCAAGATCGCAGGGTGGTACAAGCGAATCTCAACATCATTGGCGCTCGATATGACGTCGAAACTTGGTTTTTCGATGGCCATGGCGGGTCCTGCAGTCAATATCAGTAAAGCAAAGAGTGTGCGCCACATAGGCATCTCCAATCAAGAAGGGGTACTGACTATACGCTTTATGGGCCATTATGGCTTTGAGCAGCTTATTTTGAACTGGGCGCCTCGCGGTTTAAGCGGTGCAATGGGTGCAGACGCGTGGGTTGGCGCGGCGCGCTGCGTTAGTCAGCAAGGCGCGCTTGATTTTGCCTGCGCGCGCTAAGTAATTGACAAAACACCCTCAAACGCGCGATGTTTTGCGGGTTAGCAGAGGCGTGGCGCGCGAGCCTCATCTTGCGTGCGAGCTATCAATGCAATGCAAGCTAACAATGAAGTTTTAGTCAATCGACCTGGAGTCAAGATGCAAACGCAGTGGGTACAGCGCGATGGCGTGTCGCTAGAAGTTAAGGTCACCGGTCAAGGGCCGCTCATTTTATGCGTCCACGGATGGCCTGAGCTGTGGTATTCCTGGCGCCATCAGATGACGTATTTTGCAGCGCGGGGATATCAGGTCGCCGCGTTAAATGTTCGAGGTTATGGGGGTAGCAGTCATCCTATAACGGTCGATCAGTACACCCAGACTGAACTCAGCGCGGATATTCAGGCGGTTGCAACGGCGCTGTCAGATGATCCTGTTATTTTGTTTGGCCACGATTGGGGCGCCCCGCAGGTGTACACGACGGCATTGCGCTTCCCGGAGCAGGTTCGCGGGGTTGCTGGCCTGTCGGTCCCGTTTATCCCGCCATCGGAAGGCTCGACCCTAGACTTATGGGCGGCGCTCTACCCAGATCGATTTTTTTATCAAACCTATTTTCAGCAGCCTGGCGTGGTTGAGACTGAACTCGGCCAAGACGTGGGCGCCTCGCTGCGGAAGATCTATTATGCCTTGTCGGGGGATGCCCCCTTAAACGAATGGCTGAAGGACAAGCCCAAGGATGCGGGGTTGCTGGATGATTTAACCGACCCGGATCCCTATCCTGGCTGGATGACCGCGGCAGACCTGGCGGTCTATATTGCGGCTTTTGAGCGGGCGGGCTTCGTTGGGCCAACGCACCGTTATCGCGCGCAAGCGCTTGATGCGCAGCAACTGCCCGAGATCCGAGGCAAAGCGCTGCAGCCGCCCAGTACGTTTATCGGAGGCAGCCGAGATCCTGTACGCAGTTTTTTCCCGGGCGGTGATCTTTATGCAGACCCCGGCGAGCATTGCGCTGCGTTTCGCGGCGCAACCATCATAGAAGGCGCAGGGCATTGGGTGCAGCAGGAAGCCCCGGAGCAGACGAACGCCGCGCTTAAAGCCTTTTTAGACAGTTTATAGGACGCTATTGGGACGAAGGGTCAATGTCGCTTAAACGCTTCAGATGTTGTCTGACCTGAGGTCTTGGCTGCGGTCGGGTCAACAGGTCTCAGATCGAAACCGTTTTGTTGCGTTTTGTCGTGTTGTGTTTTGGGCAGTCGTTGTCTTGGTCCAGTCCGCACAGGGTGCGCCTTGAGCCGTGTCTTTGGGCTGAGGTGCCGGGTTACTCCTGGCAAAAAATGATGCGGTTGCCAAAAGGATCACTAATCGGCATGTCCAGCCCCCACGGCTGTTCGGTGATACTTGGGTTGGCGTTTGGATAAGTCGCCTTGATTAATTGCGCGTGATAGCGAGGCAGATCCTCAATCTTCAATCGAACGCTGCTGCCGGGTGTGGCGTCCCCAAAATGCTCCGATAGGTGTAGATCGGCCCCATGCAATTGAACCCCCAAGTACAGTGGGGCATCTGGATCAAAGCGGTGGCTGAAGGTTTCCGCCGCGCCAAGATAGTTCAGGTAGAAGCCTCGGGCCATCGCTTCGTCAAAGATACGCAATATTGGAATCAAAGTGTTCACGGCATAAACCTCCTGAAGGGTGGCAATATCGGTCATACAAACTACAATCAGTTTGGTTCAGCCTAAAGTTTCACGCAAGCGAGGAAATCAGTATGCGTCTCGAAAGCATCATTCAGTTGATTCAAAGTATGCCATCCGGCAAGTCGGTTCAGCGCAGTGCGCGGATGTTGGGTGTGTTTGCTCTGATGATTGTGAGTCTCAATGGATTTGCTGCCGCGGATGACGCAGCGGACGCTGCTGGGATCATTACCCCGTGCGATCCCTTTATGGATCCGAATTGTGTCGGCAAGATTGAGCTGCGGGACGGGCGTCAATTCGAAGGTCGACTGGTGGATGGCCAGCCGACTGGGCAGGGCGTGATGGTTTTCCCCGATGGCGGTCGATTTGAAGGCTATTTCGAAAGTGGCATGCAGATGGGTCGAGGGACCTATTATCTTAGTGATGGCGGCTCCTATACCGGTTTTTGGGTACGTGATCGGCTCAATGGTCCGGTGAAGCTCCGCGATCGCGACGGTAATCTCTACGAAGGCCCGGTGGTAAATCATCGCGCCCACGGTCGCGGCAATATGATGTTTTCAAATGGGGACCGGTACATGGGTGAGTTCGCATTGGGCTTGGCCCATGGTCGTGGGGTCATGATCTATGGCGCCTCTCGAGCCGACAATGCCGGCGATCGCTTTGAGGGTCAATTCCAGCAAGGACGGCGTCAGGGCAGCGCGCGTTATGTTTGGGCCGATGGTGCGGTTTGGGACGTTGCCTGTCAGATGGACCGGTGTGAGCGCAGTGGGCTCATCAGTGCGCTGATTCAGGACAAGGCGCGCTCACCTGAAGCCGCGTCGTCAGAGCGTCCGAGGCGTTTGCGTTAGCGTCATCAGCCTCAGTTTCGTGCAGAATCCGCTCGGCAATCGCGCTCATTGCGAGGTCCTGCGGCAAGCAGAATAGCGCAGGCCTCATATCGATATGCGCCTCAAGGTAAGCAAAGCATGTGGCAATCTGGTAGACGTCGACGCCCACGGCTGTCGGATCCCGGCTCAAGGCAATCGCCTGGCCGCATTCCAGACGTAGCTCGCCTAGGGCTTTCGCGTTGGCGGGTGCGCTCAGCGCACAGGCCATTCCGATTAATCCAGCAGCCGCAGTCAGCGGCTTGACCCAGCGCGCAAGCAGGTGCCTAAAGGCGCATGAGCGATTGGTAACGTGATTGCCTCGACTGGGCGGATGGTGCATGGCGCGCTCGGTAAAACGAATGGGCTTAGCTAGGTTGTTCGGGCATTTTACCGCCTTGGATGAGTCCGGATAACTTGGATTGGGCCCGCTTGGCGAATGGGCTTCTCAATAGGCGCGGCGTTAAGTCATACCGGGCGTGAGCGAACGAAAGAGGCGCGCGCACGTTATTCGCTTTTTAACCCTGAAAGCTCAATAATTCAGGGCTAAAGAATTGGCATTTGAATGTTCGAGGCCAATTCTGATCAAGCAGTCTTGGCAGGGATAGGAGCGGGCCCCATGATTTTAACCAACACGTTTCGGGAACGTCTCGCGGCAGGCCATCCAACCCTCGGCACACACTTTATGTTTACCGACCCGGATATCCCAGAGTTGATCGGCGATACCGGATTATTTGATTACGGCGAATTCTCTGCGGAATACGCGGCATTCGATTTGCCGCGCTTGTACCACCTTGCCCGTGCGGCGCAAGCGGGCGGCTTGCCATTGATGATCAAACCGGACCAAGCCTCCCAAGGCTTCGTCGCGCAAGGCGCTTTGGGTGCTGGGTTTAAAGCGGTTTTGTTTACGGATATTCGTACGCCTTTGGATGTCGAGATTGCGCATCGGATTATTCGCCCGGATCAGCCCGGCGTTCAGGGAGATATGGGGGTTAAGCTCCGACGGCCGGCGTTAAGCAGTTATGACACCGGGGCCTACTTGGCGGATCTCAAAAGCATTGTCTTCTGCATCATGATCGAAAAATCCATTGCCGTTGATCATCTCGATGCGATCTTGGCCCGCGCCCGTGAGCTGGGTGTCGATATGACGCAATGGGGCCCGGCAGATTTCAGTTTTTCGCGGGGCGAGCCGAGCCTTCAACATTCTGAAGCGATTAAACCCTTTGAGGCTTTGGTCATTCAAAAATCGCTAGAATACGGCATTCATCCGCGCATAGAATTGGGCAGCGTTGAGCAGGCCAAGCGTTATCTCGATATGGGCGTGCGTCATTTTTGTATTGGATGGGATCGATTTATCTTGCGGCAGCAGTTAGTGTCACTGGGTACAGGCATGCGCAAGCTTACAGACCGACTTTGACCAGAGCCGACAATTACCGATTATTTGAATACAGGTTGCACGACGGATGTCACAAATCTACGCCACCATTGCGTTAGGCCGAATCGGGAATAACACCCAGGCGCTTGGTGCGCTCGTTGCTTTTTTAGTCACCAACGATTTGTTGAATCAGCAGCTCGTGCAGGATTATCCATCGGCCGTAGGTCGGATCAAAATGCAGGACCTTGCGGGCGCTGCTTTTTTGACCACCGTTTTGGGAGGGGAATTGCGGTCCGAGCATCTATCTGAAGCGGGTCGAACCTTCTGTGAAGCATACTTTGGGAGTGAGACCGAGCAACAGATTCACGCTCAAGCTGCGGAGGATGAGGAAGAGGATTGGCGATTTTATGATGCGGTATCGCCGGTGTTAACCACCTTGTTCAGAGGTAAGGCTTCGCCGCCATCGAGTTTTAAAAAGAGGGTGGCAAAGATCTTGAAATTCCCATCGCGCTCGAGCTGAAACGTTGATGGGTTGATAGATGAAGTGATCGATCGTTCAATCCTTGCGCAGGCCGACTACAACCTGCGCTTGGCATTTTGCAATAGTGTATTTTAGGTGAATGAATATAGAGTCCACCTGTAAGCCGCCTTAAACCGGATTAATCCCCTAGGCTCGTCATCACCAGATTATCAAGCCCTGCAAGCGCAGTATTGTAGCTATTAGAAAAGGAATGATTATGAAACTCGACTACAACCGAATTGACCCAGAACTTCGAGAAGGCGCCACCGAGGAGCTTGCTTTAAGGGTAGACCGGGCTGGCCTGAATGCCTTGCGGGAAGCACTCGCGGCGGCGCCCAGCGCTGTGGCCGAGCCACCGGTTATAACCCGCCGCCATGAGGTCGAGGCCGAGGGCGGCAAAACAACGGTGTTCCTCTATCGTAAATCAGACCGTCCGGATCAACCCTGTTTGCTGTGGTTTCATGGAGGCGGATATATTCTCGGCGATGCGAACGACAATCGCGCGAAGCAGTTGGCCTATGATCTCGACATCACGGTAGTCTCGGTTGATTACCGGTTGGCGCCCGAGCACCCGTTTCCTGCGGGTCTAGAGGACGCTTGGAACACCCTGCTATGGCTACACGGCGAGGGAGACAGACTAGGTATTAATCCAGACTGCCTCGCAATTGGTGGCACGAGCGCGGGGGCGGGGTTGGCCGCCGGTCTCGCGCTTAAAGTACGCGATGCGCAGGGCCCTCGGCTTAAATTACAATTGTTGCTGTATCCCATGATCGACAACCTACATGCAACCGAGTCGGGGCAGATCGACAATCATCCGGTT
>JAFMIA010000133.1 GCA_017854255.1 Pseudomonadales bacterium
CGTGAGGCTGCAGGCGAAGGTTGGCATTCGGACGTTTCAAGCGAGCCTCGTCCCCCCAGCTTATCCATTCTGAAAATGGCGACGGTACCCGAAAGCGGCGGTGATACCTTGTTTGCCGATATGTCCCAAGCCTTCGAATTATTATCAGATCCCCTGAAGGCCTTTCTTGAGCCCCTCACCGCGCGTCACGAACCCCGCGGCCACTATCTATTTTTAAGCGGTGCAAAAGCCTTCGATGCACTACCGATTTCCGATCACCCGGTCGTACGAATCCATCCCACCACCGGTAAGAAATCCCTTTATGTCAATGACGGCTTTGTAACCCGTATCAACGGGCTAACGCCGCGTGAGAGTCAAAGCCTGCTGAAACTGCTGTATGACCATATTGCGTACACGGTTAAAACGCATTGTCGGGTTCAGTGGCGGCCCAATACAGTTGTCTTCTGGGACAATCGCTCGGTCCAGCACCATGCTGCCTTCGACTATCATCCCGAAATACGTCTTGGCTATCGCGCAACCCTGCGAGGGGAACAACCCATTGCATCCCAAACCGATCGGTGATCAAACCGGCTATCGTCATCAACCGCCCGGGTTCGATTTAGGCTTGTCTTGCTAGGCCATCGCGCTGAGGGCAACCACGCCAAGTGTCTGTCTGCAGCATTGCCCTTGCCACGCGCTGTATTTCAATCCGAGATTTAGATCGGCGCCGAACGTGCCCCGTGATCAAACACGATGTTTGAAAACAAACCATGGAATTGATGCGGTACATGATGCCGCAATCGTAAACGGCAAATGCAATCGTTAATGTTTTCCGCGCGATGGATCTGCAGCTCACTGACATGATCGAACCCGTTGTAAACCACCTCTAATAGATAGCCATGATCTTCCGATCGCGCTTGCGTGCTGGGCGCAAACACCGGCTCGGAACCGTAATAGCCTTGCGGCAAGGCAAGCGTATCGGCATTGCCCTCAAAATCGACCTTCGCAATGCCATTGAAAAAACTGTCTGCACCATTATCGATCGAGCATGCTGTGTAGGTATAGCGATGGCGCACCCCGGCAACGCTTGGGTTAAATGTCGGGAATTCTGACTCGGTCTCCACCACCTTTTCTGCTCGAGACGCGCCGGTCTTCAAATTCAAAAAATATCGATAATAATGGCCACCGCCAAACCGGCCATCAGGATTGAAGACATCGCTTAAGGTGTCATTGGCGGCAAAATTATCCTGAAACATGCCGTCCACGATGACTTCATCGCCCGCTTCAAAAGCGTTGCCAAAATGAATCATGGCACCAGGGTCTGTCTCAAACGACCGAACCAGCTCAAAAGTCTCAAGGTCCAACACCAAAATGCGCATGGCTATTGAAGGATCAAAGTTCACTTGATCCGAAATGGTTCTTGCGCCCAACACCACCGGCAACATGTTGCCAAACACGATCGAGCCTAGGAAAAAAATGGCATAGCGGTCACTCATGGCGAAGTCGTGGCAAAACGGAAATGAATCCAATGGCAGTTGCGCCTTTTGAAACAGCGCGCCCTGAGGATTAATCCGATATAAATTCAAACACGGTTTTGGGCCTTTCAAACCAAACCCAGAAACCCCAGCGCCAAAATTAATGTAATCACCAGATCGGTTATGAATTTTGCCATGGGCGCTAAACACTTGGCCCGGCGTTAGGCCACCATCGTAGGAAAATTCCCCCAAGGTGTTGAGGGATGCTGGATCCACCGCCCAGGGTCGACCACCTTCGTTTAGCGCAAGCAGATGACCGCCATGATGAATCAGGCTGGTGTTGGCGGGATTAGCGGGCATTTTTAACAAGTTCTTGCGCAGACCGCCCGGGATTTGAGTCCCAAACCCTCGGTAACAAATTGCCTGCTGGGCCGTTTCCGCCAAATACTTAGGTGTTCGAACATAGCGATTCTTAAAATGCACTCGCCCGGAGTCAAAGGTAAACGCGCAGATCATGCCATCGCCATCAAACCAGTGACCATAAGGCGTCTCACCAATTCTTTGGCGGCCTGGACCGTTCCTAAAAAAAGTGCCTTGCAGGTCATCAGGCAGATCACCGTCAACCTCATCAATCCAGTAATCATGTTCTTCATCGAGATTCTCGAGACCGCGATGACAGGTTGGAAACCGATTATCCCCCGGAATTGCATTCATAGGATTCTCCTTTTTATAACCTTTCGCAACGTTTAACCCCGCCGGCGCTTATCCCTTAACCGCTTCTTAACCTCAGATGGCCCCACAGACCCGACCGGAGATTAATTTAAGACATTCCGGCGGTCTGGGAAGGATTCGGCGTTCAGGTACGCCGACTAAGACCCGACGTTTTTTGCGCGCGCATAACTTTCTCGCCCATAACAGGCCGCTAACCAATCCTTGACCGCTGGCCAATCACTAAAATCGAACTCAAGCATCTTCAGCAAATCCATGACACCCGATAAATTCAGGTCAGCCAGGGTAAAGTCATCGCCGAGCAAACAGGCCTGGGTGGATAACGTCGCATTGAGCACGTTGAGCGGCCGGCTTAAACCCTTCGTAGCACGTTCTATAATGCCTGCATCGCGCTGCCCTTCAGGCGTAAAAAATTGTTGGATCACGATTTGCATTTGCAGCGGCTCGATCTCGCTAATCCCCCAAATTGACCATTGCAGGGTTCGCGCTTCCCCCCCATCGGCATCTGGAATCAGGTGTTGGCCATAATGTTTCGCCAGATACAGGTTTATAGCCATCGATTCAAACAAGGTGAGGTCACCATCGACCAAGGCAGGAATTCGGCCGTTCGGATTGATTCGAAGATACGCCTCGGCTTGGTTATCGCCCCGAAACGACGTTGGGACATGCTCATAGGCGAGGTTAATCTCCTCAGCGGCCCAAATAGAGCGAAAGGCGCGAGAACCAGCGGTCCCATATAAAACAGGAAGACTCAACTTTGTGACTCCTTAAAGTTCTAAGTTAGAAGACCATAACACGGGTCAGGTTAAAGCGATCGTCTTGTTGTAACGCCCCACCTCGGATAAGACTCATAATCTTCGCAGGCTGATTCCCAACTGACGGTCTTAAGCTGTGCGCGAAAAAACCGCCTCGAACCCAGGCCATTTGTCAGGCTAAGGCGCCTTGGGTGGTCTGACGCTCGTCAAAAAATCATTGAGGAAGCATCCGGCTGGATCAAACGTGTCTCGAAGACGCCACCAATCAAGCCACCTGGGATACTGCGCCATGAAATCAGCGCCCTGCCCATAGTGCACTTTGCCCCAATGCGGTCGCCCTTGGTATTTTTTGAAGACCGCTTCACACGCTTGGTAATAAGCGCGCTCGTCATTGCGCACATCCTCATGAACTGAAATCGTGACCGTCTCTCGTTCAAACGCATTGGATAGCCAACCGTCGTCGCGGGCCAAAGTGCGATATTCCACGGGCCACTGCACGTCTGTAAATCGATGCAAGAGCAAATCACGGATTTCAGCGAAACACTTTGGGCCATCCTCTGCTGCGACCGAGTATTCCATTTCCGTATGCAGATGCGGTCGATGATTCGGCAACACTTCAAAGTTCCAACCACAGCGCTCGCCCTCCTCGCCAATAGGATAAGCCGGCGGGTCTGAGGTTTCCTGTAAGGTTTTTACGAGCGCGGCATCTTTTCGCGGCTGCCAAAAGAATTCAAATCGCGCGCCACTGGCGCTCAACGTCTCAAGATTTTCAAGCACCTCAGCACCCCTTAACGCGTTGCTTTGCTCACGGAGCTTAAAGGCGGGCCTTAAATTGAGCTCAATCTCGGTCACCACACCAAAGGCGCCCAATCCAACCTTTAAAGCCTCAAAGTCATCGCCGAGTGTTGCCTTAGAACAGATCCGCGACTGGCCTGCGCCATCAACAAGGGTCATCGATTCAATCGATGCTGACAGGTTTTGTAATTGGCTACCGGATCCATGGGTCCCGGTCGCGCAGGCGCCGGCTAAAAATTGCCGATCAATATCACCCTGATTGCGAAGCGCAAGGCCCTGATCATGAAGTGTTCTCCCAAGCATGTAGATCGGTGTGCCGCCCCAAATCTTGGCGCGCTGATGAGCGGCATCGGTTGCAATAACCCCTGACAAACCTGAGATATCGAGCACTTGATCCGCACCCACCACGAGCGGCGCATGACTGTGGCCGGCCCCCGCAACCCGTAAGCGTTTTCCGGGCGTTTCTGACAGCTGGGTTACGACGGCGGCAATATCGTCAACACTGCGTGCAAAGTGAATCGCATCAACTTTACTGCGCTGCTTACCGGACCAATTTTGCCAATGCGGCATACCTTTATACTCCCTCTATCGTTACCAGCAACATCCTTTGCCTTGCCTCTATATTGATACAGGCCTGGCCTTGGATCCAGTCCGGATCGTGAGTCCTTAAAAAGATGCTCAGGGTTATTTAAAACAGCTCAGGGCTATTCTTAAAAAGCGCAGGGCTGTTCTTAAAAGCTCAGGGCTGTTTAAAACAGCTCAGGGCTGTTCTTAAAAAGCTCAGGGCTGTTCAAAACGCTTTGCTGCCGG
>JAFMIA010000134.1 GCA_017854255.1 Pseudomonadales bacterium
ACTTAGTCGAAATCGCTTCTCTTACTTGCAGTGCGCTCGCTGTCATAGAGGTAAGCTTTTTCTTATTAAAGCTGAGCACCTCTGGTTCAAAGGGAATGGATAGATCTTCGAATAAAGCTCGAATGGTCTCCTCGGGGTGAGCGGTGATCGCTTCGTAAGAAACTTCAGTCACTGTATCTTGAAACTGCGTTAGCCAATGTTTTTTAAGCCGGTGATAGGCAGGATAATACCGGCTCAGGTTGTCAAGGGAATAGGAAAAGCGATAAGCCCATGTAAAGAGTTGTTTGAACATGGAAAAGCAAGCATCTATTGGGTTTCTAGAGACCCAAATGATTCGAGCTTCTGGAAAAGCACGGAGAATTAGAGGGAGATATTGGAAGTTTGACGGCATTTTCTCAATAAAAAATGGGCTGCCGGTAAGCCTAAAAGAGACTGCCTCAAGGTACTTCTCCCGGAGCGCTTTTGGACTGATCAGTTCGGCTTGATTTAATATCTCGGCAGTCATCCTAGATTGTTCAGCGCCAGAGAGCTGAATAATGGCGTGTTCAAAGTGATCTGTTTCGCCCAATGACTCAATTTGGGAGTGCGCAGTAAGAACCTGCTCGACCAACGTTGTGCCCGTTCTGGGAAGACCGATAATGAAAATCGGGTGTGCGGCATCAGATGTCGTTGAGGCTGGAGCTGTTTGAGGGACCCGTTCGGTCCGCAGAGGCTCGATTAAAGCAGCTGTGTCTAAAATGGCGATATCATCATCAATTGAATAGTTCTGTGTCTCGGTGATTGCGTCACCCGCTTTTGTAAAGAATTCAAACGCTTTATCCCAGTGCTCCAGATCTTCGTATTGCTTGGCGAGCGCGTAATACGCGAAAATATTGCGTTGTGGCGAATTTTCAGTCTTGGATATAATTTTGACTAATTGCTCGATCATTGAGTTGTCAACGGCTTTCGTTAGCCGCGAAAGCTGATAGTAATGCCTTTGATGATCAGGTTGGGCGGTAACTAGATCTGTATAAATTTGTTTAGATTGCTCGGCCTCGCCAACGAAAATGCAGCAAGCAGCTAAGTTCGCTTGAAATAGTGGGACGTCAGGTTGTAATTCAACGGCTCTTTGATAAAGAGGATAGGCGCTATCGGCAAAACCTAAATCAACTAAGGTCGTTGCTGCCATGTTGAGATAAATTGGGCTATTGGTGAGTTGTTCTTGGTGCGCTTGGATGAGTCGATAGGCTTTTTCTGGTTCTCTGGCTCCGTGATAGGCGGCGGCAAGCTCGATTGCGCAGTCATAGCGGGCGGACTCGATCTGGAGACCTTTTTCAAAGTAAGGAATTGCCTCTATTTGATTCGTGAGATGCTTTTTAGCAAGACCTGATAAAAATTCGATTTCCGCACTCTCTTTTTTAAGAGATCGCATTTGGATTGTAATGGCGTCTAAGGTTTGCCATTGGCCATAACGCCAAGCGGTTCTTCCCATTTTGCTTAATTGGTCAAAATCGTAATCGGATAGTTTCATAGATAAATAGTCTTAAAGTGCTCTGAAAGAAGTTACCACAGAAGTGTTTCCGGCTGTATGCGTTGCGGCGTTTGGAATTGAACCCAAGGCCCAAAATCAGTCTAAGGCAAACTGAACCGATTCAAACCAGGACTCAAAGGGTTGTAATCACTTCCATATAATGACGATTTCTAGGGCATAAAGGGGGCAAAAAAAGCTTGTGCGGAGAGTAAAAAGAGGCATAATCCGGCTCAGGACCCCTTTTGGGTCTATAACAACGCCGAAGTGTTGATGTCTCGTTCGGATGGAATAGCAGCGGAAGGTCAACAAATTAAGTTAAAAATGGGAGTTCAAATGGAACATAATGTTCAAAAAAGACTAGCAATGGCGGTAAAGGTCGCGTTGGGTGTCTCAACGGGATTGGCATTCTATGGGGCGAACAGTTTTGCCGAAGAAGATGCGTCTTCAATTGAAGAAGTTGTAGTGACTGGGTCAAGGATTAAGCAAGCTGACTTTGATAATGCCAATCCTGTGACGGTCATCTCTCGAGAAGATCTTCTGGTAACCGGTATGACCGATGTTGGCGACCTAATTCAGAGATTACCTTCTATGTCGGGATCTCCGATTGGTACGACAACAAATAACGGTGGTGATGGATCGGTAAGAGTGGACCTTCGCGGATTGGGTGCCGGACGTACACTGAACTTAGTGAACGGGCTTCGAATGGTTGATGGCGGAGATTTCCAAACCATCCCAAGTGCCATGATCGAACGGATTGAGGTATTGAAAGATGGTGCAGCGGCCGCCTATGGCGCCGATGCAGTTGCTGGTGTAATTAACGTTATCACTCGGCAAGACTTCGAAGGCTTCGAGATCGAAGGGTTGACGGCTGATGGCATCGATATGAAGGATGGTCAGCAACAATCTATCTCGTTCATCGCAGGTAAAGCGTTTGATGAAGGGCATATTGCCTTCGGCGCTGAATTTGTTGATCAATCGCAAGCGTTTCAGTCAGATGCGCCTTGGGACTACTTTCAATCACCAACAGTAATTTACCCCGGTGGTTGTGAGAATCAGCCAGCTGCGCCCTATGATGGTACACCTCAAGGCGGCTGTTACTTCTATGGTAGTTCTAGAATCCCTGAAGGTCGATTAAACTTCAGTGGTCTTGGTACTTACATGAATGAAGATGGTTCAGGCATAACGCCTTACGACGGTCGCTATTATAACTACGCACCGGTCAACTACATTCAAACACCCTATGAGAAGACCAACATCTTCGCATCATTGCGTTTCAACATAACCGATGACATAGAATTAACGGCGAATGTCCGAACTAACGACCGATCGTCAGCGCAAGAATTGGCGCCATTACCCTTCAACTCACCAACCGATCCGGCATACGATGGTGTTTGGAATCGTGAAGCGGTATTTGGTTTTGATCTAGATGGCAATGGCACGATTGGTACCGTAGGTACTGGTGCAGCAGAGGTGGATGATGCGCGTAGCTACTCGGGGATATCGCCTGATAACTATTACTTACAGCAAGCCATAACCGCCGCAGGTCTTGATGGTGCGGTAAACTGGACGGTTGATGAAGATGGCGACCCACTAGAAAACATAGGTGGCCTTGCAGGCGTACCTGTCTCGGATGCGCGGCGTCGAATGGTTGAAACCAATCGTCGGTTCGAGCAAGCGATCAATCAGACTCAGGTTGATATGAAGCTAACGGGTTCAGTGACGGACACGATGTCTTGGGAAGTGTTTCTCAACCATGGTCGTCGCACCGGTAAGTATGATGACTTGGGTCAATTCGTAGGCACGAATTTAACGAATGCCATGGGGCCTTCTAAATTAGATGCGAACGGTAACCTGGGTTGTTACGGCGATATCAACGATGACGCAACTCTTATTGCAGGCTGTGTACCCTTCAACTTTTTTGGTGGCGCATACTCGGTAACGCAAGAGATGATCGACTATGTGTCAATTAATTTGATTGATACGACACGATATGAGCTCGATCAGTGGGGCGCTGTCTTAACTGGAGAGGGCTTTGAGCTTGCCGGCGGTGCCATTGGATGGGCTGCGGGTTATGAGTATCGTCGCGAGGCATATGCTTTGTCCAAGGACTCTAACAAGCAAAACAACGGTGTTACCGGTAATAAAGGCTTGTCAACAGATGGAAGTTATAAGTCCGACAGTTTGTTTGTTGAGCTTATTGCGCCAGTGACGGACAATTTTGAGGCTTCATTGGGTGTTCGCTATGATGACTTCTCAAGCTATGGTGATGACACGACTGCGAAGATTGGTCTGCGTTGGGATGTAACGGATGAATTGGCATTCAGAGGTACATGGGGCCAAGTGTTTAGGGCGCCGACCGTTAGCGATCTCTATGGTGGAAGGTCTGATTCTTTCCCGACAGCGCAAGATCCTTGTGCGGCTGATACACCTGCTGCCGGCTGTGCGCAACAATCTGAGCAGTTAGATTCTCAGTTGCTTTCGAAAGTGGGTGGTAACCCAGGGCTGATAGCAGAGACGGGTGAAACGACCACTTTAGGTGTGGTTTATCGACCAACGTTTGGCAATCTGGAAACGTCTTTCACGCTAGACTTCTGGCAAGTTGAGCTAGAGGACGCGATCACTCGATTGGGCGTCCAGTACGTTCTGAATGATTGTTACGTAACGGGGAACACAGGCTCTTGTGGTTTTGTTAACCGGCGCGCAGATTATTCGATTGCATTTGTCGAAAACACAAACTATAACGCTGCCATCTACGAGATGAGTGGTATCGATTTTCAAGTTGATGCTAACTTGAGTACGGACATCGGAGAATGGGCAGGTTCATTGCTTTGGTCACACAATAATAATTATGACCTTCAAAGCTTTCCAGGCGATAGCAAGAGCGACATCGTAGGACGTTACACTGGTTCAGCTTTTGCTGAAGACAAGATGAATGCTAGTGTATCTTGGAGCCGCAATAATCTGACCATCAGTTATTTAGCTGAATACATCGGTG
>JAFMIA010000135.1 GCA_017854255.1 Pseudomonadales bacterium
GTGAGCGCTTTAACCTCGCCATCACCATCCACATCATAAACCGATCCTGCGCCAGCAAAAGCTGATCCAAGCCCTAAATTAACGGCAAGCAGCCACACCACCATGTGCTTCAACTTCACAGAATTAATCCTATTATTAACGGTTATCATTGCGGCCAGCGCTAAAACTTTTACTGGGTGCTCGCGTCCAAGCAGCACGCGTTTCAAGCGCGTCTTGCACTCCCACATTCGCGGAGGAAGGCTACCAACACTTCTTTTTTGGATCAAAGAAAGGCTTTGGCTTGAATGCAAAAAGGCGCTATTTTTAATTAAATTGCGCTCAGATGTTATCCAAACTGCATGAAGTTTTTTGACCGAGCATCCGCGCCACCCGACTCATCATGCGAAATAAAACAACAAACAAAGACACCTTGAATTTGACGGCACCCAAGACCTTCAGGCAGGCTAGCCCCACAAGACATCCGTAAGATTCCACTAATGCCGCGCCTAATAAAGGGCGCCTAATAAAGGAAGTAATTAAATGCTGACGTCACAACAACTGGGTAAAAACACGGGTCTAAGCGTTTCCAAACTGTGCTTAGGCACCATGAATTTTGGCGAGCCCGGCCGCGGCCATCAGGGCGACTGGACGCTGGGTGTTGATGACGCCCGCCCAATCTTCCAAGCCGCCATAGAGCACGGGGTGAACTATTTCGACTGCGCGGATATCTATGGAGTCGGCGCTTCAGAAATCGTCGTGGGCCAGCTGTTGAAAGAACTCCTGCCCCGGGATGAGTACGCCCTCACCACAAAGGTGTCCATGCCTATGGGGCGCGCGCCCAACCAGGGCGGGCTGTCTCGAAAACACATTATGGAAGGGGTTGATCAATCGCTTAAACGACTGGGGCATGATTACGTTGATCAGCTCATTATTCATCGCCATCCCCATGGCATTCCGGGCCTGGCTCAAACGCCAATTGAAGAAACCATGGAAGCCCTGAACGATGTCGTTAAAGCAGGTAAAGCGCTATACCTTGGCGCTTCTTCCATGTTTGCCTGGCAGTTTGCTGAACTTCAAATGACCGCCGAACACAACGGCTGGACAAAATTTATCTCCATGCAGAATCACCTCAACCTGATCTACCGCGAAGAAGAACGCGAGATGATTCCTTATTGCATTAAAACGGGCGTCGCGATCACGCCTTGGTCGCCCTTAGCCCGAGGTATCCTGGCCGGCGCCTATCAAGGTGGTTTTGATAAGGGCTCTACCACCAGATCATCCGGCCAAGACCGAAAGCGCACTGAATCGCTGTATCAGGGCGAGAACATCTTTAAGATCGCGGATCGCGTTGTCGAGATTGCCGAAAAATACGGTAAAACCCCAGCCCAGATCGCTGTTGCTTGGCTGTTTACCGTTGAGGGTGTTGTTTGCCCGGTTGTCGGCGTATCGAAGGCCGCCCAGCTTACAGATTTGGTTGAGGCAACCACCATTGAACTCGCAGCGGATGATGTCGCCTATCTTGAGGCCCTGTATCAGCCAGTTGAGAATCTGCTGTCGACGGGAATGTCTTAGGAGGCCGCCTAACGCGACTCTTTAGCTGTTCATTCAAGCGGCTTGCAGGAGATAATTTCCGTCTCACCTGTTTACAGCGCAAGGCTTATTGCGCTGGCACCCGGTCTTGAATATAAGCCTCCACGTCCTGCGCTGTCTTGCGAGTAGCCTCAGTCCCGATCGCGCCTGATATCAACGACTCACCAGAGAACCCAAACAGGTACCGTATCAACAGTAAGCCGTCTGTAAGCGGCTTAGCCTCGCCATCGCCATCAATATCGAGCTGTGAATCAGCCTCATCAAGATAGGTTGCTATGGCCTCAGAAGAGCCCCTATTCGCACCGCCAGATACTGCACCCGAAGTTAGGGAATCACCACTAAACCCAAATAGATGCCGAATAACCAACAAACCATCCGTAAGAACCATGTGAAACATTTAGATTTTGGACTAGGACCTTAATACGGCTAAATTTTTATTCCCATTTTTTAACAACTATAAATTGCAAACCACCGCGAGAGCGCACGATATGGATTCTTTCTTTAATCCCCATGACAGGCTGATCCAATACTGATTATACTGTTGCTCTAATAAGAGGCCATCATCGCCGGAAAACCATGAGAGAACACCAAAATGCCCGCTAGTAATACTTTTTCAAAGTTATTCAGCCACGCGCCGATTCGGCCCCTGCAGCAGCACATGGAAAAAGTTCAAGCGTGCACAGAAAAACTTTTTGATTTCTTTCAAGCGGTTCATGCAGACGATTGGGACGCTGTTGGGCAGGTATACGATCAAATTTGTGTCATCGAAGGCCTCGCTGATGATGATAAAAGGAATATGCGATTGAGCCTCCCCAAGAGCTTGTTTATGCCGATCAATCGAAATGATCTACTCGAGCTCATTTCCAAACAAGACAAGGTAGCGAACTGCTCCAAAGATATTGCCGGCACGATTCTTGGCAGAAAAATGCGCATCCCTACTGAAATCCAAGGTGCGCTTTCAGAGTATCTTGAAGCCTCAATAAAAGCTGTGGTCGAAGCCAATACCATCGTGCACGAGCTCGATGAACTGATTGAAACCGGCTTTGGGGGCCGCGAAGTCGAATTCATTGAAAAGCTGATTGTCAAACTGGATGACTTAGAAACTCAGTCTGACAAACATCAAATCATCATTCGTGCCCAGCTACACGCCATTGAAAGCGAACTGCCCCCGGTAGACGTCATGTTCCTGTACAAAATTTTTGAGTTGATTGGCAATCTTGCCGACCGAGCTCAAAATGTCGGTGATCAAATCCATACGATCGTTGCACGCTAGGGTTCCTTAACAAAGCCAATAAATCCTAACTTCATTCATCCATTTACAAGTTTTACAAAGACGAGTTTTGCTATGGAAATTATTTCACAATACGGCTTTTTACTATTAGTCATTGCTTGTTGCTTTGCCTTTTTTATGGCGTGGGGCGTCGGCGCCAACGACGTCGCGAATGCGATGGGAACCTCCGTTGGGTCGGGTGCCATCACCATCAAACAAGCCATTATCATCGCAATGATTTTTGAGTTTGCGGGCGCTTATTTGGCGGGTGGCGAAGTCACCTCGACAATTCGCAAAGGCATCATCGACCCGCTGGTTTTAGAAGACTCCCCTGACCTGTTGGTTTTTGGAATGATGTCTTCATTATTAGCCGCAGGCATCTGGTTACTGATCGCCTCGCTTTTTGGCTGGCCCGTGTCAACGACCCATTCCATCGTCGGAGCAATCGTCGGCTTTGCTGCCGTTGGCATCAGCGTCGATGCAGTCAACTGGGGCAAGGTCGGCACCATCGTCGCAAGCTGGGTCACATCGCCCCTGATGGCGGGCACCCTCGCATTCTTCTTATTTAAAAGCGTCCAAAAGTTAATTCTGGATCAAGAAAACCCTTTAGAAAAAGCCAAGACCTATGTGCCCTTTTATATGTTTTTGACCGGGTTTTTGATCGCAATGGTGACCTGTGTCAAAGGTCTAAAGCACCTTGGTTTGGATTTATCGACGATCGAATCAATCCTCTATTCTTTCCTTGTCGGCATCATGATTGCCGTCCTCGGAAAAATTGCCCTAAGCAAAATCAAACCCGAGCCCATCACAAAAAATGGCAACCGCTTTGACAACGTGGAAAAAGTATTTGGGGTACTCTGCATCATCACGGCCTGCGCGATGGCCTTTGCCCACGGTTCTAACGATGTTGCCAATGCCGTTGGACCGCTAGCCGCCATCAACAGTATTGTCGAAAACGGCGGCACGATCGTGCAAAAGTCCTCTATGCCGATTTGGATACTTTTCCTTGGCGGCGCCGGTATTGTGATAGGGCTTGCAACGCTGGGATACAAGGTCATCGCAACCATTGGTAAAAAGATCACTGATCTCACGCCATCGCGCGCTTTTGCCGCAGAACTCGCAGCTGCAGGCACGGTTGTACTGGCAACCTATTTAGGCGCGCCCGTATCAACAACCCATACCCTTGTTGGCGCTGTTCTAGGCGTTGGCTTGGCCGGCGGCATTGTGGCGATCAATCTTAGGGTCGTTGGCACCATCTTTACTTCTTGGGTGGTCACCCTGCCTGCTGGTGCCGGCCTGTCTATCTTGTTCTTCTTTATTTTTAAAGCCATCTTTCTGGCCTAACCGTATTGGTATACCGATACGCAGAATCGAGCGATGCTTTAAACGTGTGGCAAGCGTCGAGTGAGATTCGAGGTTCAAAGAAAGCGCGTAAGCGGGTAACCGACGAGCCTGACCTTCTAAAATAAAGCCGCGGCGGATTTCGCAGGCCACCCCGAGAAAGATACGCCTTTATGAAAGAGCGCGTATTACAGAGCAAGTATTAAATAGCAAGTGGGAATTTACGTTTCAATCCCTCCGCCGACCATTCGATCTTCGCCCATTCGCACTTTCGAAAAAATCTGAAGCTGACAAGCCGTTCCCGGCTT
>JAFMIA010000053.1 GCA_017854255.1 Pseudomonadales bacterium
CTTTGTCGATCGGCTTCATGGGTATGATGACGGTCGCAACGCATGGCTTTAATGCCCTAAGACGCCCAATCCCTGCCCTCTGGCTTTCGATCGCGAGACTCGTTCTCGTTTACCTGCCTTTAGCGCTCATTGGTCGAGCCCTATTCGGTTACATCGGTGTGTTTTGGGCAACGGCGATTGCCAATTTGGTTTTAGGAATCATTTCAGCCGCTTGGCTAAAACGACTAATCACGACCTTGACCGGCAGCCAAGCCTCAACAAAGGGTTAACGGCCCTAGTCTGCCCGGCGCCACCCAGCCCAGCGGCGCCTTAAGAAAGGGTATCTTGAACCGCTTCGTCTGAAACCACTCTGCCGTGAATTGCGCAGCCTCAGTCAAAAGCGCTAGATCGTTTTTGAGTCGATTTGGATTGGCTTTATGGCAATTGTTTATTGTTTGCACCAACCCAATTTTTTGGGTTGGCGATCGCAGCAAGCGACTTTATCGAGACAGGACGAGACGCGCTCGAACTTTACCTGGATCCTCTGTGCGATCAACCACCATCTGATCCAGCCCAACCGACTGCTCTCGTCGAAGCGCGTCGGTCAACGTCATCAATTCGGCAAAGGCAACCTGTTCAAACCAAAGACTGACCGAATCACCTTCGGGCTGCATACGATTCGGGGTGATACCCAACTGGCTGGTTGCACTGGTAATGACGGTCAACAGATTACCCTCGAAAGGCTTATTACCGCTCTGACCCAACAACGCTCTGGCTTGACCTTCGGTTTGTTTCATCATGGTAAGCTGCGCCAATTGCCGTTCACGCTCTTTTAATTGATCAACTTGAAACTGATGAACCGGCTGCCAGATCAGTCCATAAACCAGTAGGCAGGACAAAAACGCGCTGAGCCCTAGCAGCAGTCGCTGCTCACTGGTTTTTAATTGTCGAAACCGCGTTAAGTAGATTGCCAGTTTTTGCTTCATGGCCGATCCCCCATTCGAACCCGCAAGCTACCCCTGACTGATGATTTTTCTTGCGAGATGGTCCCAATTTCAGATTGAAATCCCGCCGCATTCAACACCTCAGCCAAACCCATAATCTGCTCACTCCGCTCACCCGATAATTGCAGCATCAGGTCGCCTCGACCTGCGTTAAAGTTCAAGTTATCCAGCTGTAATCGAGCCGCCACCAACGCAGGACTCACGGTGTCTAACACTTTAGTAAGGCCCAACTGATCCTGCTGGCCACCCGCGTTTAGTCGACTTCGCCAGCGTCGCCCTAGGTCTCTCGGGTTTTTGTCATTGGGGTACAAGCCCTCGTACAAAGTTCTAGCCTCTGCGGCCATATCATTTGCTTGATTAAATAAATACAGACCCTGCGCACCCGCAAAGAGCAGTTGCAAGACCATAACGAACAACGCAACTTTACCCAGCTGCCATAGCCAGGTCTTGCCGCTTGCGCCTTGGCTTGCCTGAGCAAATTGACCCTGCCGAAAATTCAGTCGTTTCGTTTTAGGTTGCTGATGAAGATACTGCAATAAAGACCGTGCTGGCGCGGGCAGGCGCTGAGACTGATCAACAAATGCGCTGGGCAAAAGCGCCTCTAGGGATTGTCCTTCGGTGAAATCAACGATATTCAAGGCTAACAAATCACCGTGATACAACAGCTCGAGTCGCGTCAAAATCTGAGCCGTCTCAAACGCCACCATCTCGGCATCCCCTTGGGATAAAAGCGCCACGTCATCGTCAACAACCAACAGGCATTGATCGCAGGCAATCACATCCAAATCAATTCCCAAAAATTCCGGATCCAGACCAATGGTCTTTAACCCGCCTAAACAGTCTGCCAAAAAGCGCTCATCGATGACCCCAACCGTCAGGTCATTGCCCCGCCGTTCCCCTATCGCGATAAAGCAGTCTGCCACATCACAGGCGAGATACTCTTCAACCAAATAAGGCACGGCATCAAGGATCTGCCGAGTTGGCTTGGGCGGGACTTCAATCGTTTTCAGGAGCACTGATTCGCCGGACAGCAGCACACTGGTGTGTAAAGGCAGTTCGTACTCGGACAACACCTCGGCAAGGTCCTCTAAGGTGCCTTGACCTTCTCGCAGCGGGAGCTGAGCGTCATCCAGCAATAACCATTTTAGTGCTTGGTCCCGCCAATGGATTACTAAATTTTCAAAGGCCATTGGCTAGTATCTCTTCTTCCGGCACAAAAGGTGTAAACCGCTCATTATTTTTTCGCTGATAAACCGTCATCTTCCCAGTGGTCGCATCCCGAAACACAAAGCTGGTCAAAAATACAATTTGCGATCCGAATCGGGCTCTCGTGTTCACTTTGAAAAAAGAAGATTGTACACCAAGTCCCGCTGGCTTCACTGCCAATCCAGCCAATTCAGGTTGCTGTAAAAATTGCTCAACGGATTCGAAGCCGTCAACGCGCAGCCTCGATTCCGCAAGACTTGTCGCGCTTTCCAGATTCAGGTCTGTCGCCAGTGTCTGCAAAACCATTGGCGGCGCGGTATTTACATTTAGCGCGCCACCTGCGGTTGGTAAAACCGTCATGACCTCTGACAAACGGCCATAGGCCTCATCTGTCATCGTCCGGAGCAACCGGATCTCTGAGAGATCCTGCAGCGGTTGACCGCTCGTTCTATACGGTCGTTCAAGCCCCAGATAATAATAATCCTCAGCACCACCTGGCCTGACCTCACCATCGATATCACTGAAATCAAGTAACTCATCCATCCAACTCGGATTCAAGCCTATTTGTGATGACAGTAGCGACAACTTTTCCGCAATCAGACTATTACCCTCGTTTGAGGATATGAAATCATTGAGATTGAATACGCTCTGCAGATCTTGAATCACGATATCGACCTCACCTGACTCAAACTCAAAAGCAAGATCCGTGGCAGCCCAGGCTTCGCTTAAGTCGTCTTGCTCAGGGCGCTCTTTAAAATCACGAGCAAGCAGTTGCCGGGCATACTCTTCCCCCCCTGTCGCATAGTAATAGGCCTGAGCTCGATCAAAATACCGCGTGGCCGATGAGATGGCGCGATGCTGATTCTTGGCAATCGAGACGCTGAGTACCGTGGCGATGGTTACAACGAGCAGCACAATCATCAGCGCGACCCCCTGCTGCCGGCGCCTCATAATCATAAAACACCATCCAATACTGACGGCGAAAGGGGTTGCAACGCCGGTTCAAACTCGTCGTCCTGATCGGGTTCTATATCATTGAGGTTGTCTTCAGAGTCCAGCGCGCCCGCGCTACCTTGCGTTAAAAACGGGACGTATTCCGGTAAGTTAACGCGTCGGCTTAGATCACCCCACAACTCGGTGCTAATCGTTAGCTCAACCCCGATCGGCAGTTCATCACCATCCTCGGCGGTAATAACTTCCTGACGCGAGCCATCGGCGTTAATCAAACTGACTTTAAAGTCAGTCACTCCGGTCATTAACGTTTGAACCCGGGGCTTTGTGTCTTGCGCCCGATCAAGGATTAACCAAACAACTCGCTGCAACGCCTCGCCATTATATTGGTAGGCCACCCGCTGTAACTGACTCCTTGGCAACTTCAAAGGGTTACGCCAACCACCCCGGGTAAATTCTAACGGATACAAACCTTGATTGACTGAGACAGCGGCGATTGGATCACCGAATTCATCACGGACCCCTCGATAAACCAAAGCCGAAACATCCCGGTCAAGCATTTTAAAAACGCGCACCAGGGTCCGGTATTCGTCAGTCCGTTCCTCCATTTGGCGCTCAATACTCGATACACTGCGTAGCATTTGATTCGACGCTAATCCAAGTATCGAGAAGATCGTCATCGCGATCAGAACCTCAAGCAACGTAAACCCCAATGCGCGCGTCATCAGTTGCGGCCAACATAGCCATACAAGACGGCCAGCTCCTGATCGACCGCAGCATCATCTCTGACGGACACTTCGAGCCGCTTTAAGTCCGCATCGCTCGTTGCCTCAACGCGAACCAACACTTGAAACCGCCGGTTCGCCATCAAGATTTCAGTTTGCTTGCGAGTCGGTTGCAAGAACGGGTCGTCGTCACCACCCCGACTGGTCAACTCATTCATTACGTTCTGCGCGACCGTAAAGGCTAAAAGCTGCTCTTGCATCCGACTGGTCTGAACCACTGCCAAGGAAGCATTTTTAGTCAACGCGAGTGCAATCACCGCAAACACCGCAAGCGCCACCATCACCTCGATTAAAGTGAATCCTTGAAACAATGCGCGCTTATTACTCATCACGTTCTATGGGCGTCCTACTTAAGGCGAAGTCTCCGAAACCTTCGGTCGACAACCCCATCCACCAGCCATCCTCGGCGACCAGGCTCAATTCAAAGATCGAGGTTTCGCCGCTCGATAACAGCAACAATTCGGGCTGGGGCTCGTTGCTCGCCCCTGAGTCATTGCTCTGCTGCGCCTCTTCAGTCGGCTCGACCAATCGTAAGGGCTCGCCTTCCGTTGAGAGCTCTAAAATTAATCCTTGGGGTAACTCGTGGTGTCTCAACTCCGGGGCATCTGACGGCACCCAGGTTTGACGACTTTCATCAAAAATGACGAACCCGTAGCTGTCTGGCGCCAGTTCAACCCCAATTTCGACAGCATCAACTTGCGCGGTCTCAAGGCCATACTCAAAAACAAATTTCAGCCGATCCGCCTCTTCCTCGAAGTCGGCTTGAGACACAAATGCGGGCAGATTTGCAACGACAAGCCCGGTCAGCAAAGAAACAATAAACAGCACAACCAGGATTTCAATCAGCGTAAAACCCTTCATAACCCGCCGCTTAATGCCTAGAGATCCGATAGTTTCAAATCGGCATCGACACCCTCGCCACCTTCACGTCGATCTGAGCCCAAAGAATACACTTCGATTTGACGGCCCTCGCTGAAATACAGATAAGGCTCACCCCAAGGATCAATCGGCAGTTTCTTAAGATAACCATCGGCATTCCAGCGCCTAGGTTCTGGGTAACCGCTCGGCTTATCAACCAAAGCTTCCAGCCCCTGATCTGTGCTCGGGTAGTGACCGTTGTCCATACGATACAAATCAAGGGCATTGCCTACCTGTTGCAAATCCGATCGAGCCGCAGTGGCCCGTGCCTCATCCGGCCGGCCAACGATATTCGGCACGATTAACGCCCCTAGGATACCCAAAATAACCACAACGACCATAATTTCGATGAGGGTAAAACCTGTCTGACGATTTGAACCAGTCTTCGGTTGCATCATTGTCTGCTTCTTCCTCTTTTGTTTTCCATATTCTGTTATTTTCAAAAATGAATGCCCAACCGTTTTGGGAAGGCGCTCGATATAGAATCATCCAACCAACTGATTGAGGTTGATGATCGGCAGTAGAATCGCCATCACAATGGTAAACACCGCACCGCCCATAATGACGAGCATCAGGGGGCCGATCAAACTCAATAATGTGGCGAGCAGCGATTCAACATCCTGCTGCAGATAGCGTGCAACCCGAGCCAACATGCCATCTAACTCACCACTCGCCTCGCCGCTCGCGATCATATAAAGCATCATTGGCGGAAAGTAGCCACTCGTCTGCAGCGCAGCTTGCAAACTACTGCCTTCGCTCACGCGCAAGGTGGCGCGCACGACTTCGGTCCGAAGCCAGGTATTGGACACGACCTCCCCCGCGATTTTCATGGCCTCAACCAACGGCACACCGGATGCGGTCAGAATACTCAAAGTACTCGCAAACTGAGCAATATTTCGGCCCCGACTCATCTTGGCAACGAGCGGTGCTTTCAAAAGAAAGCGATCATACTGCAACCGGTTTTTTTCAATCAATAAAAGTTGCCGAACCGAAAGGCCCAGTCCGATCAGACCCAAGCCTACGAGCCAGCCATAGCCTGCAACAAAATCACTCGCGGCAATCACGGCCTGCGTTAGGGCCGGGAGAGCTTGTCCGGTATCGGCGAAAACCGTCACAATATCGGGCACCACATAACCCAGCAAACCGGCCAAGATCAACAAAGTTAGAACAAACAAAATAACGGGATAAACGAGTGCCTGCTGTACCCGCATCGCAGATTCGTATTGGGCTTCGCTAAAATCCGCGAGCTGATTTAAAACGGCATCGAGATGCCCAGACGATTCGCCCGCCGCAACCGTTGCACGAAACAAATCTGGAAAGGCTTTGGGGTAGATTTCAAGACTTCGTGCTAAGGAATACCCTTCCAAAACGCGTGCTCGCACTGTGGCCAACATTTTTTGAGTTTTTGGCATTTCAGTTTGGCGAGACACTGCTAGAAGTGATTCTTCGATGGGTAATCCCGCCGCAATCAAGGTCGCCAATTGGCGGGTAATGAGCGCCCGCTCACTCACCGACAACGCAGGCTGAAAGAAACTCGATAAGAAATCATTGGACGAGCCAGTCTCGCCCTCACCTTGACGGGTCAAGCTCACACTCGTTGGCGCTAATCCCTGATCTCGCAGCATTTGCCGAACTTGGCGGGCGGAATCACCTTCAAGCAGACCTTTTTTCTGGCGTCCACGTGAATCTAAAGCTTGGTAATCAAAGGCTGGCATCGTTTATATCAATCAGCCATCGTGACGCGGAGGATTTCATCAATGGTGGTCATACCCGCAAGCACTTTACTGCGTCCATCGTCCCGAATACCCATCGAATGAAGACGCGCCTGCTTCTCCATTTCTGGCTCAGACGCGCCCATATGGATCATCTCTCGAAGTCCGTCATCAACCACAATGATTTCATAGATACCTTGGCGGCCGCGATAGCCTTCATTCGCGCAAGCATCACATCCTACCGCGCGATAAATCACAGCCGAGACATCTTCCTCAAGATTGAGAAATCCCCGCTCATACGCATCGGGATCATGCGCTGTTTTACACTGATCGCACAGCACTCTGACTAAGCGCTGCGCAACCAATCCAGCAATACTGTTAGACAACAGATACGGCTGCACGCCCATATTGGCCAAACGCGTAATCGCGCCAATTGCTGTGTTGGTATGCAGCGTTGATAGGACTAGGTGTCCTGTTAAGCTCGCCTGAACGGCGATGTCTGCGGTCTCATAGTCGCGAATTTCACCGACCATCACAACGTCCGGGTCCTGTCTTAAGATCGCACGCAAGCCTTTTGCAAAAGTCATATTGGCTTTCGCATTCACTTGCGTCTGACCAACGCCTTCCACATCGTATTCGATGGGATCTTCAACCGTTAAGATGTTGCGACTGCTGTCATTGAGCTGATCTAACCCAGCATACAAGGTGGTCGATTTCCCAGAACCGGTTGGACCCGTCACCAAAATAATACCGTGGGGGCGCGTGAGTAAGCCCTGCATGCCGTTCAAACCGGACGATTGCATTCCCAGAAACTCAAGGCTCTTGCGACCATCTTGCTTGTCCAAGAGTCGCATCACCACACGCTCGCCGTTGCTTGCCGGGATGGTTGAGACCCGCACATCGACCTCCTTACCACCAACGCGAACTGAAATACGGCCATCTTGAGGCAACCGTTTTTCGGCAATATCGAGCTTCGCCATAACCTTGATGCGCGACACTAAGAGTGGCGCTAGAGCGCGCCGAGGCGACACGATTTCACGCAGCACGCCGTCGACCCGAAATCGAATCACCAAACGGCTTTCATAGGTTTCTACGTGAATATCTGAGGCACCCACCTTGATGGCTTCGGTCAGCAAACTGTTAATCAATCGAATGATGGGGGCGTCGTCATCCTGCTCAAGCAAATCGCCGTTTTCAGGTAACTGATCCATCAAACTGGACAAGTCCATCGAGTCGCCAAGATCTTCGATAAAGGCCATCGCCTCGCCGCTATCCTCCTCGTAGGCTCGGGACAACAACCCATCGAATTGGCCGGGATCAACCGCTTGAATTTCGGATAGGCGGCCCACAAAGCGCTGTACCTCAGAGTAAACAGCGGGCGAAAGCGGCGCCTTGTAGATCAGTTTCGTTTCCGCCACATCATGGGTTGGGCTCTGAAGAATCACACCAAAGCGTTTCGCAAAACCAAACGGCAAGCGCTTTTTATGCTGCTGAGCATTCACTTGTAGATCAGACATAGCTGCAACAATCCCCATAAAACCATCGTTTTGAAAGACTTATAAATCCGCGGGATACCTTTTAAATTAATGGAACCCTGTCGGGACCCCACGTTTTGTAAAACGCGATCCGACAGCTTGCGTGGGTCCAGCGCGGCCCATCCTGCTTGCCCGAACCAGGCCAATTGTAGCAGTCTTGGACTAGAATTCACGCCCAAGGCACGGGAACTTTTTTTTTGGTGCAATTTCGAATATCATCAGCCTCACTAATGTTGGGGTGCCACATTATGAAATTGAGTGATATCGATCTGAATCTTTTCGTGGTTTTAGATGCCATTTATACCGAAGGCAACTTAACCCGCGCCGGAGAAATCATTGGCATTACGCAACCTGCCGTCTCGAACTCTTTATCGCGTCTGAGAACGCTGTTTGATGATCCGCTTTTTGTCAGAACAGCCGATGGCATGATCCCAACACCGGTTGCCCAAAACATTATCGGATCAGTACGGCAAGCCCTAGACCTCGTCCGCTCGAGCGTTCAAGACAGCGAGCATTTTGATCCACTCAATTCTGATAAACGGTTTCGGATCTCAGCGAATGATCTGACCGAAGCCATCCAAATTCCACCACTCATTCTGTTGCTGAAACAAGTCGCACCTAAGACCGTGCTTGAGTGTTATCAGGTTAGACGACGCGATCTCAATATTGAGCTGGCATCGGGTAATTTAGACTTGGCCATCGATGTCCCGCGAACGCCGGATCCCCAAATCAAGCATACCCCACTGCGAACCAGTCCCCAGGTCTGCGTTGTCAGAAAAGACCATCCTTTGGTGTCGGGTACGCTTGACCTCGCCAATTACCTTGAATTAGAGCACATTCATATTTCCTCTCGTCGGGGCGGCCTAGGATTGGTTGATCTTGCGCTCGGTAAAATGGGTAAAAAGCGCAATATTGTCTTGCGCACGCAGCATTACTTATCATCGCCTCTTTTGGTGGCCACAACGGACCTTGCCATTACCGTGCCGATGACCTTTGCTCGATTTCTTCTTGATCTAAGCCCAGTGCAGGTTTTTGACCTGCCGTTTGATGCCCCAGAGCTTGAAACCCATCTGTACTGGCACGAAAGCACGGACAAGGATCAATCGAACCAATGGTTTCGGTCATTGGTGATAGAGTCGGCGCAGTCTTAATGAACCCTGGCCGAGTCTTATGAACTTTGTTGGTCGTCACATCCTGAGCGTCGATCAATTCGCGCGCGCCGATATCGAACGCGTTTTCACGGTTGCTGATACAATGAGGCCCTACGCGTTGAGGCAAAAAGTGACCCGCGTACTCGAGGGCGCCATTCTCGGCAACATGTTCTTTGAGCCAAGCACGCGGACCCGAGTGAGCTTTGGTTGTGCTTGGAATCTGTTGGGCGGCGAAGTCCGGGAAACCACTGGCATCAAAGCATCAGCGCTGGCCAAAGGCGAATCCTTTTACGACACCGCCCGCGTATTGTCCGGTTATAGCGATTTGATTGTGATGCGCCATGAAAAAAGTGGTTCTGTTGCAGAGTTCGCGGCCGCGAGCCGAGTACCGGTTATCAATGGTGGCGACGGCGCGAACGAGCATCCCAGCCAAGCATTGCTTGACTTGTACACCATCAGCCGAGAACTTGCTGATCACGGCAAAGCGGTTGATGGCATGACCATTGCCCTCGTCGGGGACCTGCGGTACGGCCGAGCTGTCCATTCTTTGTGTAAACTGCTTGCTGCCTACCAGGGTATCCAATTCTCTCTGATTTCGCCGGAGGCTTTAAAGCTCCCGGTTGCCTATGTGGAATTATTGCGCAAACAAGGCCACGAGGTGGTTGAATCCGACGCTTTACCAACCGGTATTCAACGGGCGGACATTGTTTATGTGACACGAACACAAGAAGAACGCTTTGAAACGCCTGAAGATGCGCAGCGGTATAAAGGGATCTTTAGGCTGAATCAAGCTATCTATACTGAGTTTTGCGAACCCAATACCGTGATCATGCACCCGCTGCCGAGAGACTCCAGAGCTGACGCGAACGAACTCGATAACGATTTGAACGACAACCCCAATCTCGCTATTTTTCGCCAAACCGATAACGGTGTTCTGATTCGGATGGCGCTTTTTGCCCTGATTTTAGATGTTGCTGATCAAGTCGAGGCAAGTAGTCGAGCCGTCAACTGGTATACCGCAAAACGATTTTAAGAATCCCCATCGTCCCGGCGAGCGCCGGGATCACACTCAAAACGATTCACGGAGAGGACTACAATGTTACATGACTCGATCTTAGGAACCATTGGGAATACGCCCGTTGTTCGCCTGAATAAAATGGCGCCGGCTGGGCAAACCATTTATGCCAAAATCGAAGCCTTTAACCCCATGGCCTCGGTCAAGGACCGATTGGCTATTGCGATCATTGAAGATGCTGAGCGACGCGGTACGATTAAACCAGGCCAAACGGTGATTGAGGCGACTTCCGGCAACACAGGCATTGCCTTGGCGATGGTTTGTGCTGCCAAGGGCTACCCGTTTGTTGCCACCATGGTCGAAACCTTCTCGATTGAACGCCGAAAAATAATGAAGGCCCTTGGCGCGCGCGTCATACTCACCCCAGCGGCAGAGCGGGGTTCCGGCATGGTCGCAAGAGCCGAAGCACTTGCAAAACAACATGGTTGGTTTATGGCCGGCCAATTCGAAAACCCGGCCAATCCGGCCTATCACCGTAATACCACAGCACCAGAAATCCTGAGAGACTTTGCAGGCCATGACCTGGATTATTTCGTGAGCGGCTGGGGAACCGGCGGCACCATGACCGGAACCGGTCAGATCCTCAAAGTCGCTCGCCCCGACATTAAAATTATCGGCGTTGAACCACAAGAAGCTGCGCTCTTGTCCGGCAATCCCTGGTCACCGCACAAGATACAAGGTTGGACCCCGGACTTCATTCCCGAGATTCTTGACCCATCGGTTACTGATGAACTGGTCTTAGTATCTGACGAGGCGTCATTAGAGACCGCCCGAGATCTGGCGCGATTCGAAGGCATATTTTGTGGTATTTCTTGTGGTGCAACGATGGCTGGCGCGCTAAAAATCGCAGCCGAAGTCGCGCCAGGGCAAACCTTTTGCGTTATGTTGCCAGACACCGGCGAGCGATACTTGTCGACGCCTTTGTTTGAACACCTGACTGAAGACAGTGACGATGAATGGTTAGCGGCGCAGGCGTAGGACTTGTTGTCGCGCCGAAGTCTTTGAACCCGGAAACCTTGGCTTGGACCGAGCTTGAAACCGAGCTGGGTTGGGCAAGTATTGCAACCTCGTCTTCGGCTATCCATGCACTCGTTTTAACCGACCAGTCAGATCCAGAGGGCGTTGGATTAAGTCAGGTCTTAAACAGGCCAGCGCTCAAAACCGCGCGCGCCGCATGGGCCAATCAAAACCAGCGGTGGATACGATCAGCGATTGCTCGATTGGTTGATGAAACGCTTGAACCGCTGCCGCTCGCTTTAGGGGGTAGTCTCTTTGACCGTGAAACCTGGCGTCACATCCAACTGATCCCGCCAGGCGACACCATGAGCTATCAACAGCTCGCCCGTAAAATGAATCGATCAAGTGCCGCTAGAGCTGTGGCCTCGGCGTGCGGCCGGAACCGGCTGGCGTTGCTCATTCCCTGTCATCGCGTCATCCGATCAGATGGCGGGCTGGGCGGCTATCGCTGGCAACTCGACCGCAAAGCCCGCATTCTTACCCATGAACGCGAGGCAAAGCGCGCGGCGCGCGAAGGCTGAAGAGAACGCGGCCATAAAAAAACCCTGACTGCAAAACAATCAGGGTTTTTAAACATTACGCATTTTTCAGCGCATGACGCGTTACAACATGCTGTCCAGTTCTGGTACTGCTTTGAACAAATCAGCCACTAACCCGTAATCCGCAACTTGAAAAATCGGAGCGTCTTCGTCTTTGTTGATGGCAACAATGACTTTGCTGTCCTTCATTCCAGCAAGATGCTGAATGGCGCCGCTGATACCCACCGCGATATAGAGATCCGGGGCAACAATCTTACCCGTTTGCCCAACCTGCATATCATTCGGCACAAAGCCTGCATCAACCGCTGCGCGTGACGCGCCAATTGCAGCCCCCAGCTTATCTGCTACGCTTTCAAGCATCGCAAAGTTTTCACCGTTCTGCATGCCACGACCACCCGAGACGATAATGCTGGCGGCGGTCAATTCAGGTCGCTCCAGCGCGACAACATCTTCACGAACCCAAGATGACACGCCCATTGCAGCCGGCGCATCAACGGCTTCGATCGTCGCACTGCCGCCTTCGGCTGAGACGGGGTCATAGGCCGTTCCGCGAACGGTGAGTACTTTAACCGCGTCACTACTTTGAACCGTTGCAATCGCGTTGCCTGCGTAGATGGGTCGCTTAAACGTATCTTCAGATTCAACTGAGACAATCTCGGAGATCTGTGACACATCTAATAAAGCAGCAACCCGCGGCATATAATTTTTGCCTGAGGTGGTCGCCACAGTCAGAATGTGCGAGTAACCTTCCGCGACAGATACGATTAGATTCGACAACTCTTCCGCCAAGGCATGCCCATAATTCTCATGATCGGCAAGCAGTACTTTCTGTACGCCCTCGACCTTCGCCGCGGCATCTGCGGCGCCTTGGCAATTCTGCCCCGCAACCAATATATGGATATCACCGCCTATCGCCTTGGCCGCGGCCACCGCAACCTGTGTTTGAACCTTTATGTTGTTCTGATCGTGTTCTGCAATGACTAAGACACTCATGAAATCACCTTCGCTTCGTTTCGCAATTTGTCGACTAACACCTCGACACTTTCTACTTTAATACCCGCGGCTCGCTCTGCAGGCGGCTCGACCTTTAGGGTCTTCACCCGGGGGGATACATCGACGCCAAGGTCTGCTGGCGTAAAAATATCAATCGGCTTCTTCTTTGCCTTCATGATGTTTGGCAAAGACGCATATCGCGGCTCATTCAAGCGCAGATCTGTGGTCACGATGGCCGGCAACTTAACGGTGATGGTTTCAAGACCGCCATCTATTTCACGAGTGACCGTTGCAGAATCTTCGCCAAGATCGATCTCTGAGGCGAAAGTTGCCTGAGCCAGCCCCGCCAGCGCGGCTAACATTTGTCCTGTCTGAGAGTTATCACCGTCGATGGCTTGTTTACCCGTGATAATCAGTCCCGGCGCTTCTTTATCGATGACTGCCTTGAGCGCCTTTGCGATCCCAAGAGGCTGCAGCGCCTCGTCCGTCTCAACCAAAATGCCGCGATCCGCGCCCAATGCCAAGGCCGTTCGTAATTGCTCTTGGCACTGACTCACACCAACAGATACAACAATGACTTCTTCCGCCTTGCCGGCTTCTTTTAATCGAACCGCTTCTTCGATCGCGATTTCATCAAACGGATTAACCGACATTTTGACATTATTTAGGTCCACGCCAGATTGATCCGCCAAAACTCGAATATTGACGTTGTAATCCACGACGCGTTTGGCTGTTACCAGAATTTTCATGAACATCCTCTGCTTTGTGAAAAAAGATTACCGAGCCGTCTGATTGACCGGGCTCCGGTGATTTTTGAAGACCGTATTCTGACGGCTTCAACTCTTTTTTACAAGTGTTCAGAGCCCTTGATTAAAGACTGTTTGCAACTCAAGTCACTGTTTTTAAAGCGTCTATTGCTTATTACGGGCAATCAGTAGCAGTGATTGAGGCCAAGAAGTCGAAATCGTGATTTCCCTTCAGATGCGACTTTTCTTACAATAGGGCTCTTTGAAAAATGCGAACTAGGAGAAGCCAACATGGAACGAGAATCGATGGAGTTTGATGTTGTCATTGTTGGCGGCGGCCCGGCCGGTCTTTCGGCAGCGATTAAGTTTTCACAACTCGCAATAGAGGCGGGACAAGAGCCATCAGTTTGTCTCGTTGAAAAAGGCTCTGAGATTGGCGCCCACATCTTATCCGGCGCAGTCATTGAGCCAACCGCTTTAAATGAGCTGTTCCCAGACTGGCAAGCCATGGGCGCGCCCTTGAACAATCCAGTCACCACTGACGATGTCTATCTGCTAACGGACGATCATCAAGGCATGCGACTACCGGCTCTTTTTGTGCCTAGCGCCCTGCATAACCACGGCAACTACGCCACCAGCCTCGCCAATTTGTGCCGCTGGCTGGGCGAGCAAGCCGAAGCCCTGGGCGTTAATATCTTCCCAGGCTTTGCCGCCAGTGAAGTGCTCTATCATGAAGATGGCTCAATCAAAGGGATCGCAACGGGTGACATGGGCATTGATGCCGCCGGGGCGCAAAAGCCAAGCTTCACGCCCGGTTATGAACTCCATGCCAAGTACACGCTATTCGCGGAAGGCTGCCGGGGTCATCTCGGCAAGCAACTGATTGCGAAGTTCGAACTCGCGGCCGATAGCGACACCCAGCATTACGGGATTGGCTTTAAAGAAGTCTGGGATGTGGACCCAAGCAAGCACCAACCGGGAAAGGTTGTGCACACGGTCGGCTGGCCCCTTGACTTTGGTCCGGGCGGCACCTTGGGCGGCTCCTACCTTTACCATCTCGAAAACAACCAAGTTGCGATCGGTTTAATTGTCGACTTGGGTTACAAAAACCCGCACCTTTCCCCTTTCGATGAATTCCAGCGTTTCAAACACCACAAGCTGATTCGGCAAACCTTAGAAGGCGGCAAGCGTATTGCCTATGGCGCGCGAGCGGTTGCCAAAGGCGGCTACCAAGCGCTGCCAAAGCTCACTATGCCCGGTGGGTTATTACTTGGCGATGACGCCGGGTTTTTAAATAACTTGAAGCAAAAAGGCACGCATACCGCCATGAAGTCCGGCATGCTCGCAGCCGAAGCAGTATTTGAAGCACTCTCAAACGGCTCCGAAGGTCGAGAAGAACTAACCCGCTTTACAGCACTCTATAAAGCCTCCTGGCTCCATGAAGAGCTTTATCAAGCTCGGAATATCATGCCGGCTCAGCACAAGTTCGGCATGTTTATGGGCGCTATGTTTGCTTGGGTCGATCAATATATTTTTCGCGGGAGGCTGCCCTTTACGTTCATGGATCCGGAACCAGACCATGCCAAGCTCAAATTGCAGTCTGACTGCACAAAGCCCGATTATCCCAAGCCCGACGGGAAACTCAGCTTTGATAAATTAAGCAGCGTGTTTTTAACCAACACCTATCACGAGGAAGATCAGCCCTGTCACCTAACGCTGAAAGATGCCAGCATTCCGATTGCCGTCAATCTGCCGAAATTTGATGAGCCGGCGCAACGCTATTGTCCTGCTGGGGTTTATGAAATTGTCGAGGAAAGCACAGGACCTCGATTCCAAATCAATGCCCAAAACTGCATCCACTGCAAAACCTGTGATATCAAAGATCCTTCACAAAATATCAACTGGGTTGTGCCTGAGGGGACTGGCGGGCCAAATTACGGCAATATGTAACGGTTGCGGGTCTCGGGCAGAATCAATTTTTTGTTCGGGGCCTTTACGCAGAGGAAGGTCGGTCAAGCTTGTGCGCCAACCCCCAAAGACGGGGTGAGACTTTAAGCATCATCGCCATCCAAGCTTTCGCCCATTTCCGGCACGGCATAAAAGAGGCCGCCGCTCCAAAGGCCCAGTGAGGCGTCATCTGACCCGCCTGCTTCAGCCAAATGTCCCATGCAATCGTAGTAGCAAGGCCTGTTGAATTTTGCGAGCAAGCCGTCGCGCACCTCGACATAGGGGACCGGCGCCTCCGCTAGCGCGTGGAACGTCAACGGGTGTTGGGCGCCAATTGCAATCTCATCGCCAACATTTGTGATAATCGATAACTGCTGGTTTACCCCTTGGCCCTTTGATAGTAATGACACAGCAAGAAACGGCGCATCCTCAACGGTAATCTGGCATGCCTCAGCTGGGGTGACCAAAAAATAGTCCTCACCAATCCGCCTAAGCACACTCGCCAGCAAGCGCACCAGCCGAGGCCGTTCAATCAACGCGCCTTCATGCACCCAATCGCCATTCGCCTTAATACACAGATCAATCGCGTAACGATTTGTTGGCTCCCACAGATGCACGGGTGGTGGACTACCTGCAGGCACGCGACCCAATTCCGCCATGAGTCCGTAGGGTAATTTAGCATTCTGACTCAACTTATAACCTCGTCTTTTTCCTTGATCGTGCCATCACGGCGCCTTCGATAGGCGCCTCACCGTACCCAGATTATTCTGGGAGAGAACATCCGTCTGAGCGGCTCATCTTAACCCAGCCTGCAGACACTACCGATATCAATCCCGCCAACCGGTTGCATCGCTTTGCAAGACGGCGGCGCTATCTCAGGCCAAGTTACCGGTCAGATCGTCCACTGATTCGACGGGTTGAAGCCGCTTTCGTAATCCTTGCTCGCATCCGCTGCGGTGCTGAAGCATTTTTGCCGCTTTAAGAACCCTCGACTTGCGCGACAACCTCGATCAATTGGGCGAGTGCGCCAACCATCGAGTCCTTCAAAAAACCTTCAAAGTTGGTCGGAAGGATATCTGCCTCCCAAGCGAACTCACAGCCACCATTCGGCAGTGCCGATAGCCGCATTCTGGCTTCATGATGTTCAAGCGGTATGGGTGACTGGATACATTGATAGGTCAATTCATAGGCCTCGGGATCACAAAGCACGATTCTTTCCTGAATCTCACCCGCCCCAGGCAGGTCCAGGGTTCGGACATTGCCTTGCAGCACGCACCGCTCGACGCCTGGCACCCAATCAACACGGTCAACCTGACCAATGACGCCCCAAACGACTTCAGCCGACACGTTAAAGGTATGATTAAAACGCAACATACACACTCCAAATATTAGGGATCAATTTCGATATAACACCAACCAATTTCAGGCCGATTCGCTTTCAGCTCATCTTCAATTGCATTAATCAAATGTGCCGCTTGATCGACCGTTAAATGGGCATCGAGCTGTATCTTCGCGGCCAACAACACTTTTGGTCCCATATGCAGCGTGACCATGTTAAACAACCGAGCAACTCCCTGCTTTTCAGCAATGATGGATTCTGCCAACTCCCGCAACGCTGGCTCTGCTGATCGGCCCACTAAGAGCCCCTGAAGCCTGATAACCAATCCAACCGCGACGATAATCAACAAAACGCCAATGACCATGGACCCAAAGGCGTCATAGAGCGGCTCCCCCGTTACCATGACCAGTGACAACGCTAAAAAAGCAAAGATCAGCCCCAGCATTGCCGCAAAATCTTCCCCTAGCACCACAACAATCTCGGCATTGCGGGTGGTTTTAAGCCACTCCATTAAAGACTGTTCGCCTGCCATTTTTTTCGCTTCAAGATAAGCGCCATAAAAACTTAAGCCTTCAAGAATAATGGCCGCCCCTAAAACAGATAATCCAATCCAGATGCCGGTGACCGGCTCAGGATTGTTGTACTTGTGCCAGCCTTCAAAAATAGAATAAACGCCCCCTAAACTAAACAAGATCAGGGCCACCACAAAGCTCCAAAAGTAGGTCAGTTTTCCGTACCCTAAGGGATGCTCTTCATCAGCCGGCTTTTCGCTGCCCTTTAAGCCCACAAACAACAACACCTGATTACACGTGTCCGCAAAGGAATGAATTGCTTCCGCCATCAAGCTACCGGAGCCAGTATGCAGCGCTGCCGCCAACTTACTCACGGCAATGCCAAAGTTTGCTAAAAACGCATATAGAATTGCCTTTGCCGGCGAGCCTGCTTGCGACATACATCCTCCTGATCACCTTGCCCTTCATTCAGTGTAGCATGCTCCAAAGAAGATCAAGATCATGGCCGAAACCACAGGAGGCGCAACCGGGCGCAATATGCAAGCCACAGCTCTGCCGACAAATCAATACGCTCTCACGCTCAACGGCGACGCCTCCGCCCTCATCGTACTCGCCCATGGCAGCGCAACCCATTTGGGGTCCACGCACCTTGTCGCGTTGAGCAAGGCCCTCGAGAATGAAAACATAGCAACCCTACGATTCAACTTTAGATATCGAATGGCGAACCACGCTTTTCCAGGCAAGCTGAGCAATTCGATCAACGATTTTTATGACGCGTTACAGATCGGCTTGGCGGCAGGACGTGGTTTACCGACCTTTACCGCAGGCCACAGTTATGGCGGGCGTGTGATGACGCATCTACTGGTTGATCATCGACTTGATACTGCGCTGGGGCCTCAACAAGACCAACTTAAAGGTGGCGTTGCCTATTCCTTACCCCTGCATTCTAAAGCCAAACCGAACCTCGATCGCTGGCAACATTTACCGGCGCTCAAACACCCCATATTGGTGTTTGCTGGCGATCGAGACCCAATGATTAGCCCCAGCATTGCGTCAGAATTCAAAGCTCAGAACCCCAGTTGCACCTTCCAGTGGATTCCTGGCGCGGATCATGGTTTGCAGCTTACCAAGCAGGCAACTGACCCTCACCAGTCGGTTTACCAGCGGGTTGCCCGCCAAACCCGAGCTTGGATCGACGCGCTGAGTTGAACGCGTCGTCCGCGCGTGCGCAGCTCTTGATTCGCGATCAAACGCCGGCGCTGAGCCGCATTTTGAAGCGGACCCCGCATCGGGCAGTCACAAACCCGGAACGGGGAACCGCTGGCAAAAGGTTTCGACTTCTTGCCGAACTGACGCGATCACCGCCTCATCTTCCGGCGCCTTTAGACACTGAATCATCCAGTTGGCAAGCTGTTCCATATCCTGCGCTTTCATCCCGCGCGTGGTCGCCGCCGGCGTGCCCACTCGAATACCGCTCGGGCGTAGCGGCGGATTAGGGTCATCAGGAATGATTTGTTTATTGGTTGTAATCTGGACGCGATCCAGCACTTCCTCAGCAACCCGACCATCTAAACCAAACGATGCCATGGTATCCAAGACCATCATGTGATTGTCCGTGCCCCCTGTGACTAAGGACACACCGCCCGCCATTAGCGAATTTGCGAGCGTCTTGGCATTGACCAGAACTTGTTGGGCATAATCCTGAAACTCTTGCGTTTGCGCTTTCAGCAACGTGACAGCGATACCGGCAACCGCGTTCATATGAGGCCCGCCTTGCAGGCCCGGAAAGACTGATTTATCGAGGGCTTTTGCAAACGGTTTCCGACACAGCACCATGCCGCCGCGCGGACCGCGAAGGGATTTATGCGTCGTTGTGGTCACAATATCAAAGCCAAAATCGAAGGGATTGGCCATGGCCCGGCCCGCAACCAGTCCGCCAAAGTGCGAGGCATCGGTCATCGTGATCGCCCCGACCTCATCGGCGATGGCCTTGAAGGCCGCATAGTCTATATCCCGTGGATACGAAGTGTAACCACAAAGCATCATCTTAGGCTTGGTGCGTAAGGCATCCGCTCGCACTTGGTCAAAGTCGATCGAGCCATCGACAGGATCGGTGACATATCGAACAAAGTTAAACAAACTGCCCATATGAGAGACTGGCGCGCCATGCGTCAAGTGCCCACCATGGGACAAGTCCATCGCCATAATGGTGTCGCCTGGCGTCAGTAACCCGAGATACACCGCTTGATTCATCGCGGATCCAGAGAGCGGCTGGACATTGGCATGATCACAACCAAAAACGGTCTTGGCGCGATCTCTCGCTAAATTTTCAATTTGATCGGTATAGGTCTGCCCGCCATAATAGCGTCGCCCGGGGTAGCCTTCAGAATATTTATTGGTAAAAACGCTGCCCAGTACACTCAGGACTTCTGGGAAGGTGTAATTCTCAGATGGAATCAGCTCGATGCCATTGCGCTCTCTATCTTCCTCACCCAACATCGCCGCATAAACAGCAGGATCATTGGTTTCAAGTTCTTTTAAATTACCCAGCAACGCCGCGGCTTGCTGATCGATATTATTCAAAGTCATGGGCTGTGTCCTATCAAGGTTGGGTTGAGCGCCCAGGCGAACGGCTTTATTCCACGAACTCATTCAGCGGAGGAAGGCAAAATCGGCACCCAATGCTCGCTTTGTCCAATCCGCTTTTTTTCAACTGCCGCATCGCAACCGAATTGCAAGCGTCTTTTGAGTGCGTGGCGTACACTTCCCAGTGGTAATCCACCTTCCATCGCCAGTCATGTACGGCGCCGATTATAGCCCGTTGAAATCCAAAATTGAACGCGGGAACGCAGCGATGCGTCTGGATATCAATATTTTGGGCATAGGAACTGATCGAACCACCGAAAACAAGCCGTACCTGTGTTAGCTTTAACCCTATTCTACGGTCGCGAGCGTCCTGTTAGATTAAAACGCTGGCCAGGCATTGTTTGATGCCCCGTACTTTGCGCGCCCACACTAAAAAACACGTATCGCGCGTGCACGCGCCTTTCTTGAACGTGCATCTATTAATTTTGACAGGAGCCCACTATGAATATTGTGATGCGAATGTGCCCTAAGGTTTTAATGATCGCCGTTTTGGCCTCAGGTAACCTGGTCCTCGCCGATGACCTCGATACTCGAGTCGCCACCGTCCTCAAAGCGACCCCTTTAATTGATGGCCATAATGATCTCCCATGGCAATACCATCGCCGAGTCAATAATCACTTATCGCAACTCGATTTGGCGGCGGACCTAACCCAAATCGAGCGCCCCACTGACACCGACCTACCGAGACTTCGGAGGGGCAGGGTCGGCGGCCTCTTCTGGTCCGTTTATATTCCGATTGAAGGGTATGGCGGCAAGCCCAGCGCGGTTCAGGCTGTGATGGATCAGATTGATTTGGTTAAGCGCCTAATCAATCACCATGAGGATGATTTAGAACTCGCGCTTGACGCCAGCAGCATTCGCAGAATCCACAAAGCGGGGAAAATTGCGTCGCTCATTGGCATGGAAGGCGGACATTCGATCAACAACTCATTGGCCAGTCTCAGACAGCTTTATGAGCTTGGCGCCCGTTATATGACGTTAACGCACTCAAAGGGCCTGCTCTGGGCCGATTCAGCAACGGACACCCCGCGTCATGGTGGCCTAACCGGATTTGGCGAGCTCGTCGTTCTTGAGATGAACCGCCTCGGAATGATGGTCGATCTCTCCCATGTATCCGTTGAAACCATGCGGGATGCGCTGAGGGTGAGTCGCGCGCCCGTAATTTTTTCACACTCTTCTGCATATGCCGTCACACAACACGCGCGCAATGTACCCGATGATATTTTGGCCCTTGTTGGCAAAAAGCGCGGGGTGGTGATGGTGAACTATTTGACCTCCTACGTCTCGGAACCGATGCGGCTGTACCGAATTGCCTTGGAAAGGCATCAGGCGATGCTAAATCGCGACCATGAACCAGACGCAG
>JAFMIA010000054.1 GCA_017854255.1 Pseudomonadales bacterium
GCCTTGACCACCACCTTGAACAGCAGCTTTGGCAATAAGTGGGTCATCCCGGGTACTGGGATTCTGATGAACAACGAAATGGACGACTTTGCGGCCAGCACCACCGAGGCCAACCAGTATGGGTTGCTCGGAAACACAGCCAATGCCATTGCCCCTGGTAAGCGCATGCTCAGTTCGATGTCGCCAACCCTCGTGTTGAAAGACAATCAGCCGGTGCTCATTACCGGCTCGCCCGGCGGGTCGACCATTATCACAACGGTGCTGCAGGTGATTCTCAATGTCGTTGATCATGGCCAGTCACTGGTTGACGCGGTGGCGGCGCCGCGGGTACACCATCAGTGGCAACCCGATGTGATTGATTTTGAAGCAGGCCGTTTGTCAGACGCCGTGATCGCCGACTTAGAAGCCCGCGGACATACCCTGCAAGCCCGGGGCGTCATCGGTGTGGCGAATAGTATCTTGGTCACGGAGGGTCAGTTTGAGGGCGTCGCCGATCCGCGAGATATGGGTGCGGCAGCCGGGTTTTAATCCCGCGCCGCGCTTTTTAAAGCGCGCCGCAGCGGTGGTTAACCCAGTGCGCCGGCGATGAGGGCGCGCGTGATGGTTCAGTCGCAAAGCGCGGATAACGGACTCTTAAGCTGTCTTCAATAATTTTCTGTTTTATCCCCGCGCATGTTGCTTAATTTGGCCAGATTTAACCCTGGCCGGGGGCCAGCTGACATTGGGCCAATAAGTCCTGCAGTCGCTCGGTATGGGAGACTAGGCGCGCGCGAGCCGTGCCAATGACATCAGTGCGCGCGCTGATGAACGCCGCATAGCGGGGGTCTTGTCGGGCGCCAACGGCGCGCTCGAGGGCCTCAATCAACGGCAGCAGGGCGTGGGTGCGTCGGTTCAGGGCCGCGGTCATAGGTTGCAGTTGGCCAACATAGACGTTCTCAACGAGGGCCTTAAGGCGCAAGGCGCGGGGATTGCTTTGGTGGTTATAGCACAGGGGGCGCTTGGCTAAGAACGTATCGATAACGGCATTGGCCGCCTGCATCTGATGCGCCACATCTAGCCAGCCTTTTAAAAGCAACCCGCCTTCAGCCGAACGCAGCGCGGTCAAGGCTAAGTCCAAGTCGGACGCGGTGCCCGTAAATGCTAGGGTGCTGATCGCGGTTGCGTCGTACAGCAACGCCTTAAGGGCAGGCTCGAGGTCACTTTGCAGGGTTTCGGGGTATTGGCCTAGGCTAGATTGCGCGCGCCAAAATTGCGTAAATTCTGGCCCATAAAGTAGGGCGGCCCGCAACTGATCGGGCAATTGCGCGCGCTTTCGGGCGGCCTCGCGCTGGAGTTGGCCGGCAAGCTCGGGATGGCTCGCGCTCAGCCGGGTCACGCAGCGGTCGCTGGCATTGATAAAGTTGACATCATATACCAGGCGGGTTGTCGCGCTGCTGAGTTTGCCCAAGCTCGAGTTATGCTCGCTGATCAAACTGTGGAGCGCGCACGGCGTGGTGCGCAGGTAATCCAGCAGGTTGAGGCTCGCTGGGTCATTCGTCGCGGCGGCCCGAGTCTCTTGCTGATCAGGCTGCGGGGACGTCCTGCCGGCCGCGGGCTCGGAGACCGATTGCGGCGGCACAGGCGCCTTGATTGCGCTGGGGTCGCTAGATGGAAGCGGCACATCGAGCGTCCGCGCTAAGCCCTCAGTGTAGCGCGTTTGCGCCTGATCCCAAGGTGAGGGGCTGCAAGCCGCGAGCCCCAACCCAGCGAACAGGATCGTCAGCCCCATGCAGCCAAGGCGCCAAATCGAGTGCCCGCAGACGCTAATTTGATGGCGCGGATGGTGTAAACTAGCGGGCATTAGCAGCACTGGAACACGATATGGATCTCTCTTGTTTTAAAGCCTACGACCTTCGAGGTCGCATTCCCGATCAATTAAACCCGGAACTCGCCCGGGATGTGGGTAGAGCTTACGCCAGCTGGCTACGACCTTCCAAGGTTGTTGTCGGCCAGGATATCCGGTTAACAAGCCCGGAGTTAACCGAAGCACTCACCGAAGGGCTTATCGAGTCCGGAGTTGATGTTTACCTCATTGGCGAGTGCGGCACCGAGGAGATCTATTTCGCGACCGATCACTTTGACCTGGATGGCGGCATTATGGTGACCGCCAGCCACAACCCAAAAGACTATAACGGTATGAAGCTGGTTCGCGAGCAGTCCAAGCCCATTAGCGGCGACACGGGGCTGCAGGCGATCAAAGCCCTGATCGAGGCCCAAGACTTTATCGAAAGTCCCCGCCGCGGCGAGGTGCATGCGCTCGATCATCACGCGGCCTACCAAGCCCGATTGCTGGCGTATCTTGACCCGATTGACGCCATTAAACCGCTCAAAATCGTGGTGAACCCCGGTAATGGCGGCGCGGGTGCTGTCATTGATTTGATTGCCGACGCGGTGCCCTTTGAATTCATCAAGGTCCACTTTGAGGCCGATGGCCATTTCCCCAATGGCGTCCCCAACCCCTTACTGGTCGAAAACCGCGGCTCAACGATCGCAGCGATCAAGGCCTCTGGGGCTGATTTAGGCATCGCTTGGGATGGTGATTTTGATCGGTGTTTCTTTTTTGATCATAACGGCCGATTTATCGAAGGCTATTACATGGTGGGGCTACTGGCGCAGGCCTTTCTGGCCACCGACCCCGGCAGCGCGATCGTGCACGACCCGCGCCTAACCTGGAACACCATTGATATCGCCGAAACCAGTGGGGCGCGGGCGGTTATGAGCAAAACCGGGCACGCCTTTATGAAAGAAACGATGCGGGCCGAAGACGCGATCTATGGCGGCGAGATGAGCGCCCATCATTACTTCCGAGACTTTGCCTATTGCGACAGCGGTATGGTGCCTTGGCTGCTGATTGCGAAGCTCATGAGTGCAACGGGCAAAACCCTTGCCGAATTGGTCGATGATCGAATGTTGGCCTTTCCGGCCAGCGGCGAGATTAATCGCCGGGTGGCGGATGCGGCGGCCGTGATCAAAAAGATTGAAGCAGCCTTTATGACGCCAGACGCAGTGGTTGACCGTACCGACGGCTTGAGTCTGGATTTTAAAGACTGGCGATTTAACCTAAGGATGTCGAACACCGAGCCGGTGATTCGGTTAAATGTTGAAAGTCGGGGCTTGCCCGAGCTCATGCAGGAAAAAACAGATCTGTTGCTCGGCCTCATCGGCGGGGAACTGGCTTAAGACTTAAGGCACACACAATGCACAACCCAATAAGGCGCGCACAATGAGTTGGATGAGGACATTACTAGGCGGTGGGGTCGGGCTCATGCTGGGCGGCCCGATTGGGGCTGTGCTGGGCGCCGTGCTCGCCAACCGGATTGGCGGTGGCGGCGGGGCGCTTGGCCAGCTCGAACAAAAACAAAGTGTGTTTTTTACGGCAACCTTTGCGATGTTTGGTCAGCTCTCCAAAGCCGATGGGCAAGTGTCCGCCTCCGAGATTGCACTCGTTGAGCGCGTAATGCGTGAGAATCTGCGCCTGGATGCCAAGGCCCGAGCTTTGGCGATTCAAATCTTTAATGAAGCGAAAGATGGCAGCGCCGGCTTTATGGACTATGCCGAACAGTTTCAGGGCGCGTTTGCCGGCCAGCCCCAGATGCTCGCCATGCTCATGGAGCTGCTGACGATGCTGGCCTTCGCCGATGGGGAACTGCATCCAGAAGAAGACCGGCTGCTCAGCGAGGCGGCCAGGCTCTTTGGTTGCGAGTCGGTCTACGCGAGCCTGAAGGCCAAGGTTAAGGGCATGGAGGCGATCCCGCTGGAAACCCATTATGAAACCCTGGGCTGCACGCCGGGGATGACCCTCGCGGAGGTCAAGCGGGCGTATCGTCGGCTTGCCATGAAGCACCATCCAGACCGGGTGCAGGCCGATGGCTTGCCACCAGAGCTGCTGGAGGCCGCTGAAGCCCGCTTTAAGGATATTCAGAATGCGTTCGATGCGGTTGAGAAGGCGCTCAAACCGTCCTAATCTGGCGGATCAGGCCATCTTAAGGAGTTCGCATGATCGATCTTGGCGTGCAGATGTTCACCCTCAGGCGCTATACCCAAACCGAAGCCGAGCTGGTGCCGGCGCTTGCCCAGTTACACGAGATCGGTTACCGCTCGATTCAGGTCTCGGCCTTTGGCGATATCCCGGTGCAGCGCACGGCGCAGCATTGTCAGGACTTGGCGATCAATGTGCGGGCAACGCACACGCCTTGGCCGAGATTGCTGACCGACCTTGCCAAGGTCATCGAGGAGCACCATGTTCTGGGGTGTCAGCATACGGCGGTTGGCATGATCCCGCCGGCGGACTATTTGTCACTGGCGGGCCTTGAGCAGTTCTTAACCGAAGGCGAGCAAGTCGCCAAAGCCTTAGCCGCTGAGGGCATCAGCTTTTCCTATCACCATCATCATCATGAGTTTCAATGGTTTGACGGACTGCCCTGGCTCGAGCATTTGCGATTGGCCGCGCCGGCTCGCGGCATTGGAATTGAGCTCGATACCCATTGGGTCGCCGCCGGCGGCGCCGATCCTGCGGAGTGGGTTTCTCGAGTCGGGGATAACATGCCGCTGCTGCACCTAAAGGACTTCCGATTGAATGACCAAAACCGGCGCTGTTTTGCAGCGCTGGGTCAAGGCAACCTCAATTGGCACGCGATCTTAGGCGCGGCAGCCGCTCATAACGTTCCGCATTATTTCGTTGAGCAAGATGACTGTTATGGTGAAGATGAATTCCATTGTTTAAAGCAAAGTTATGATTTTATTAAGAATTTTGGAGGATCTTGATGCGCGTTCGAGTCGGCGTTATTGGGGTTGGTAATATGGGCAGCGCCCATTGCAAATGGCTGGAGAACCACCCTCAAATGGTGCTGACAGCGGTTGCCGATGTGATCGAAGCTCGGCGAGGGCGTTGGGCGGCGGATCCATCGGTGCAGGTGTTTGACAGCGGCCAGGCGCTCATTCGAAGTGGCGTCTGCGCGGCGGTGATTGTCGCCACGCCCCATTTTAGCCATGTGGCCTTGGCCAGTGCCGCGCTCAAGGCGGGCCTGCACGTCATGGTTGAAAAACCCATTGCGGCTGAAATCAAAGATGCCGAACAGCTCCTCAAGGTGCCGAAGGCCGAGGGTCAAGTTTTGGCGCTGATGTTCAATCAACGCACCAATCCGGCCTATGGCGCCATTCGAGATTGGGTCAAGAACGAAACCTTTGGACCGCTGCGGCGGATGAGCTGGATCATCACCGATTGGTTTCGGGCGCAGTCCTATTTCGATAGTGGCGATTGGCGAGCAACCTGGCGAGGTGAAGGCGGCGGCGCACTGCTCAATCAGGCGCCGCATCAGTTGGACCTGTTGTGCTGGATGTTTGGCCGGCCGAATCACGTGTTTGCCAATTGCGGCTTTGGCCGTTGGCACAACATTGGGGTTGAAGATGAAGTGTCTGCGATTTTGGGGTTTGAAGGCGACGTCACGGGCACTTTCGTTACCAGCACCGGTGAGGCGCCAGGCCGAAACCGGCTGGAGGTGGTGCTGGACCGGGCAACCTTGGTTTACGACACCCGTGAGGACGTCATTCTCATTGAGGAAACCAGCATCCCGATCACCGAGGCGATTCAAAACAACAAGGCCTTTCAAAAGCCGAAAACCGAACTGCGGCGTTTTGAGGTTGCAGGACAGGGCGGGCAGCACCAAGCGGTGCTCGATAATTTTGGTGAGGCCATTGTGTCGGGCGCAAAGCTCCTGGCGCCAGGCGCCGATGGGCTGGATTCGCTTATGCTGGCCAATGCGCTCACCTTGTCGGGCGCGCTCGAGCAAAAAATAGCGTTGCCCTTGTCCGCCGCGCGCTACCGGCGCTGGCTACGCAGCAAGCAGCGCGCGGAAAAACCGCGCTCGCAACCGGTCGTCGCCGCCCTTAACGATTTATCCGGTAGCTTCTGATGCAGCAAGGTCAAGATTACGCCCCGGTTATGACGCCAACCAAACCGGTCTGCGAGCCCGGGGAATTTGTGATTGCCGCGGCCTTTGCGGATCACGGCCACCTCTTTGGTATGGTGTCGAACCTCCTCGCTGCGGGCGCTACCTTGGGCTATGTCTATGAGCCAGATGAGGCTAAGGCCAACAAGCTGCTGGCGCTGGATCCTGCCGCCAAACGCGTTGAGACCTTTGACGCGATTTTACAAGCGCCCGACGTGCGGCTCGTGGCGGCGGCCGCCATTCCGAATCTGAGAGCGGCTGTCGGCATTCGCGTGCTGCAAGCGGATAAAGATTACTTCACGGATAAATGTCCTTTCACCACGCTGGATCAACTTGAGACAGTCCGGCAGGTGGTGGCCTCGACAGGCCGCAAGTATTCGGTGTGTTACAGCGAGCGCGTGCAAAACGAGGCTGCCGAGCACGCCCGATTTTTGATCGAGCAGGGCGCTATCGGTCGGGTCTTGCAGGTGATTGGGCTGGGGCCCCACAGATTATCAGTCAATCACCGCCCAGAGTGGTTTTTCAGCAAGGCCGCCTACGGCGGCATTTTGTGTGATTTGGCCAGTCATCAGGTGGAGCAATTTCTAACCTATACCGGCAACCAGGATGCAGCGATCAGCATGGCCCGGGTTGCGAATCTTGCCAACCCAGGGCATCCAGAGCTTGAAGATTTTGGCGAGGTCAGTTTGGTCGGCGACAACGCGGCCTCGGCTTACTGCCGAGTGGATTGGTTTACCCCAGGGGGACTACGAACGTGGGGCGACGGTCGAACGCTGATTACCGGTACCGAAGGCATGATCGAATGCCGCAAGTACGTTGATTTGGCGCGGTCGGAATGGGTCGATAACACGGTGCTGCTGGTCAATGACACGGGCGAGCATCGTCAGCGTGTCACGGGCAAGGTGGGTTTCCCGTTCTTTGCCGCCCTGATTCTGGATTGCCTTAACCGAACGGAATTTGCGATGACCCAGGACCACACTTTCAAGGCGGCCGAGCTGTCTCTGACAGCGCAAGTCATCGCCGACGAGGCGCGCGCGTAACCATGGCGAGCGGCGACCGGGCAAGGAAAGGGATGTGGGGCCTGCACTGGCGGACTGTGAGTCATCCGGTCTTATGATGCTGCCGCAACTTCAGCCCTTAACCCGCGCGCAGCACCAGCAGCTTGCCCTGGATCACTGTGCGGCCTTCGAGGCGGATCTTGGCGTCGCCCAGCAACTGTTCTCGCCTTATCGAATTCGGCCCTTAGGCGCCCATATCGATCATCAGCTGGGTCGGGTGGCCTCGATTGCGACCAACCAAGGCATCACCGTCACCTTTACCCCGAACTCTGATCGGCGGCTGCGCGCGCAAAGCGCGGGCTTTGGCTCGGTTGCGGATGTCCTCATTGGTGCGCGGCAGTCTGCCCAAGGGGACTGGGCGGACTATTTACGAGGTAGTGCTGCGGTTTTGGATCAAACAGACTTCCCAGCAGGATTGGATATCAGCGTGGCGGGGCACTTAGGAGAGGTGGGATTGTCCAGTTCCGCCGCGGTTACCTTGGCCTATCTCAGCGCGCTGCAGTCGGCAGCAGGCGCGCCGCCCGATCCAGCGCGCTTGATCCAGTGGTCTCAGCAAGTCGAGAACGAATTTTTAGGCTTACAGAGTGGGGCGGGGGATCAAAGCGCGATTTGTTACGCAACCTCAGGGTGCTTGGTGGATTTTGATTGCCGGCGTGAGACGGTCCTTCGGCACCCAGCGGGTGAGGCATTTCATTTTTTGGTGGTGCATTCCGGACATCGTTTGGCGCTGGCCAGTGGCGGCGGTTTTAATGAGCGGGTTGCCGAATGCCATGCGGCCGCGAAGGAGATCCAGGGCCTGTTGGGCCGGCCTAAGACCCAAGCCGCGGCTTATCTCGGCGACGTTGATTCAGCGGATTATGAGGCCATTGCCGGTCAACTCTCGTTGGTCAGTCGTCGCCGCGCAGCACATTACTTTACGGAAATGGCCCGGGTCGAGGCAGGCTGCAAGGCTTGGATCCGCGGCGATGCAACGGGCTTTGGTCAGCTGATGTCAGCCTCTTGCGAAAGCTCGATTGTGAACTATGAAACCGGCACGCCTGCGCTGATTGGGCTGGTTAAAGCGCTTTGGCCGCTGCAAGGGGTCCATGGCGCTCGATTCAGTGGCGCGGGCTCCAGAGGCTGTGTGGTCGCGCTGGTGGCGGCGGATGCCGTCCCCGAGATTCTGTCCGCGCTGGCGCGGTATTTTACCGGTCTTGAGGCAGCTCCACCTGAGCCGTGTTGGGCCTTTGTGACCGAAGCGTCAGCCGGGTTGCGCGCGCTATGAGGTGCTTGGTTCTGGCAGGCGGCTACGGCACTCGAATGCAAGGCATTTTAGGGGAACGCCCCAAAGCCCTGGCGGATATTCAGGGCCGATGTGTTCTGGACCGATTGCTTGACGGGCTCTCGCCATTGGTGAGCCAAGTGTCACTGGTATCCAATGCTCGGTTTTATCCACTGTTTGAAGCGTGGGCGGCGCGCAGCCCCCATTCAGTACAGTTGTTTAACAATGGGTCTACCCAGGCGGACAATCGCTTAGGCGCCCTAGGTGATTTAGATCTGTTGTTGTCAAAGATCGGGTATGACGCGCCGGCGCTGGTTGTGGCCTCCGATACGGTATTGGAGTTTTCCTTAAACGGTTTGCTACAGCAATTTCAGCGAACAGGCTTTAGTCAATTGGCGGTTCGGCGCAACTCGGACCCAGCAGATCAGCGCCGCCGCGGCGTTGTGCAACTCGATGCCGAGCAGCGGGTGATTGCTTTCCAGGAGAAGCCGGAACACCCCGAGTCCGATATCGCCGCCAGCCCCATTTACCTGCTAACCCCCGAGGCGCTGGCGCGATTGCCTAGCTATCTAGCAGAAGGTCGACCGAAGGACGCACCGGGTTCCTTTATCGAAACCCTCTGCCAAGAACAACGGGTTGAAGGTTGGTGGATGCCGGGCGCGTTGTTTGATGTGGGCAATCCTGAGAGTTATCAAGCGGCCCAGGACGGACTGTCTTAGGGGCGGCGCCCGTGATTTTGATGGTTGCTCAGTCAGGGGCATTCTAGATCAAAGAAGCGTTTCGGATATTGAGAGCGGCAGACCTGCGCGTTTGAGTGTCTGGCGGGTGGAGAGGGGGCAACCAACCATCGATGTCATCGATAAACGATACCAGCGGGTCGCCGCGTATCCCGCCGGAATTGATCCCTTAGGTGTTGCGGCCCTGATCAGGTGAGGCGCGTGATCGATTCCAGACGGATCAGCCTGAAAACCTGCTCAGCTGCACGCTCAGGGTTTCACAGTGGGTTAACACAGCTTTCCAGTAAGTGTGTTTGGTGCCAGGCAACTCGGCGGCGGTGAGCAGCATCATGACCGGGGTCCAGGCAATGATCGGCAGTAAGCACAAAACATCCTGAATCAGACCGGCGCGGGTCAGCGTGGGGTGCGCATCGCCCGCTGCCGCGTTAACTGCATCCAGATAGTGATCAATCCAGGTGATCAAGTTCACCTCTGTTGGGTCTCGGTCTGGTGTTGACGTCGCTAAAAAATAACCCAGGTCATAGGCGGGTGGGCCCATGCAGTAGTCGCCCCAGTCCAATAGGCAGCCGGTCTTTGCCGCGCTCAGATTATCCCATCGGAAGTCGCCATGGCATAAAACGGGCCCCGGATAGTGTAAGTCGCTCTGGATCGTTGCGCGCCCAGACAGCATGGGCGGTAGTAAAGATGCGTTCTCGGGCAATGTGACGCTTAAAAGTCGCTCGATCATAATAGGATCTTGGGATTGAATAAAGTCGTTCAAATCATTGATATTGTTTGATAAATTTATCCGTACTAATGCGTCTCCGCGCGTCTTGTGATGCAGGCTGGCCAGTAGCGTCAGCGCCGAGTCCATCGTAAGGGGCGGGGCTAAAACGGCTTTTGGGGCGAGGTCCTCAAGCAGTATCCAGGGCTCGACCTCACTCGATGGGGCAATAGACCAGCAATGGGGCGTTGCAATCGGCAGCTTTGGCGCGAGCGCGCGATAGAACGCGGCTTCACGCTCCAAGCTTTTGAAGCGGGTGGCGATATCACGCGTTTTGGACAGCGCGGCGCCCTTGTAAATCACCGTTTCTGCCTGAACTGGGTCCTGTCCTTCACCCTCGGCGGTAAACCATAACCGCAGCACCTGTGCCATATGGCCATCGGTCAGGGACTCAACGGCGGTGAGCGTGACCGGGCGCCCCAATTGGGTGGATAAAAATTCATCCGTCAGCCGCGCCGGATGGGTAAAGACTGGTTCCACCCGGTTTGGTTTTTGGTCTAAACCCATCGAAGGGCCCGCCGCGTCGTTGGTGTCTTGTGAGTTGATGCGTTATCTCGCTCAAGGGTTGGGCCAAAGCGTTTAATCATGAAGGTCTGGACAGCCGTATTGCGGATCTAGATCTGCTGATTGGGCAGCGCGCATGGCTTTTGGTTCGGTTTTGATCGCGGCGCGCGCCTTAAAAGGACACGGCGCGCTGTCGCACCGGCTCGTTCTGCTCATTTCGGATCTCGATTTGAGCGATTCGAGCGGCCCAGTCGATCGCAATCCAACCGAAATTTGCCTCGTAAAATGCCGAATCGAGCAGGGTTGAGCCGGTTTCCTCCGTAATCACCGCCGCAATTTGACTGAGCGGCAGGTTCAGCGAGGAGGTGGTCATTTCTAAAATAGCGTCAGCCTCGCCTGTTTGGGCTTGATACAAGCCGGCTAGGTGACGGTCGCCAGAAACAATTATCGTTTGCCCTGCGGTCGTGCCAAGCAGGGCCAAGAGACGCTGTTGCTCGCGTGGCAGCATGCGCCAGGCTTCCCATTGGTGACCATCGGCTAAGACCTGCACCGAGCTTACCAAGATGCGCAGCGCGGCGGGTTCATTAAGGGTCTCGGTTAACCATTGCCATTGGGCGCCCCCAAGCATGGATTGCTTGGGATCATCGGTTGGAATGTAGCGTCCAACCAGCGGTGGTATCCAGGGGGTCTTGAGTGCGGTTCTAAAGAATCGGGTATCCAGCAAAATGATTTGAACCCGCTGATCGCCTTCACCGATCATGACCGCGCGATAAATACCCGGTCGAGAGACGCTCGGATCGGCTGGGGCAATTTGCCAGAAAGACTCAAATAAGCGCTCGGATTGCGCTTTATGGGCAAACGCCCCGCCGGCGTCGTTCAAGCCGTAGTCGTGGTCATCCCAGGTAGCCAGGATTGGGATGTTGCGGGCAAGGTTTTGAAACTCGGGTGCGCGGGCGAGGTCCTCATAGGCGGCTTCCAGGGACGCAAGCGCTGGGTCGTCCGATTCATCGGCGGCATAAATGTTATCGCCGCCAAAGATGAAGACATCCGGTTTGGCCTCGGTAATGACATCCAGAATGGCCAAAGATTTTGCCGTGTCCAAGCAGCTACCAATGGCGATGGTCTGCAGTGGGTTTGTGGGCGCGGACAAGAGCTGGACATTTTGCGCGGCATTCGAGCCACTGAAACTGAGAATTGCAGCCCCGATCAGGGCTGTGGTGAAATGCTTTAACATGGTTTTTGTTTTCCGGATTAATGGGCAGGGTTGCGTGCTTGGAGTGTGCCGCGCGTTGGCAAGGCGAGCAAGTCGTCTCCAAGCCGCTTTCTTTTCAGTCCGGAGTTTGACAGCATTTCGATCCATTGTAGAGTTGGATCGCGTTGGACGTGGCCTTAGCGATCCGGGCAATCCCGATGCGAGAAGGCCTGCTTCTAAGAAGGCGCCGGACTTTAAGCAATTGCCGCCCAAGGGAAGGCAGTGTGCCGCGCGAGTGGGTAAAATCGATCAGGAAAATGAGCGTATGTTATGACTTTTGTGCCGTTGGTCTTTAAGCGTAGGAACCCAGAAGACGCCAGTGCCTTTGCCTCGGCGCATGCGGTCACGATGGCGGCGCGGCGCTCCGTGCGCACCTTCTCAACCGATCCCGTCCCTGAATCGGTCATTATGGATTGTGTGCGAGCAGCCTGCACCGCGCCCAGCGGCGCCAACTGCCAACCCTGGCACTTTGTCGTGGTGTCAGACCCCGCCAAGAAGCGGGATATCCGACTGGCCGCAGAAGCTGAGGAGCGGGCTTTTTATGACCGACGGGCCTCTCAAGTGTGGCTCGACGCGCTTGCCCCCTTGGGAACAGACGCGGAAAAGCCGTTTTTGGAGGTCGCGCCTTACTTGATCGCGATTTTTCAAGAACGTTTTGCGCAGGATGAGACGGGTGAGAAAACCAAAAACTACTATGCGCCAGAATCGGTGGGAATCGCCACCGGTATCCTCATTGGTGCGCTGCATCAGGCGGGCCTTGCGTGTTTGACCCACACGCCGAGCCCAATGGGTTTTTTACAAAGTGCCTTAGGCCGCCCCGTAAACGAACGCCCATTTCTGTTATTGGTAGTGGGTTATCCAGCAGAGGGTGCGGTAGTTCCCGACATAAGCCGAAAGCCGTTCAATCAAGTTGTCACGCAGATCTAATCAGCTGGGCGTGGCGGTAGAGGACTGTTTCGCGGTTTGATTCCGAAGGCTGATCAGATCTGCGAGGATATGACCCGCTTCGACGACATAGGCGTCGGGTTCTTCAGGGGTGTCCTCGGAGGCAGCCTCGTCTGTTTCAGCATTGCCCGCGAGGGCGTTCTCATCTTCAGCAGGCGCAGTAGGGCTCGCCTGCTCGAGGGCAATCACAGCGGCGTCATCCTGCGCGACAATGGCGTTTTCAGCCTCGCTCGCAATGGCCTCGGCGTTTTTGATCGGCGCATCAGGCGGCAGTAGTGGGTCGACAACAGTGCTCTCTGAGGCCAGCGTCTCTGCCGCTTCGAGTTCCTCAAGGTCTGCAATAACCGGCAGGCCTTGGGCTACGCGCTTTTCATTCGTAAGGTCCAGCCAGAAGGTTTTTGCAAGGGCTTGCTCCGCGCGCCGAGTTGCCTCGTTAAGGGAGATTGCTTTGATTTCGCGCCGCATACGGCGGTAGTTGTAAGCCGACGTGATGTATTGAAACTCCGGATTGGTTTGCATCCGGTTTTGATGGCGTTTACTCAAGGCAGGCAAAAAGCCAACGACATCGCCCTTAGGCCGATACACAGCAGGGGTGATTTTATCCCAGATAAGGGGCCGGTCGAGGGTGCTCTCCCCAATGGTTTCTGGGTCATAGTCAATCGGATAGGCAATATCCGGGATAATGCCGCGGTGCTGGGTGGACTCACCGCTGATGCGATAAAATTTGGCTTGGGTCATTTTAAGTTGACCGCGCAGTAACGGTTGTAAGGTTTGCACGGTGCCCTTGCCAAAGGTTTGCGTGCCGATGACTAGGCCCCGGCCATAATCTTGAATGGCACCAGCAAAAATCTCAGAGGCAGACGCGCTTAAGCGGTTGACCAAGACTGCGATCGGACCCGAATATTCAACGCGATAGTCTCGATCACTGAGGACATCAACCCGATCAGATTTGCTGCGGATTTGAACGGTCGGACCGCGGTCAATAAAGAGCCCAGTTAGGGTTTTTGCTTCCTGGAGTGACCCGCCGCCGTTATCTCTCAAGTCAATAACCACTGCATCGACTTGGGCTGATTCGAGGTCTTTCAAAAGCCGTTTAACGTCGCGTGTGGTACTGCGGTAATTCTCATCGCCATCTTGCAGTGCTTGGAAGTCAACGTAGAAGGTGGGTATTTCAATCACGCCGATTCGGCGAACATTGCCGTATTCTTCAACCTCAATAATCTCTGATTGCGCGGATTGTTCTTCAAGCTCAACCTTATTGCGAACAATCGGAATGACCTTGCTCGAAAAGCCATCAACGGCATTTGCGGGCAAAACCTCAAGGCGAACGATGGTGTCTTTTTTACCGCGAATGAGTTGGACGACATCATCCAATCGCCAACCGATCACATCGACCATTTCGCCTTCATCGCCTTGGCCAACCGCGGTAATCCGGTCGTTGGGTTTGAGCGCTTTGGTCTTATCGGCAGGGCCGGCTGGCACCAGACTCACGATTTGGGTGTATTCGTCCTCAATAGACAGTACGGCTCCAATGCCTTCTAACGACAAACTCATATTGATGTTGAAGTTTTCCGCTGTGGTGGGGGAAAAATATTGGGTGTGCGGATCATAGGTCTTCGCCAGCGCATTGATAAAGACCTGGTAGACATCGTCACTACGCGTTTGTTGGGTCCGGTTCAATCGGTTTTGGTAGCGTTTGAGCAATAAATCCGAGATATCGGCGAGATCTTTGTCAGCGAGCATTAAATTCAAAACGTCATTTTTGATGCGTCGCCGCCACAGGTCATCTAGGGCCGACGCATCCTTGGCCCAGGGCGCCTCAGACCGATCCAGTTCTAAGGTTTCATCGACATCAAACTGATACTGCTCAACGCCTTGCTCAAGTTGACTGACAACCCAGGTGAGGCGCTGGGTTATTTGGGTCTGGTATCGATTGAAAATACTAAATGCTGGCGACAGGTCGCCGCGCCGCAAGGCATTATCGAGGGTAAGCCGGTAGGGCTCGAAAGCGCGAATATCTTGCTCGGAAAAATAGCTCTTACTGGGATCCAGAGCCGATAAATACTCGTCGAAAATGAGCGCTGAGCTTTCGTCATCTAAGAGTTGATAAAGGTAGTGGCGCTCGCGAAGTGCTTTTAAGATATGTCGGGTTGTGGCCTCGTGCTCGGGTAGCGGCGCGAGTTCGGCGGTCTCGTTTATTTGAGGCTCTGTCAGGTTTGCAAGGGCGTTGCCCGCGATAAGCCAAGCCATCAGGAGCATGGCTTGTGCTAACCGCGCGGGGCGTTTGCTAAAACGATTCCTGTTTCGGGTATTTTGACCTAGATGCGACATAAAAAAACCTTGTGAATCCATAGTTGCGACAAAATCGCGCGTGCTGCTCGTCTGATATGACGCCGCGGGTTTAGGGCGTCGGCCGTACGCCGGTTGTGGTAAAGCCGGTTGGTTGCGCCTACACCTTTCTCCGAATCATACTTCTGACTGTTGGCGCATGCAAAGTGGGCAAATTTCCCGGCGCGATATGTTCTTTTAGACGCAAATGCGAGTCGGATAGACTCGTTTTAGACGTCCTTCAGGGCGATAAGTTGATCAGTCAAACCTCGATTTCTATGCCATACTCTCGCCTTTAATGTGTTCGAAAACGGTTAATTTAAGGAAGTTGTTATGGGGTCTATTGTTTTTGGGTTGGGTCGGTCGTTGGTTTTAGCAGCAGCGGTGATGACTGCTGGATCAGTTTGGGCGGAAGACGCAGCACCAGTGCCTGCGCCGGATGAGACGATGCAAGCCGAGCGCGGTTATTTCTTTGGGTATTCTTTTGGCAATATGTTGCAGCAAGGCGGCAATCCCGACGTGGATTTAGGCGCCTTATTGCAAGGTATGCAAGACTCCTTGTCTGCGGTGCCGCCTGCCTTAGACTCGGACGCCCAAACGCAAGTGATGGCAATCGTGCGGGAACGTCAGCAAATGATCCAGGCAGAACAACAGGCCTTGGCCGAGAATGAATCCGAGACGAATCTGGCAGCGGGCGCCGCGTTCCTGGCTGAGAATGCGGCCAAGGCGGGCGTCAGCGTGACCGATAGTGGTCTGCAAATTGAGATGCTGACGGAAGGCACGGGCAAGAAGCCATCGGTAACGGATGTTGTTGTAGTGCATTATGAGGGCCGGCTGCTGGATGGTACGGTCTTTGACAGCTCGATTGCGCGGGGTGAGCCAGCAGAGTTCGCCTTGAATCAAGTGATTCCAGGTTGGACCGAAGGCCTACAGTTGATTAAAGCCGGTGGTAAAGCGCGTTTAACGATCCCATCGGATCTGGCCTATGGCCCGGGTGGCGTGCGCAGTATTCCGCCTAATTCCGTTTTGGTGTTTGAGGTTGAGCTAATCGAGGTGAAGAACTAGCCAACGCAAAGAAACTGGTGGGCGACGCTGACCGCGGCGGCGCGTTCCGGTCGTGGTAACTTGATTTAGTCGATGATGATCAGCCCAAGCGGGTTGGTCAGCATCTCGGTTTGAAATCGAGATATTCGAACCCCTGTAAGGTCCATTGTTCTTAAATCCAGAGAGTTAAAGCGAGCGTCTTCTAGGTTGGCGCCGGTGAGACGCGCGTTGAACCAGTCAATATTGTCAAGTTCACAATCTGCTAGATTGGCGTCCCTTAAGTCAGCTGCGCAAAACGAGACTTCTTGAAAGTTGCAGGCGATCAGTTCGCTGCTCGCGAGTTGGCTGTCACTAAAATCACTGAATGAAAAATCACATCGTTCGGCCGTGAAGGCATCGACCCAAACAGTTGGGCTTATGGTTTTACGGCACGAGAATCCTTTCGCGTTCAGTGCTCTGGCGCGACAGTCTAAGAATTGGCAGTCATGCCAGACGCTGTGGCTGAAGTCGACGCCCGAGCAATTGCCCTGAAGGATTTTTGACGCACTGGCGGCAGCAAAGCGAAAGGACGTCGCCTCGCTGAGGTCGTCTCGTGCAAATTGACAATCGATAAAGGTGACCTGGTTTAACGCAGCAGATGCAAGGTCACAGTCAATGAGCTGGCATCGATCAAAGCGGCACTGGTCTATCTTTGATCCTGACCAGGAGCATCGTAAGAAGATGCATTGCTCAAATTCGATGTCAGATCGATAGCCTTCAAACTTGTGCGCCGTGAAGTCAATGTCCTCAAAGGTTTGCTTTCGAATTGGTTGCAGGTTCATAGCACAGCGCGCGGTGAGGGAAGGTCTTTTAACGTAGCGTCGACTGCCTTCGAAGTAAAGCGGGCTCAAAAGACCTTGCTGCACTGCGGCAAGTCGAGAACTGCGCGTTTGCCGGCAGCAGGATTCAGTTCTGACCCAAACTCCGGTTAAACTGGCGTCCTGACCCGTGACGGCCCGGCCCATCTTGCCTGACTTTTTTGGGAAAGGCACTGATCTAAGGACAAGACCATGACTGTGACACGATTTCTTTCGAGCCTGCTGTTTTCAAGCGCCTTCATCTGGGTCGCTGTCGAGTTTTTTGACGTTGAGACCGAGGTGGTCTATGTCTTGTTTATTTTTTCGCTGATATTGATTGGGGCGGCCATGGTGACGGGCCTTTTAATTTCACCCCTATTGCGAAAAATCTTACAACGGCCCGGGTCAAGTTTATTAAGTCAGCTTCGGGCTGGCGTCCACGACTTGGCAGATGCCGAACACCGCGTGCCGCCAATGGATGACGAAGCGGGTGGTCCCGAGGCGGACCAAATCCAGCCCTCAAAGGGTGACGCTGGACCAAATTCTAAAGGCACTGCGCCTTAGTCTGCTTGCGCAAGGGTTTGAAAAAACCGATCGCCGCGGGGCAAGTAGTAATCTTCATAGTCGACTGAAAACGCAATCGTATGGGCGCGACCGGTTATACGGTCCGCCCCAATCAAGCCAATGTAGCGCGAGTCTTTACTGTTATCTCGATTGTCCCCCAGCATCAGGTATTGCCCTTCAGGCACTGAAACCGGGCCAAAATTGTTGTGTGCGTTTGGCGGCGAGGGCCGCAACATGACTGAACGAACCGAGGCCTTGATGGTTTCCAAATAAAAACGATGGCGATGCCGCTCATAGGCGTTCAAGGCGGGTAGTTGATCTTCAGCCAGCATGGCGTAGTCGGCCATTTGCCCATTGATCTCGAGCTGATTATTAATCAACGCAATACGGTCACCCGGGATGCCAATGACCCGCTTGATCAATAACTCTTCGGTCTCGGGTGAAAAAAAGGTCACGATTTCACCGCGAGCAGGCTGGTTCCAGGTCATTACCCGAATGGCCGATAGCGGTATGCGTAGGCCATAAGCGAGTTTGTTTACGATCACGCGATCGCCATCGAGTATGGTGGGTTTCATAGAGCCCGTTGGAACCTGGTTCCAATCTGCGATCGCAGATCGAAAGAGCACCATCACGACCAAAAATATCAGCAGCCCGCGCCATTCCCGCCAAAACCTGTCTACCATCGATGATCAATCCCAATCCCAGAGCTTCAGTCTAATTGAGTCACTGCTTGATGCAACTGCTCAAAGTACGGCCAGACGTTATTTCGGCATCACGGTTTGTGCGCGCAGGGCGCAACTTTGACAGGGTCGTGAGGCGCGGCAAACCCTGAAATGATGATTTGGGTTTTGGGGGCGCGCGTTGTCTGGGATGGATGTTGAGGAATTGGTTAATGTCCTAGGCTTGGGCGGTGGGCAATGCTTATACTCATGCTTTAAGCTGTCGTTGGAGATCGAATTGCTGGCTGTGACCACTGAACTGTCGCTCGTTCTCGATTGCGATACACCTATGATTTTCAAACTTGTCCCAAGTCAGGGCGCGGATCAGGTGATTAAAGCCTTGACCTTCGATCTGGAGGGCGGGCTTGAAGAAACCCACTTTTCAGATGGCCATGGTAATCAGTGCGTGCGCGCTCTAATGCTTAAGGGGGCGTCATCATTGCGGGTCTCCTTCGAAGGTCAGCAGATCTCTAATGGTTCAACGAGGGTCGGGCACTTTGTGCCGATTCAAGCGCTGCCTGTTGCAGTGTTGCCTTTTTTGCAGCCCTCCCGGTACTGCGAGGCAGATCAATTTCTGAACATAACGCGGGAAGTCATTACTGACTGCTCGCCTGGGTATGACCAAATCGAGCGGATCTGTTCCTTTGTGCAGACCAAGTTTAGGTATGAGCCTGGCTCGAGTAGGACGCCGCGCTCAGCGCTTGACGCAATGCAGGATGCTGCCGGGGTCTGCCGAGATTTCGCGCATGTCTCGATCGCTATGTTGCGCAGCATTAGTATTCCCGCGCGCTATGTGGTGGGTTATTTAGAAGGCCTACTGCCTCAAGACGTCCACGCTTGGGGTGAAGCGTACGTCGGCAATCGATGGGTCGCATTTGATGCAACACCGGGTCTTGGGTCGGGGGAGCGCATTGCGATCGCGATTGGGCGGGATGCAGCGGAGGTTGCGATTATGGATCAATTTGGGCCATTGCCGAGTAGCAGCCAGATGCAGGTTTCGGTACGGGTTCAGGATTCGGATTAATCCCTCGTTCCAGTTGAAAGCCTTAGTCTTGAAAACACCATTTGCGATAAAGCATGTGCTTACCCGTTCATCCTGAGCATTTGTGAGGCCACCGGGATAACCGTGTTGATTGCAAGGGCTGTCTAGGTCGCCGTTGGGTCCGTCAAGTCTACGGCAGGCGGTGGTGCGCTTTTGGGAATCGAAAGCGAAGCGCTTTTCCGCCCTTAGACCGCTGGTTGCGCCTCGACGCGGACTTTCACCGACAGATCGACCCGGGTATTCGGCGCTGACAGGTAGGCCCCGGAAACAGGTGGGACATACTTGGGGTCAGGGGCCATGGCCACCGCAATGTGCTGCGCGCCGGTGGGTCGTCCAACGGTGGGGTCAAAGCCGATCCAGCCGTAGTCTTTAAAATAAACTTCAACCCAGGCATGGGTTGCGCCATCAATAGGCTCAAAGTGATGGCTCAGGAGATAACCAGAAACGAAGCGAGCGGGTAGACCGCACCCTCGAACCACCTCGATTAGCAGCCAGGCGAGATCTCGGCAACTCCCACTGCCGAGGGCGAGCGTTTCGAGACAGGTCTGTACCCCAGGCGTCTCGCGAATTTGGTAGGCAATGACCGCTTTGATGTCGGCGCAGAGGGCCTGTAACGCTAAAAACTGTTCGTGGGCGGCACAAGCCCGGCTGAGCCCTTCGGTCAAAGACTGGGGCAGATCGGAAAGCGCGAGGCGGCTTGTTTGATAAGCCTGCAACACGGCTGCCTCGGGCTCAAGGTCATGGTCTAGCACAGGATTGGGCAGCAATTGCGATAGATTCAAGCCGTCAATTTGGTACTGCTCAAGCGTCAAAGTCGAGACAATGTCCAGCTGCAGGGTGGGTTGATCAAACACCGCTATCGCGACACTGTTGTTAAACGCATCGCGCTGCCAGTACAGCGCCGGTGTCGGTGTGATCGAAAGGCCCGACTGTCGAATTCTTAAATCGAAACCATCCCGCGGTCGCAACAGCAGGCGATGCGGTCGCAGCGTTACGGCTTGATCAAAGGTATAGGTTGTTTGGTGCACAACGTGGATCAATTGCATCAAAAGGCCACGCTAATCCGTTGTCAGGGGCGTTTGATATATGGCGCGCAATGCCGCACATCGCTCAGGTTGATCAAGGTTGGTTGCGAGCAGGCCGAGGAGGTGGGTTTCCACGAGCGCTGCGGCCGAGGGGTATTGGTCAACGGGTAGGCCGTTTTGTTCCAAAACAACTGCGCCTTGATCCCCTGAATAATAAAGCCTTGCGCTCATTGTATGGTTTAACTCGCGGCCGTCTGAGACTGTAAAAAGTTTTGTAAACCAAGGTGTTTAATCAGGCCGAGTTGTGTTTCAAGCCAATCGACGTGTTCTTCTTCGTTGCTCAAGATCTTGGCGAATAAATCCCGCGACACAAAATCGTCATGGGACTCAGCGCAGCTGACCGCGGCTCGCAGGACTGGGATGCCAATGTGCTCTAGCGCCAGGTCACACTCGAGCATTTCTTCAACCGTTTCGCCGATGAGAAGCTTGCCGAGGTCTTGAAGATTCGGAAGCCCCTCCAAAAACAGAATGCGCTCCATCAACCAATCGGCATGCATCATTTCTTCGATGGATTCTTCCCGCTCTTTTTCGGCAAGTTTATGGAAACCCTGATCTTTCAGGATTTTCGCATGTAAAAAATATTGGTTTATCGCGGTGAGTTCGTTTTTCAATACCTGATTCAGATAATCAAGAATTTCGGGGTGTAATACCTTCATAAGCGGCTCCGCCGGTCATTGTTACGGTGAATCGCTATTCTAACCGATGTTGTTATCCTCAGCAGCTCTGATCGCATCTACTTGTTGCAATTACGAATCGTTCTCATTTAGAATCGGGCAATGATTATTTGCATCTGCAATCGAATTAGTAGCCGAGTCGTTGAAGACTACGCTCGCCGTGGCTTGGGGGTCGACGCTTTACGAGCTGATTTCGGATTGGCAGGCAATTGCGGTCAGTGCCTGGATCACGCGCTGGACCTAGTGAGCCAAGTCCAGACGCGCCATAGCGAGTCTTATACCGGTTCTGAACAGATCATTGCCTCTGCGCGCGCCTAACCGCGCCACGTTCCACCACCGAACCCCGCTTGGCGCTCTATTAAGAGCCCTTAGCGGCTTTTAGAAGAGAGCCCTCAGCGGCTTTTTTTAAGAGCCCTCAGCGGCTTTTTTTAA
>JAFMIA010000136.1 GCA_017854255.1 Pseudomonadales bacterium
CGCGCCGCGCCGCGTGGACGGTGAGCGGCGCGTTGGCTACGACCTTTGAGGCGTAAGCCGTAACGGCATCCCTTAACTCAGAGGGCTCAACAACAAAATTAACCAGCCCCATGCTCTGGGCTTCCTCGGCATCAAAGTAACGCGCCGAGATCATGATATCCCTCGCATGAGCCGGTCCCACGAGCGCAACTAATGCCTTCAAACCCGCCAATTCATAGCCCAACCCTAATCGCGCGGCAGGGATGCCAAACGTCGAGTTCGGTGTCGCAAACCGCACATCCGCGTTGAGCGCGGTCGCGAGTCCCCCACCAATACAAAAACCCTCAATCATCGCGATCAGGGGTTTATCGATGTTTGCGAGCCATCGATTGGCATTCGCGGCAACCAGGGCATAGCTTTCGCGCTGTTCCGAACTGCCGCGTTTTTCATCAAATTCAGAAATATCGGCGCCCGAAACGAAGGCTTGACCGCCTGCGCCACTCATAACCACCACTCGAACCTTTGGATCATGGTGGAATGTCTCGAGGATCTCACCCAAGGCCGCCCACATCTCGAGGGAAATCGCATTGCGCTTCTCAGGTTGATTGAAGGTAACCCAACCAATACCCTCCTCAATCTGGGCCAACATTTTATTAGTCTTTAATGCCATCGTAAAACTCCAAAACGCTTCAATTTTTACCGGGTTACACCCGGTTTTATTTGGCCCTAAAACCCTTAGAGGCTGCGGTGCGGCCCCCTTCAGGCCCTCAAATCTCAAATCAGGACAGGACGGCCTGATTCAAAGCCGGGCTCCCGCAGATCAAACCATCCTCAGCGACAAGGCGCTACACGGCCCCTAAATCTTTCAACACTTGTATCGCTTGATCACTCAATCCCAGCTCAGTATAAATTTCGGGATTATGCGCGCCTAACGCCGGCGCCGCTCGGTCAAATTCCGTGACCCGTTCATGATTAGACAAGTTAATCGGACTTCGGACCAAACCAATATCGCCCAAGACATCATGGTGGGCATTGGCAACCATACCCAAATGTTGAACCTGAGGGTCTTGAAAAGCTTCGCTCACCGTATAAATCGGACCGCAGGGGCAGCCAATCGGATTCAACCGCTGAACCAACGCCTGCATGGTATGCGTTCGAGTGCACTCGTTGATCGCGGCATTCAGAGCCTGACGATGCGCCAGGCGACCGGACCCCGTCTCGAATCTGGGATCCTGAGCCCATTGCGGTTGAGACAAAGCGTCACAAAATGCCTGAAACATTTTTGTCGTGCTGGCAGCAATATTCACAAAGCCATCCGCAGCCTCAAAGACCCCCATCGGCGAAAAGGTAGGGTGATCATTACCGGCTCTGCCCGGGGTCTCTCCAGACATCGTGTAACGCGCTGCCTGAAAATCCAGCTTGCTCAACATTGCCTCGAGCAAACTGGTATGAACCCACTGGCCAGCGCCGGTTTTTGAGCGCTCAATCAGGGCTAAGAGAATCCCTTGACCCAAAAACATACCCGCAGAGGTGTCGCTGATCGCAATACCCACTCGCATGGGGGGCCCCTCCGCTGACCCTGTCAAACTCATCAGGCCACTCGTGCCTTGAACGATTTGATCAACCCCAGGTCGAGCGCGATACGGCCCATCTTGGCCAAAGCCACTGATGCTGGCATAGATCAATCTCGGATGTGTTTGACGCAGCGTCTCGTAATCGATCTTTAGACGATACTTAACCTCCGCCCGAAAATTCTCGACTAAAATGTCAGCCGTCGCCAGGAGCTTCAAAAACAGGTCATAGCCGGCTTCTGTTTTCAAATTCAAAGAAAAAGATCGCTTATTTCGATGCAGGTTCTGAGCATCCGATCCTGTGCGCTGACCGGTGACATCTTGGGTCCCGTCGCGCGCGGGTGGCTCCACCCGAATGACATCTGCCCCCCAATCAGCCAACAACCTAACCGCGACGGGCCCAGCGCGCGCTAAGGTTAAATCCAAAACCCGTAACCCCGATAAAGGCTTCGCAACCAAAGGCTAGTTTGTCTCGAGCGCCACCCGAAGCGCGCGGGATATTTCTGAGAGTTTTCGCTGAAGCCGCTGGGTATTAATCGGCCCCATTCGGATGACTTGTTTTTGAGCGGGGCTGAGTCGCTCGAGGGCTTCATCTTCAAATTCATACATCACAACAGGACGCGTTAACCGCACCTCACCGGCTAAAACCGGCACCTCTAACAACCGACCGATGGCGGCAAATAACGTTTTATTCATGCTCCCATTCGGCAACCCAAGCTCGGAGTAGGCCTGATCGAGCAACGGCAGGACTAAAACATACAGCTCTGCTGCGCCTTCACTGTCCAAAGACTCGAAGATATTGACAAACAAATCGTAGCGATCGTAACTCTTTGGATCGATGGCGTAGATTTCTTCATCTAACTGTGCCACTAAAAATTGGCCCCTTGGCGCTAAGATTTCAACCGGATTTCGAACGACTCGGCCTTCCGACACACCGTTTGTGAACCCAACAAACTTCCTAATCAGATCGTTAACCGCAACCCACTGATTCATCCCTTCATGGCGACTCAGACTGACCAAGCCATCGCGAATCAAGCCGTCACTATCATTTAGCAGCGGTAAAACAAACGCTGGCTCAATCGGCTCTGGCTCTGGTTCGGGCTCAGGCTCAGGCTCTGGTTCGGGCTCGGGTTCCAGTGCGACCTCAACCACCGGGGGCGCTGGCTCCGGAATCGGTAGCGTGACGACTTGGGTGGTTTCAGGCGCCTTTTCATCCCCTTCAAACAAAAGGGTTCCTGCAACCAAAATCACGATCAAGCCGGCGCCAATTGCCAAGAGCAATGGTTTATTGGAAAGCATAGGGTCTCCCTTTCATTGATCTTTGATTGTTACGCTAATCCTCGGAGAAAAAAAGCCTCAATCCACATTTCCACGATACTTCCATGATCAACCCGCTTGCTGATGCAGCGCTCTAAAGATCAGCGAGCCCGCCCCCATGGCCGTCGTCGACCAAGCAATAATACCGTCCTCATGCCCCGCCATAGCAATGATGCCATCTGAACCGATATCGCGAGCGAGCTTTTTCAAGGTTTGCGCCATCAAAACCGTACCATAAGGGATTTCAGCACTCGTTTCGGGCAAGCCTAATGGCCCTCGAGCATGCCAGATCAACGGACTATGAACATGGAAGACAAAACGAACGGACGGGCAACTGTCGTAGATCGCAGCGTGCGTTAAAGACTCAGAAGACGGCTCTTTTACACCCGATGCCGACAAGTGATTGCGATCAAGCGACCAGTCATCAACCAGGGCATAATCCGAGGCGGTCAGACGCTTCAGCCCGCCCGTCTGGGAGGCTGTGATACTAAACGCCTCGCCGACCCGGCAGCTCAAGTTGCCAAACCCAAAACCGCCATAGCGATCAGGCACCTGACCAATTAACTCGTAACCCACAAAAAGGTCACGCCAGATCTGCATTTCCCAAGGCACTTCCGAGATCGTTAAGCGCTTTTCAAATTCATAGCTAAACTTAATAACCCCTTCTTGTTCAGCCATAGGTTGCCTCTGGCACGTGCTCGGACAACGCGTTGGGTTTCAGAATGCCACGCTCGGTAATAATCCCTTTAATCAACGCCGCCGGCGTCACATCAAAGGCAGGGTTGTACACCGGCACATCCCGAGGCGCGGTCCAAACCCCTTGAACTTGGCGCACTTCATCGCCCGCACGTTCTTCGATCGGAATCCCCGCGCCGGTCGGCGTTTCGAGATCAATCGTTGACCAAGGACACGCAACGTAAAATGGAATGCCGTAATGCTTCGCTAAAATTGCAACGCCCAACGTACCGATTTTGTTGGCCGCATCGCCGTTCCGGGCGACTCGATCAGCGCCCACCAAAACAAGATCAACCCAACCTTGAGACATAACATGGGCGGCCATATTGTCTGTAATCAGGCGGCAGGGCACCCCGTGGGCCATCAATTCATAAGCCGTTAACCGCGCCCCTTGCAGTACAGGACGTGTTTCATCCACCCAAACTTGAACCGGTAAACCATCGGCCTGCGCTTGGTAAATTGGGGCCAGCGCCGTGCCGTACTCCGAGACGGCAAGCGAGCCCGCATTACAATGGGTCAAAACCGAAGGCTTATCCTTCAATAGCGCCGCACCCGCAATACCAATTGCTAGGCAGGCAGCGCGATCCGCCTCAAACAGTTTGGTCGCTTGTTGATATAAACGGTCTCGCCATCCGCCCTCAGCCAGAGCCGCGGCTTTGGTTGCCGCAAAATTCAACATCTGCTCAACCGCCCAGGACAAATTCACCGCCGTTGGTCTCGCCGCAATCAGGGCCTGGCCTCGACGCACCAATTCATCC
>JAFMIA010000137.1 GCA_017854255.1 Pseudomonadales bacterium
TGGCGATCGCTGCTTGGCCGTTGGTCCGAGTGTAACTCGACGCGTCTTTGAAGGTCTCGCTCAGCACCACCACGTCACGCAGACTGATGACCCCGCTTGCGTTCGCCTTAATGGGTATCGAGAGGATATCTTCTGCCGACTCGATCACACTGGGAATCTTGATCGCGAAACTGCCCCGACCCGTGTCCACGTTACCCGCGGCGATGAGCCGGTTGTTGCGCTGCAGCGACGACAAGAGTTCTTCGGCCGAAATCCCGAGTGCCTGCAGCTGTACGGGGTCAATCACCGCCTCGAGTACTTCTTCGCGGGCGCCGGAAATCTTCGCCTCTAGAACACCTGGCACAGCCTCGATGGCATCTTTAAGGTCGCGCGCACTCTGCAGACGCGTTCGTTCACTCACGTCTTGACCTGCGACCGATACGGTAATTACTGGGAAATCGGAGGCCGAAACCTCCCGAATAATGGGTTCTTCAGCAGTACTGGGCAGCTTTACTTTGCCGCGATCGACGGCTTCGCGCACATCTTGTACGGCCTGGTCGGGCTCAAAACTGGAATCAAACTCGATGACCAGGGTTGCCATGCCTTCGGCCGCATAGCCGTTCATTTCGACCACACCTTCAATCGATTTTAGTTCGAGCTCCATGGGCCGCACGAGCAGCCGCTCGCTATCTTCTGGCGAAATACCTTCGTGGGGAATTTGAACAATCATGACCGGCACGGAGACATCCGGGTCGGACTCGACGGGAATGGATAAGAAGGACGCGACCCCGGCAAACATGATTGCCCCAAGCAGGGACAGGACCGTTCGCGTCCGCGCCGTGATCGCGGCTAACAGATCCATGATCTAGTATTGCGAGAGCAAGTTTAATTCTGAGAAATCGACTTGAACGGACTGTCCATCAGACACGTCCTCATGTCCAACCGTAATAACGGTCGCGCGTTGCGGTAGTCCAGCGACCCAAACCCCTTCTGGGCTCTCGTCAACAATTTCAACCGGATTGAATACCGCGCGTTTTGCTGCATCCACGATTTTTATTCCGAGCTGACCATTACGATCCAAGCTTAAAGATGCGGGAGACACTAAATGTGCGAACGTTTCGCGGACAGGCACCGCAAGCGTTGCTGACAATCCGGCACGCGCGGCCCGGCCTGGCTGATCGATACGCGCTTCGATCTTAAAAGAGCGCGTTTGCGGATCCGGCGTTCGTGCCACGAAGGTGATGGTGCCCATTAACTCGGCATTCGCAGAGCCGACTGCAACCGCAACCGACTGCCCTTCAAAGACATTTGCTACTTCACTTTCCGCAACTTGGCCAACGACCAACAGCGGCTCGAGCTCAATCACCACGGCGCAGCTTGCACCCGGCGTCATCAGATCGCCCACTTCTACAGGACGCTCCTCGATGAAGCCTGCAAACGGCGCTGTCAGCTCGGTTTTCGCCAGCATTGCGGCGGCTGCGTCAACGCGCGCCACGGTTTGTTCTTTCTGGGCTGCCAGCTTCGCCAAAGCCGCCTTGGACTGCAGACCACGCTCGCTTAGATCCATCCCGCCCTGGTACTCGATCTCTGCACTCTTGAGCTTCGCTTCGGCTTCTCGCAATTCAGCGCCGCGACTGTCTGCTGCGATCCGGCATAACAACGCGCCAGCCTCAACATAAGCGCCTCGATCAACTAATACTTCGGTTACCCGTCCGGTGAGCTCTGATTTGACCGCGACTCGCCGATTCGCCTCGGTTTGACCCAGGACCTCCAGAATCACTGGCTTTGCCAGGGCTTCTGAGCGCTCGCCCCGTACGGCAACCGTCACATCGAGCTGTAATTCGGGCGCGAAATCGACCGCCATATCATCGGCGTCGGCCTGTTGCGTCAGCATGTCCCCGGAGAATAACCAGACCACCATGGCAGATGCGATTCCAACAGATGTCTTTTGGCTCTTGTTCAAGTACTTTTCTCCAATGCGAGTCGATTTAATCGATTAAGCCTATTTAAAGCCCAACCACGCACCTTCTACGGCGTCAAAAGAGAATTGGTTTGCACTCAGGTCACATATTCTCAAATCGGCGCTTGCGCGCGGCTTTTAGGACTCGAATAAGCCAGCCGATAGGCCTAATCATCAACTGGGCGGGGACTGCGCTCGCCGCTTTTGCTTGCAGCGCGCATCAGATGGGTATTGAGCGAAGTCGGTTTGCGCTGTACGCGCCCACAATACAGCCTTTGTTAGAGCCGAAAAACGTCCTTCTCCCTTTTGATCGTCGTTTTCGGATTACAATTCGGCGCAATGGGCGCTATGACCCCTGCGCCGTCTAGGTGCTTGAGCTCACGGACTTGGACTGACTCATTAGGATTTTTGGTTTTAAAGGCCGAAGACCCAGCGTTTGCTCGTTTGAGGCGCATCATTTGCCTAGCCCGGCTGGTCCTCTAACGCGCCTGGGTAAACGCGATATCCGTTGGCATACCTTTCTGCCGACCCGGTTACTTACGCTCAACCATTTCCCGATGCGGGCTCAACGGACCATCCGGCCCCAATTCCTTGCCACCTGCGAATAAGGAAAGCGCTTTTTTGACTGCTCGCGACCTCAAACCAGCCTCTACCGGATTGAAATGGCGGTTCACAAACCCAAGCAAATCGGTAAACCGCTTCATCATGAACTCTGAACTCACGTGATCAGCCCCTCGCACCAAGCGATACTCGTGCTTCACACCATGGTCAAACAAGACCCGGTGCAAAAACTCGCTGCCGCGATACAGCCTTAGATCGTCCAGGTCACCGACTTCAAAATAAATGTTCAAATCATCCAATGCGCGCGGATCGGCGTTCGCGATCGCGGTTGGATGATTCGCCGCCCAATACACAGGGTCGACCGGATTGCCAAATATCGTCGGGTAAACACCCTCTCGGTAAAAGGTGTCCAGTGGGGTTACATCGGCCCAGTGCAAAGCCGCCTCAATAGCGGGTTCGAGCACGGCAACCGCACCAAATTTTTCGGGATACTTGAAGGCCATGCGAAGGCCCCCCATCCCCCCCATCGAGACGCCGATAACCACAATATTGTGACGATCGACTATGCCGTACCGACGCATCAGCGCCGGGAGATACGCGTCGACAATCACCGTTTCCCAAAGCGCGGTGCCATCTTTGGTATTCATGTAAAAGGAGCGCGCCGCGGACGGGGTCGACCAGATCGCCGCAGGAAAGTCCCCGGCGGCCATTGCTTTCGAGATGGTCGGCAGCAAGCTTTCCAGATGGTCTTGAGACCCGCCACCGCCATGCAGATTGATGATCAGCGGCACTGATTGTCCAGGCTGATAGCCAGGCGGCTCCCAGACTGCATATTCCAGGACACCGCTGGGGAGCTTGTTGGTTACAAGACTTGTGCTAATCAATTTCCCGTCACCCGCTGCCAGAACGGTTTGGCTGCCCGCCAACAGCAGCCCCATCAGCCCCATTCGCACCATCAATCGTCTCAATGCAAAATCCCTCCATTCGGTCTTCGCAAAACACGTCTAACTAAGATCCAAAACGCGCAACAAGCAACAGTGTATTAAGCCGAAATCCACCTTTTCTAAATCAAAGAGACGACCCGCCTAACCTGCTCGAGCGTTTGCAACCCTTAATCGTCAAAGCCGACAAAGGTTGCGGCCTCATCAACGCTCTTGCGCTCAGAGATGACGGCGTTCGCTGGAAAATCCTCATCCGGCCAACCCAATGCGACGGCCTTCATGATCACCTGGTCTTCTGCAATCTGGGCATGCTCGCGCACAACAGGCGACTGCATAATGCCCTGAGAGTTAATGACCGCGCCCAGCCCGCGAGACCATGCTGCATTGACCAAAGCAGTCGTGACGGCACCACAATCGAAGGCGGTGTCGTCGCTGCTCGCCAACACGCGATCGTAGGTAATAATCACGCAAACCGGCGCATCAAACTGACGGAAACCGCGCAGCACCCAATCTTGGCGCCCGGCTTTATCTTCCCGCTCGATCCCCATGGCAGAAAATAACTGCTTGGCAACCCCAACTTGCCGGTCACGATGTTGACCCGCAAACGCCTCGCCAATGCGAAATTCACGAGAGTGCGGCACGCCCGCCAAATTACGTTCGGTATTGCCCGCCCGAATGCGATCTAAAACATCACCCGAGACCACCGTGAAGTTCCACGGTTGCGTGTTCATCGAAGACGGGGAGCGCATAGCCAGACCCAATACTTCTTTAATGAGCGCCTTGGGCACTGGGTCGGATTTATAACCACGAATACTGCGGCGTCCGAGGAGGACATCATCAAACTGCATTTCCTATCTCCTTGAGTGAATCGGCCAACAGTTTACAGGAATAAG
>JAFMIA010000138.1 GCA_017854255.1 Pseudomonadales bacterium
CTCCCCGATATTCTCGACACCAATGTTTGGTGGTGTCAGGGGTATTCTGAGCCGGGCGCGGGAAGCGATCTAGCTTCCCTACGCACCAAAGCGGTCAGGCAGGGCGATCACTACATCGTCAATGGCACCAAAACTTGGAACACCATGGGCCAGTACGCGGACATGATCTTCTGCTTGGTGCGAACCAGCGATGATGATATTCGACAGATGGGGATCTCGTTTCTACTCATCGATATGCATTCGCCCGGCATCGAAGTACAACCCATTGTCACCATCGATTGCCCGCCAGAGGGGCATCAAGAAATTAACATGGTGCATTTCACCGACGTCAAGGTGCCGGTTGAGAACTTAATCGGAGAAGAGGGTAAAGGCTGGACCTACGCCAAGTACCTGCTCGAATTTGAGCGCGGCAATGCCTACTCACATGGGCTTAAAGCGGGCTTGCAACGCATCCGCACCATCGCCGATGCTGAGCAAGATGGCGCGGGCACTTTGTCGGACGCTTCTGATTTCCAGCGTAAGCTCTCAGAAACCGAGATTGCGATCTCGGCGATGGAATTCACCGAGCTGCGTATTTTGAGCTCTTTATCTGCAGGCAAAAACGTGGGACCTGAATCCTCTTTGCTGAAGTGCCGTGGCACCGAGTTACAGCAAGCCTTAACTGAGCTCGCCTTGGAGGCCACCGGCTCTTATGCTGTGCCGTTTGACAATCCTGGCCCAATCAAGGGCGCCAACGACGAACCCATTGGCCCGGACTACGCTAATACGGCAGCGCCAGACTATTTCAATACGCGCAAGGTCTCGATCTATGCCGGATCGAATGAAGTCCAACGCAACATCATGGCAAAGATGGTGCTCGGCCTTTGAGGCATTACACTCGCCGCCAGGTTGTTCTCAGCCTGGCGGCGTTAGGTTTCACGCCTTTGACGGGTCTGGCGGCGGATAAAACAGCACTAGATCTCAGCAATAAGCAGCGCCTTCCTGGCGCGCTTTCCCCGGCATTGTCGCCAGACATTGTCCAGGCGCTCAGCGAGTCGCCTCTGGTATACCTCTCACCCCTACATCACAACGGCAACCCGAGCCGCTGCCAAGCCGAGATCTGGTTTGTCATGGTTCAGGATGCGCTATTGGTTTGCACCGACAGTAAGAGCTGGCGCGCCCGCGCCGCGGCCACGGGGCGACAACAAACTCAAATTTGGGTTGGTGATGTTGGTGTCTGGGAGCCAGGGTTTGATCAACATCTAAAACTGCCCAGTCTGCGCGCCACGGCGCGCATTGAACGAGCACCTGAGGCAGTCGATGCAGCACTAGAGGCCTTCGGCGACAAGTATCCAATTCAATGGCTGCTCTGGGGTAATCGATTTCGGCGCGGGTTAGCAGATGGCTCGCGGGTCATGCTGGCTTATCAGCTCAGTCCAGCTTAATCGAACCTCTGCGAAGTACTGCCGACTGATTGATAGGGCCCTGACATCAGGGCAGCTTCATGACCGAATACTGGCCTTGCCCCTTTTTCTAGATGATTAGCTCGGATGAGGCGACCGTTTAAAAGCCGGTTGCCTTAGAGGAGGAGCCTTAAAGAAAGAGCCTTAGAGGAAGAGTCTTAGAGGAGGGGCCTTACAAGAGACGCCATAAACACTTCCCGTGGACCCATCCCTTCAAAGAAAGCGCATCAACCGACCGCCGCGCAAGACCAGCCGCCTAATCCCAGTTAAGACGCAGCCGTCGCCGGCTCAACGGCTCGGGTTACTTTTCTTCGCTCGATGGCCAAGCGAAAGGGAATGTTTGGATCAGCAGGCAAATCGTCTCTGATGGGGGCCGCTATCTTCGGAAGCGGCGCCTCGGCAAAGGCTTTGGCCGCGATATCAGGCAGACCTAACATTCGCAAGATATGTCTTACCGCTTCGAACACGGCGGTTTTTGGTAGTCGGCCACGCTGAATCTCAAGCGCCACATGGTTGGCCATACCTGTGATCAAACTCTGGGTGATGGCCACGCTGTCCGTTTTAAAGCGCCCACCGCGAACACCGAGTGAAACATCATCGCGACACTGGCGCGGCGATTGCACCAAGACCTGTTTATCGGAAAGGCCTGCGTTGATCACAAAACTTCGCCAGGCTTCGTTGTCTTGGGAGGCCGTGAAATAATATTTGAGCGAAACTGATAATCGCATGGCTGGATCTTTTAATCGAAGACGGGTTTCAGCTAGATGTGCCTCGAAGACCTCATGAAAGTCATCGACAATCGCCGCGACAATGGCCGGTTTATTTTCGAAGTAGTTATAGAAGGATCCCGCAGCGACACCCGCCGCATCGGTAATATCCAAAATTGCGACGCGCTCAATACCACGGTCGTAAATGAGATCTCGCGTTGCCGTCATTAACTTCCGACGGGTTCGCTCTCTTTTTGTTAGCTTTTCAGGTTCCGCAATTACCGCATTTAAGACAGACACGTTGCGTGCATTCCTCTTAATGAATGGTTTTAAACGATCTCTCGATCGACAGCCCAACACTTGGTAAAACTTGACCCCAAAAGCATAGCCTTAATTTATGGAAGACTAAAGCGGAAAAAGTGGAGGTATTCTTCACCAGACCAGCCTCGAGGTTTTTGCGAAGTACCGAAAACTCACTCATACTCAAGAAAACAAGCATGATGCGGAATAGATCGAAACACTATTTAAAATGAAGGCGGCGCCCCAATGAACTTCGAACTCACAGACGAACAACAATCCATCCAAGCGGCCATCCAAAAGATCTGCCAGCAATTTGATGATGCCTATTGGCTGGCCCGGGATACCGATGGCACTTTTCCCGAGGACTTTGTTAAAGCCATCACGGAAGGGGGCTGGCTTGGGATCGCAATGCCGGAGGCCTATGGCGGGGCCGGCCTTGGCGTGACCGAAACCGCGATAATGGCCCACGCCATTGCGCGCTCTGGCGCGGGCATGAGCGGGGCATCCGCCGTGCATCTGAACCTGTTTGGTCCAAACCCGATTGTCGTTTTCGGAACCGAAGAGCAAAAGGCGCGACTCCTACCGCCCCTGATCAAAGGCCAAGACCGGGCCTGTTTCGGTGTGACCGAACCCGATGCCGGTCTCAACACGACCCGTTTGGCCACACGCGCCGTTCGAGACGGCGATCACTACCGGATCAACGGCCGTAAGCTTTGGACCACGACCGCACAAACGGCCAATAAGATTTTGATTATTGCGCGAACCCAGGACCTGGCTGACTGCAAAAAGCCCACAGACGGCCTGACCCTATTTTTCACTGACCTTAACCGAGATAGCATTGAAGTTCGATTAATCGATAAGATGGGCAGAAAAGCCATTGATTCTAATGCTCTTTTTATCGACGATTTAATCGTTCCCGTTGCAGACCGGATTGGCGAGGAGGGAGATGGCTGGAAGTGTTTGCTCCATGGCCTCAACCCAGAGCGGATTCTGATCGCTGCTGAAGCCGTTGGCCTGGGTCAAGCGGCGCTCGAAAAAGCCTCGCAATATGCGAAAGAGCGGGTCGTTTTTGACCGCACGATTGGCAAAAACCAAGGCATTCAACACCCTTTGGCCGAGAATTGGATGGAACTTGAAGCCGCACAACTCATGGTCTTCAAAGCCGCCAGTCTTTACGATGCTGGGAAACCCTGCGGCGCAGAAGCCAACGCCGCAAAGTATTTAGCCGCTAAAGCGGCCTTCACAGCCTGTGAGCGCGCCGTGCTGACCCATGGCGGCATGGGCTACGCTAAGGAATACCATGTGGAGCGATACTTACGGGAAATCATGATTCCGGTAATTGCGCCGATTTCGCAGGAACTGATTAAATCGTTTATTGCCGAGCAGGTATTAGGGCAAGAGAAGAGCTATTGAGCCTTCAATTAAGTGAGATTAATTCGTTAAAATAATCCTAACTAATTGAAATTAATCTGAATATTTCTAAATATCTGCAGTTATATGGGAGCATGCTGATAAACCCTTACCAAACCCGAGCGCGGCCATTTCATTTTTACAATTGCGGTTAACCTGTGCAGCGTGACAAAACGTGATTTTCTCTGCCCATGTAAAGGCAATCGCGTATCACTTGAACCCGGGCTATTGTAAGGGTGAGGAATCGCGACATTGGGCCGCCAGTGCGTCTCGCGAACAACTGATTTAGCTTTACCCAGCAGCCATCCCTGCCTGATTAGAGTCTAAGTCTTATTGCAAACCAAAGTAGACAGAACAGACTATTTTTTCACTTTTTATAGACCCTTCAATGCTTTAGCCAAAACCCTGTAGCAATGAGCGCCGAATCACATAGCC
>JAFMIA010000012.1:0-31786 GCA_017854255.1 Pseudomonadales bacterium
TTCGATTCCGGCCCTCGGTACCACGTGCTTATCTTCACGCTCGTCAATAACGGGGTTTCGCTGACAACACTTCGCCGTCCATCCCTTTTCGCTATCGCAACCCTTTGTTGACCATTGTCTTTTTGCACTTGATCGATCACCAAACAACCATCCGATCTCTGTCTTGTGTGCTTGCTAGCCTTCAAACCGCATTGTTAATTTAGAACAGCACACAAATTGACAGCAGCATGGAATCTCGAATTGTCAAAATTCACGGCCTCGCTCTAAAGGTCGATCAACCCTCTCTATCGACTAAAAGCTTATGCGACCAAATCAGACAGAGCAGGCAGCTCAGCCTCAGAACCAGCGGATAAACAAATAGCAGAGAGCTTTGCGAAGACAGCGTCAAATAAAGCCATTCCGCATCCTGCCAAATCAGGCTACAAGAGACCGCTATCGAGGCAATGGAAATAGATTTAATCCACCGAGACTCGTCTAGTAAACGCTGGTAAGCAGCTATGAAGATAAAGAGCACTGTTAATCGAACGATCATCATGCCACCGTCAACCAAATACTGTTGCGCATGACCGGAAGCAACAACATCATTGACAATATAAAAGATTAGACAGGCTCTAATAAAATACTGGGAAAGCGCCACATAAAGGATTCTGCGAATTTTTAGCGTTATGTGAGCGTGTGCTTCACCACTCAAAATTCTGAGGTCATCACTCCGACGATTTAAAAATCGCCGTTCCTCGCGACTGAGCACATCGGCAGCCTCCTTATCCTCTGGCACTTTCAGACAACCAAGACTTAGGGTGGGTGGTTATTTTTTTCAAATTCAAACTCATTCTTTTGTCGATTCATTTTGGACGAGCTTCACAACGTCTTGCTCTAGCCGCCAAATGAGCGATTTCTGCGCAACCTGTTGTTCCTGCAACCGCAATAGCTTCACCTTTTCTTGCGCTAAATTTCTAAGGATCGGCCATGGAATTATCGATAAGGATGCAGCACAGTATTCTTGACCGCCTAATTCCAGCGCCCAATCCTTTAGCGTTTCGATTGTGTCCATCCTAAGCATCCCTTTGCTCTTCAACTCCCCTTAAGATATCGGAATCAAAAAGACTATTTCAGGACGTTATACGGTATTTTGCGCGCTCAAAGATGGGCCAAATAGAGGGCGGAATTATTAAAAAGCTGGGATCGCTTCGCGGCCTATGAGTCCGGCCCGACACAACCGTTTAACTGATACGACGCTTTTAAAATCTAACCGCTCAGCCATCTGCTCGATTGAAACACCATCAATCATCATCAACTGTGCCTGCTGGTTCCGGAAAAGGGTGACCAAAGGCTTGAAACCAGTCGCCTCTACTTGCAAATATCGGCGTAGCGTCGAAACATCTGCTCCCAGGCTATTGCTGATAGCCTCCATAGATAGCGATAAACCTGCATCAAAATGCTTGAGGATCATCATATAACAACGATAAGTCCACGGCTGAGCTTTAAGTCGAGAAGATATGAGCGGATTTACCAACGAATTGGTCAAGTTTCGCCATGGCTTATTGGCAAACTGATTAGCCTGGTCCATGGATTTTGCTTTATAAATAACTCGAGAAGGTGCGCTGTCGGAGACCATCGTTGTGCTGAGGCCAGCATCGGTCAGCGCACTCAAATCGGATCGCTGCGCTACCCGCGCACCGCAAAGCACAACCTCCTCAATGTCTATGTCACTAATGCCAGTCCTCCTTGCCAAGCCTACAGAAAATTGGTGGGCAAAGCTTACATGCAGCCACCTTGGTAAAGGGGCAATCGGGAGAAAGTTCAAGGCATAGGCTTTTCGTAACGGTAAATTTTCGAAGCGATACGTAAATAAATTCGTGTTCAACAACGTCATAGCAGCAGCTCTGGTTAAAACTGCTTTTAGGGTAGGCTCTCCTAAAGATAGCGCCACCAATGAGGCAGCCTGCGGGCCTGACTGGCGTTGCATAACCTCTGACAAAGCAAGTTGAGGGCTCAGTTTACCAATCCTATCGCAGAGCGATTGAACAAACGCCATGGAAATTAACCGCTCGTGACGGTCAACGCGAGGTTGTTCAGACATGATCCGCTCGAACCAATCGACATCACAACCAACATCCGAGGCGATGCTTGCTAGAGAGATTACAAACGGGCCCGGATACCATCCCAGTGGCTTTTCCATCCGTCTATTGACGTACATATTATCCCTCCCGGGATGATCACAAAACCATTGAGTGATGGAAGCCCTAAACCTTATCCCTGATTAGCTAGTCTAACCCGTGGCTTGCGACTCTCAACCTATTAACAGATCATCGCTTGAACTAAAAAGCGGTACTTCATGCGTTTTCGCACGAAATAGTGCCGGATGAGTATCCGCCTATACCGCGCAACAAAGCCTGAAACCGTGCCCAAAATGATGCGTGGTTTTGCGAAACACTGAAAGACATAGGCCTTTTGCGTTAATGATGATTAAGGCTCGCCGAAAAACCGCACAAACCTCACGCAATTATCATTGTTGCGTCAGGACGCTGGTATTCAACCCAGCGAGGCAGGAGATTGTTTGTAAAATGACTGCAAAACCGGCAATTGCAGTAACATCACGACAAAACTTATTGCGTTCTTGAGCGGCAGCAATGAAGGACATCTTAATGAATGACATTCGCAATAGAGTACGATCCAATGTTCCAGCCGTGGTTCTAACCCTTCTTGGCATCATTCAAGCGCTTGCACTCGAACAGCTTTGGACCCACGTCTTACATAGCGATGTACTTTACGCACTGAATTGGCAGACTCTGACGACGTGGACTCAAATTTTCACAACCTTAATCGCAATCATTTTAGTTTGGCTGGTTTACGCTGTGAACGTCACCCGGTTTCGATGGCTTCCAACCGTTTATGAATTTATTTTGCCCTTTTGGGTTGGATTCATTCAGCTTCTAGTCATTCAGGCGTTAGCCACCACAGCAATTGGATTCTGGTTTATGCTCATGGGTGTACTTTTTGGCACCATGATCTGGATTGCGCAAACCACACTCCGGAAAGCGCGACTCGATGGGGGTAATGCGTCGTTCTTTGCAACGATCCCCCCCGCAACGTGGTCAGATTTTTTACCCACGCTCACGATCATTGGCCTTATTTTAACCTTCGGTCTTTATGCGGCGATCTTTAAAACCGGCGACCTCACCAATCTGAGTATGCTACTCATAATGCTCTTGTTTGCTTGTCTTCATTTTAAAGCACTGACAGACGGATGGCAGCGATCTTTGTCACCTAATGACAATCCGACACCCCCCGGATGCTAACTGCCCGAGTTTTTAACCCATAATAGAGAACTGCGAGCACCTGCCTTGAACCATCTTTAACCCTGGAGACCTGTGTGAACATTACAAGCGAGCAACATCTTCGATCCATCATTGGCGCGCCCCACAGCATTACCGAGAAAAAGAAAATCGATCATCTCTCCGATGACGCAATGGCTTTTCTTGCACGATCCCCCTTTTTGATCATGACAACGGTATCCGAAGACTTGCAGCTGGATGCTTCCCCAAAAGGCGATGCCCCTGGGTTCGTCCGAGCACCGGATCCCAAAACCCTCATCATTCCGGACCGGCGCGGTAACAAACTCGCTGACGGTCATCTCAACGTGCTGAAAACCGGGCGCGTGGGATTGATCTTTTTAGTCCCCAACACCCGCGAAACCCTGCGCGTCAATGGCCAAGCAAGACTCACGGCCGACCCGACTGCGCTCGCAACTTTTTCGGCCTATGGCCGTCCTGCAGTCCTCTTAACCGAAATCCGCATTGAAGAATGCTTTTTTCATTGCGGCAAAGCGCTCATTCGATCCAAACTCTGGGAGACAAGCGCATGGGACGCGCCCGGTCAGGTTTCTTTTGGCAAGATGCTGGCCAAAGCCAGTGGTGGGGACGCCGCAATGGCAGAAGCCATCGACCAGTCAATCTCAGACGATTACAAAGAAAACCTGTAAAACGCCGATTTTGGGCACGTGCTTGTGCATTGAATCCCTGCGTTGAAGCTGCCCCGGCACTGAAGGCAGCAAGAAGACGATATGTGCGAAAACTGCTACTCTGCAGACACGGTTGGTTCAAAAAGTACAACAAAAAGCACTTTTTTGTGAATTTCCAACCGTCACGCCTTGAACATAAAGCGGCATAATGGCAAGCTAGCGCCCTCAAGTTTACGCCCCGGGGCACCTTCTAGAAGTGAATAAATTCATCGTTATTGGAATTGTCGCCGCTGTCTTACTGGTCGGAGGCGGCGCTGCGTACTACTTCCTCGTTATGACTGCCGAGACCGATGGGGCTGAGCCTGCGCCTAAAGTTGATGATAGAGCTTTTATTTACGTCGAAATTCCGCCGGTTGTGGCTAATTTCGATGTCAAGGGCAAAATGCGGTATGTTCAGATCACGACGAGCTTACAAACTCGCGACACGGTTTCAAGCCAAACCATAAAAGATAACATCCCCCTGATACAAAGCGACTTGTTAACGCTGATGCAGGGCGCTGAATTCGACGAGCTCAACGCACCAGATGGTAAAAAGCAGTTCATCAAGCAAATAGAAAAAAGCGTTAACAACATGTTCAAAGATGGTCCAAAGCCTTTTGAAATGGAGCGCGCGATGATTACCGGCTTTGTGATTCAGTAGTGGCCTAGATCGGCGTGCCATATTAGGGGCTTGCGGCGCGCGGCCTCTGCAGAGCCCATTACCCCTGATTATGCTTAATCAGCGCCGCTAAGATTCAAAATCAAGCAACGCCCCGAGCAACTGCCGGCACGTTATCTGCCCCACTAACTTCCCTTGATCCACTACCGGCCGCCGACGCTGCTTATACTCCAACATTGATTCCGCAATGCTAATAATGTCCGCATCAGCCGCGCACGTCGTGACGGGTGTCGTCATCACCAGGGCTACCGCTTCACCACCCATCGCCTGGCCGTTATACGCTTCAGACAGCAGATTACGAAGACAATCTAGCTCTGACAACATGCCCACAACGCCCCCCGCCTCATTAACAACCACAACGCCGGACACCCTATGCTCGGTAATTGCGCGCGCGGCCTCAGCGATGCTTGCAGAGTGTAAAACCGTCACCGGCTGTGACACCATGTACTCTTTAACTCTGACTGAAGCCATCGTGACACCTCTTGGTTACGGGAGTGTCTTAACGCTAACAGGCTAAAGTGATAAAGCCATGAAGGCTTAAACGACCTTCGATGAAGACCTTTAAACAGCACGCCTTGCACTCAAGGCTACTTTGGGCTTTTTATTTTACGTAGACCGACGGTATTGCGACGGCCATGAAGAAACGATCGCCAATTCATGATATTTTCTGCAACGAATCCAAGCCCGCGCCCTTAATCAACTCGGAATGAACCTATGGCCCGCACAGACCCAAAAACGAGGCAATCTTTAGGCGACGCAACAAGCTTCACCTTCCGTGGATTTAGATCTCTGAGGCCTGCACGGCGATTCGGCATTGCAAGCCTTACGGCGCTTATTTTGATCTCAATGCAGGTTTCCGCGGCGCCGATCCTGCAGCCGGGTCCACCAGGGAAACCCTCTGTCGAACTCAGCCCGGACGTCGCGGCTCTGGTCAGCCAAGCGGGATTTTCTGTTGAGGACGTCCAATTTCTCCAGGACATGATCGTTCATCATCAGCAGGCCATTGATATGGCTCAAATGGTCTCCGAGCGCACCAACCAACAAGCCTTTCTCGATGTCGCCGGCCGAATCGAAGCGTCACAAAAAGACGAAATCGAATTCATGCAATCTTGGCTAACCGAGCGAGACCAATCCTTGGTTGCCACATCGAAACCCCATGATCACGATCAAATGCGGCATCACAAAAACATGGGCATGGCCACACTCGAGGAAATGCAGGCCTTAGCATCCTCCACCAGCACCGACTTTGAAACGCAATTCTTAACCCTCATGATTGCCCACCATGAGGGTGCACTCAAAATGGTCAAGACCCTCTTAAAGCTTTCAGGATCCGCATTTGACCCAACCCTGTACCAGTTCATCACTGATTTAAAAAACGAGCAGCAGACCGAAATTAACCGAATGGATATCCTGCTCGCGGGTTTATCGACCGACCCGAGAGCCGGGCTTGCAGCCGGCTTTCGAGACGCTGCTGAGGCCGCGCACAACATGACGCTCCAAGCGAGCCTGCCAAAACCGCCAGGATTTTTCGACCCCAACAACCCGTCTGGCCTACCCCCATTACGTGCCAAAAAATCAGATAAGGCGGCACCAGACACCTCCTGGTTCGCACAAACGACGCATTGGTTTCAACAATTAGCCAGCCCTGAAGGCAACCTCGAGCACGGCCGCGATTCTGAAGAAAAACCATCCGAAAGATCCAAGCGCTCGCCATTACTGAGCTTTTCTTATACCGACATGGCGTTTTCAGGCGACTTACTCGCAGTTGGCAGTTATCACGGCATCAATCTTTATAAAATCGAAACCGGTGAGCGCCCTGCACTGATTAGCTCCATTGTTTGCCCCGGCGGACAGGGCGATGTCTCGATCGTCGGTGATTTGCTTTTGATGTCGGTCGAAGACAATCGAGGCCGAGTTGACTGCGGCCTTCAAGGCATCTCTGACGACATTAGTACCGAGCGCTTTCGCGGCCTCAGGATCTTTGATATCAGCAATCTTGAGCGCCCCATACAGGTCGGGCAAGTTCAAACCTGTCGCGGCTCCCACACCCATTCAGTGGTTGCGAGCGATGACGAACGCATCATCGTCTACAATTCCGGCACCTCGAATGTTCGAAAAGAAGAAGAACTTGCTGGCTGCGTCGGCAACATCGCTGGGGACACCCGCACGGCCCTGTTTCGTATCGACGTGATTGAGATCCCCGTAAAGAACCCGGGCGACGCGCGCATTATAGACAGCCCGACCGTCTTTGAGGATCTTGAGACCGGTCAAATGGCCGGTCTATGGCGCGGCGGAAAACACGACGAGACCTCTCAAGAGACAAGCCAAACCAATCAATGCCATGACATTACGGTCTACCCGCAAGCCAACATCGCCGCGGGTGCCTGCTCCGGTAACGGGATTATTTTCAATATCGCTGATCCTTTAAAGCCGCAGCGTCTTGACGCGGTCACCGATACAGGCTTTGCCTACTGGCATTCGGCGACCTTTAACAACGACGGCACAAAGGTTTTATTTACCGATGAGTGGGGCGGTGGCGGCAGACCACGCTGCCGCACCTTTGATCCAATGAACTGGGGGGCAAATGCCATCTTTGACATTGTCGATCAAAAGCTGGTCTTCCAGTCTTACTACAAACTCCCGGCACCGCAGACCAAGGAAGAGAACTGTGTCGCACACAATGGTGCAATTGTCCCAGTTCCGGGCCGAGACATCTTTGTACAAGCCTGGTACCAGGGCGGCATCTCCGTAATCGACTTTACAGATTCCAAGGCGCCGGTTGAAATCGGCTATTTTGACCGCGGGCCAATCCACCCCACCCACTTGGTTACCGGTGGTTATTGGTCGAGCTACTGGTATCAAGGTCGCATTTATGCAACCGAGATTGTTAGAGGCCTAGACGTTTTAACCCTCACGCCCAGCGAGCACCTTTCAACAAATGAAATTGCCGCGGCAGCGCTAGCAGATCAAGGCACAACGTTTAATCCACAACAACAACAGCCGGTTACCTGGCCAGCTGAACCCGTCGTTGCCCGCGCCTACCTTGATCAACTGACCCGGTCGAGCGAAACGCCAGCGGATCTAGCCGTCCAGGTTGAAGCCTTTTTAACAATGCTGCAGAACCCTGCAAGAGGTGCGATCGATTTGCCCTTCGCCCTAGCAGGACTCACGGCAACGCTCGATGCAATGGATCACCGATCCGCCAAAGGCCTTAGCGGCTTGCTGCGACAACTCATCAGTCAACAACAAACAACGCGTGCGGGGCGTTCAGATGATTCAAGAACCTTCCCGCGAGCGGTTGCACTGGATTAGCCTGCAGCGCCTTGTCTTTATTGGCGCATGATGAGATGGGCCCTTGCGCGGTATTGACCCAGCTGGTTGCGGCATTCCACACAGCGCATTCCGGCTTGCTTTGGGCAACTCGGTCAGTACGTTCGATTGCCGCGCAGCAGCGCCAGTCGAGCCAGCTTGACACTTGCAACCTACTTTATGCATCTAACGACGAATGCTTGTCGCCGCGCAGAGTCTTGCAGCCCTTATAGCCCTTCCGAGTCTGGAACGGCTTATACCCAATCGGTAAACTCTTGTTCTCAACCGATACAAGCAAGGGCGAGCCTCAATGAATCAAACCGCGCAAGTTGGCAAAGCCCTATTGGCCCTGATGCTGCTCACTGGCTGCAGCACACTACCGTTAGTCGAGGTGCCCTCTGAAAATCAGAACAGTCGCGTCAATCATTTAGTGATTCATTTTACCTCGGAGGCCTTTGATCCATCCCTTAAAGCCCTCACACAGACATCTGACCGTCCGGTGAGCGCGCATTACCTGATTCCAAGACTCGATGACGCTTCCTACCCTTATGCCACGTTAAAGATTTTCAAACTGGTCTCTGAAACAGCCCGCGCTTGGCACGCCGGCGAAAGCCAGTGGTTCCGAGAAACAGCATTAAATGATCGCAGCATTGGCATCGAGCTCGTTAACCGATCCGGCTGCGCAAGCGATGCTACCCTTACCAAACAACTAAAACCGCTGGCGGCACTTTGCCGATTCGAAGACTACCCGAGCGATCAAATTGCGGTCCTTATTCAATTGATACAAGGCATCATCGAGCGTCACCCAGAAATATCACCCGTTAATGTCGTCGGCCATGCCGATATTGCCCCCGATCGCAAAGTCGACCCTGGTCCGCAGTTCCCTTGGCAGACGCTACATCAAGCCGGTATTGGCGCCTGGTACTTTGAGCGTGACAAGGCATTTTACCTTGATTGGATCACCGGCAATCCCCTGGGCATCGCCCGCGCGCAATCCGCTTTGGCACTTGTTGGGTACCCCATTGACGTAACCGGGGAGCAGGATCATCAATCTCAACGCGCCACACGCGCTTTCCAAATGCATTACAGGCCGGATAATTTTACCGGTTTAATCGATGCAGAGACGGTCGCCATTACGCTCGCATTACTCAATCGCTACAAGCCGATGCTGCTGGAAACATTACAAATCCCTACCCATGATTTTAAGACCCCTTAGCTAAACTAAGAAGACGAATCAGTCGGTGACATTAATCGGGGTTGATTGATAACAACGAGCTTTGGCCAATGTCTTTGACGGAAACCTAGCGCTTATCACAAAGCCAGTAATACCAAGGCGGTTGCGGGCCGCAACTAACAATTTTTGTGACCAAAAGCCTAATTACAGGCTAACCAAATGCCGCATTTCATCGCGCAAAATAAACCATAGCGTCCTGAAATAGTCGCTTTAATTCGGATAACGTCTTAACAACTAATGATTGGAACGACGCTCATGACAGAAGTGACAGCGCATTTAAAAGGCTGGACCCTAGAAATAGCTGGCATTAAATACTGCGCCGCGGCTTTGGCATCTGTTCCATGGGTTACTTTGAAGAATTTAGCTGCTGAGAAAACGAAACTATCAGACTTTCGGCAACAGGAGCTTGAACAGAAATCGCTTATCTGGGCCAAGGAACAAGACATTCTTAAGACAATTAATCACGGAGAGGCGCAGATCAAGACAGGCATCTTTCTCTCGGTTCGAGCCTGATAGAGCGCATAGCCTGGATAGCACTCGACGCATCGATCCCAAACGCGCGGCCCCGCCTCGGTCGAGACCGTCTCAACCCCCAACACTCGCTTTCGCCCTTGGACTTAAAGGGTAACCGTCCGAGATTCGATTAAATTGTAATACCAAACCGGATGCTGCTCAGCACCACCTTGAGCGGCAACCCGGTAAACCGCATCATCGTCTGGGACATACATCAGGGGAATCAAAATGGCTTTACCGGATCGTCTGCCAATCCAATCGACAAGAAAAATCGTCCGGCCAGCGTATTCATGAGGCGCCCACCGGACGCGCGGTAAACCAGCACAAACAGTATCGAAAAGGCCAAAAGCAACCATCTAAGCGGCAGCGTGCGCCGTGCTTCTTTTGTCATCGGCCCTCTTGGCAATTTATTGCGGCCAATCAGAGCCGATAGATTCGAGTCGCGGTATCGTGAAACAACGAGGCCTTTTCATCCGGCGAGGCATCCTTGACCAATTTCTTAAAGCTATTCCAAAGCACCAAGTAAGAGCAGCTCTGCCGATCCACCGGAAAATTACTTTCAAACATACAGCGCTCAGGGCCAAATTCCTCGATAGCACATCGATAATAATCACCGGTTAACGCCTTTAACTCATCCGAGGTTGGCGGCTTGCGGCGTTTGTGCAGTCCAAAGCCGTTAATGGGCATCACCAGTCCACCTAACTTAACCGCCACATTGGGCCGTTTGGCTAAGATCATCATGTCTTTGCGCCAAACCTCAAATACTGCCGCAGCTTTGCCTTCATAGGGCCCAACGCCTAGGGGGCCACCAAAATGATCTAATATGATTTGCGTGTTAGGAAACGCATCCGCTAAATCAATCAGCTCCTTCAGTTGCGGATGATAGAACCAAGCATCAAAACTCAGTCCACGCGGCGCCAACTCGGCAAACCCCTCCCGAAAGGTCGAATCACCCATCTGACCCGCAACCGGATTGCTGTGGGAATTACGAATACTCTGGCTTTCGTGCCATCCAGTTGTGTGCCGGATACCCCGAAATCGCGAGCTCGCCACCATGTGCGCATCCAACACCGCTGCCACCTCGCGCCCGAGCATCAGATCAGCAAACCCCACAATGCCTGCTGCAATACGCCCTGTGCCATAAGCCCCGCTGGCGGACATCGCCGCCACCCCATTGACAAATTCCGTTTCGCCGACCGGCGCCAAGGCGACTGCCGCGTCCACGTTATACATGCTGGCGCACTCTACAAAGACAGTACTCACCACCCGATGGCCACTGTCTAAATCCTGTTTGAATTCATCCAGCAAATAACGATGCGTTACATGATCCCAAAGGTGGTGATGCGGGTCACAGATCAACTGATCCGGATCGATCACCGGTTCGCGCCACTGATCGAGCCAAGCCTGATTTTGATAACCCACTGCGCGTCTCCTTCTCAGATTTACCCAGTTCTCACGGCGCTCTAAACTTCAAACCGAACACGGGACCTTAGGCTGAAAACCCGCCTCATCTCTCAGCGCTTGAGGATTTGGGCCGCAATTTTTTCAGCCATCATAATGACCACGGCATTTAAATTGCCATTGGTAATCTCAGGCATGATCGATGCGTCCACAACCCGCAATCCAGAAACGCCATTAACAACACCGTCCGGTGCGACAACCGCATCGGCATCACGACCCATTCGACAGGTTCCAGATGGGTGATACGCACTCTCGCCAAAACGATGTACAAAATCTGGCAAATCGACTGGCCCTGGTCTGAGTTCCTTGCCTTTCAATTCGGAAAAAGGTGGGCTGTTTATCAATTCCCGAGCGAGTTCAATGCCGCGCTGCATCACCTGTTGATCTTGCTCGGTCGCGTTGTAGTTAAACAAGATCTTGGGAGCCAGGCCGGGGTCTTTCGGATTCAGCGTAATGCTGCCACGGCTCGTTGGCTTCATCGGCCCAACATGGACTTGAAAGCCGTGTCCCCGATAGGAATCCTTACCGTCATAATCCATCGCAACCGGCAGAAAATGGAACTGCAAATCCGGATAACCGTAATCCAATCCACTTCTCAAAAAGGCGCCGGTATGAAAATGATTGGTCGCGCCATCGCCGCGCTTGGTTAAATACCACTGTGCGCCCACCGCTAACTTTCTCAAGCCTCGGGTCGAGGGATATAACGAAACCGGTTTCGGACAAGCCGCTTGAACATAGACCTCTAAATGATCCTGCAAGTTCTGACCAACCTCGTCCCTCGGTGCAAGACATTCTATCCCCGACGCTTTCAAGGCTGATTCCGATCCAATCCCAGATCGCATCAAGACTTGTGGGCTTTTAATCGCCCCGGCACAAAGGATAATCTCCCGGCTTGCTTGAAATGATTTAAGCCGTCCATCCACCAACACTTGCACGCCCGCCGCTCGATCGCCGTCAAACGCTATGTGCTGCACTTCCGCTTGGGTCAGAATCGTGAGCCCCGATAAGCCTAGGTTATTTTTGGGTGACAAATAGGCCCGGGCGACACTTTGGCGTAGGCCATCTGCAACCGTTCGATCAAAGGGGCCAAAACCCTCTTGGGTTTCACCGTTAAAATCCGGAGTTCGGCCAAACCCGAGTGATTCGCCGGCCTCTAACCAGGCCTGGCAAAGGGGCGAGCTCGTATCACCATTGGTGATTTTTAAGGGACCCGTATGACCTCGATAATCCGGATCACCGCCCGCTTTCGTCTCGCTCGCCTTAAAAAACGGCAGCACGTCCTCATAAGACCAACCGCTTGCGCCATAAACCTCAGACCAGCGATTAAAGTCCTCCGCATGACCGCGAACAAAAATCATGCCGTTAATTGAAGAGGATCCGCCCACCACTTTGCCGCGGGGACAGTACAGGTTGCGCTGCCCTAAAAAGGGTTCTGGCTCGGTCTCGAAGGCCCAATTGTAGCGTGTCGAGGTCAACACTTCGGATAACGCCGCCGGCATGTGCAGTCTAAAATCCCAAGCGGGGTTGGCGCGGCCCGCTTCAATCAGCAAGACGCTGTGCGCCTCGGCAAGCCTTGCGGCCATAACGCAGCCGGCTGAACCAGCGCCAATCACAATATAATCAAACACGTGCATAACCTCTTTTATTGTCTCGATCCCACTATCCGGCGGCGAACCCATGGCTTGCAGCACTGATGACGCCGATGTCTTCTAGCAAGTACAACCGTCTCGCGTGATCCTTTCGATAGCGCTTTATCCAGCCACCAGTGTATCGACCGGCTTGCAACAGTCCAAGCAGCAAGCGCCAAAAAAGATCCGCTCGTTCCAATCTGAGTGTTAGAATTTGCCCCGCAGCCTGCTGCCAACGGCGCATCACGACTCGTTTCGGCAGACTGCACTTTAGGACAATTTTGGAAATAGCGAGGGCGTATGACTTTAGCAAATTCAGTTCTTGACGCGCTCATCGCTGGCAACACGCGATTTCGGGAGGGTTTATCCAGCCCAAAGCCTTGGCAAAGCGCCAATGATTATACCGATCAAAATCCGGTCGCCATCATCCTGGGCTGCTCTGACTCCCGTGTACCCGTTGAGATTATCTTTGATCAGGGCCCAGGCGATCTCTTCGTCATACGCGTGGCGGGCAATATTGTCGCGCCGTCTCAGATTGGCAGCGTTGAATTTGCCGCGTTACAATTTCAAGTACCGCTGGTTGTCGTGATGGGACATACGCGCTGCGGCGCCATCGATGCGACATTGCACCACATGCAGAACCCTGGGGATCATGCAACGGACAACCTAAAATCCATTGTTGACCGAATTGCCCCCAGCATGACGAGCCTTGTCGAGGCTAACGCGGTGACGGATCAAAAAGCCCTCGCCTATCATTGCATGCGGGCAAACGTCCGAGCTTCTGTGAACCAACTCAAACATGGCTCATCCGCTCTGGAAGGACTCGTCGCCGCGAGCCAGCTGCAGATCTGTGGTGCCTACTATGATCTTGACTCGGGCAGTGTGCATTTTTTCGAGTAGGGCCCTCAACCTATCGAGGGCAGCCTTGAATCGATTGCCGTCGGCTCGATCGGGGGTCGCGATATCCGCCAGCACCTTGCCTGCGCTCGGTTAAGCGCGGTTGAAAGGCCGCTTGGATGCCGCATCAGCGCGCCCAAAACGACCTGCAAACTCCTTGATCAATGGGGCGCTAGCGATCATCACCGATCGTGCATCCCCTTTTAACCAAAGGCAGTGGCCAACTGACCTTCTTCAAACGACTTATTCGCCAAGATATGAAGATGGAGATGGAAAACGGTTTGGCCCGCCTCGGCGCCATTATTGATGATTAACCGAAAGGCCTCATCACAACCCAATTGCTTCGCCATTTTTCCAGCAAGCAGCAGGAGATGACCAAGCAAGGCTTGATGAGACTCATCCGCGTCCACCAGCCTTGGGATCTTGACTCTGGGAATCAATAGAATATGGATTGGGGCCTGGGGATTAATATCTTTGATCACAATTGCCTGATCATCTTCATAGAGCAACTCAGAAGGAATATCGCCCGACATAATGCGCTCAAAAATTGATTGATCTGAATCCATTTTTTACTCCTAACCGAGATCTAACCCAAAAAGTTTAGCATAGAGCAGGTCAACCCCTTGCGCTGCCTGTTTGAGCGCACCTGTTACAACGGCTACAAAGGCTACAACGGCAAGGTTAACTTTGGGCTGTTAACCTTTGGCTTTAACCCGGCCTAGCGTTTTGACCATAAAAATATCCGCGCGCGCATAGTCGGACGTCACGGCTGCTTTTTCTTCGATAAAGCCAAGAGACCGATAGAGCGATATCGCCGGTTTAAGACGCTGATTAGACTCGAGCACGATATCCTCAAAACCAGCGGCTTCGGCATAATCGATCACCGCTTGGCCGAGTCGCCGACCCAGGCCAAAGCCTTGAAATTGCTCTTGAACGGCCATTTTAGCCAGCTCCGCCCGCCGAGGGTTCTGGCGCAGCAACGCGCAGGTACCGACAACTTGGCCACCAGCGGTGACCGCACAAAAAATGGTTCCGCCCGGGGTCAGAATTTTGGCTACGGGATCATCAAAGACCGCTTGATCTCGGTCTTCAACTTCAAAACTGGCTTCAATCCAGCGCCGATTAAGGCGCTCAAAACTCGCTTTAAATTCCGCACGATAAGATGCGATCGTGATGTTTGAGATCGCACTTTCAAATCGCTGGCTCAGCGGCTGCATGGCAATCTCTTGCGCCCAACGCGCAAGAAGGTCAGGCAACCCGACCGCAGTCGCCAGATTGGCAAGCATCTCTGATTCCAGCTCTGCATGCGCAGAGAGCCCAGAGAAATAATACCGACCAGAGTTAGTAAGTGCTAACAATCTTCTGCGTTTATCTCGGCGATCTCGATAATCAGCCACATATTCTGCCGCCATCAAGTTCCGAGCGATCTGGACCACAGCAGGGTGAGAAATTTTGAGCTGCTCACTCAAAGCGACTATGGACGCCGGCCCACCGCGATAAAGCGCCAGACCCAACCGGATCCGAGGCGAAGCCAAGGATTTGCCTAAGCCGGCCTGTTGCTCGTAGTGTGCGCGTGCCTGTTGAACTCGGTCGGTGAAGGTCTCGTGATTGCTATTTGTTTCTTGATCCACCATCTGAATTGCCCTTTATTATGGCGCCTCAACACGTTCTTAGCGCATCTCGCATCATCCTGCTTCAGGCTTTATCACGATTTTAACCCTTCACCAAAGTCGTGATGGCAACCCAATGCTTGCCATCGCTCAGGCGTGCCTGCGGCCATCTCGCCTGCAGTCTTCACGATTAATATATGTTATATGTTACGTAATTACTAACATAAATTACCATACGCTTTAAGGCCAGAGCAACTTAAGCCGGAACTTACACCAATAGCCATGGGCAACTCGGCGCACACCACCCACCCCTTAAATCCAGAGTGCTCACCCTCGCACCAGAGGCCCGATCACCGCATAAGCCAATTAAAGATCAAGGCTGGCGCTTTAAAAGCACGCCATTTCCGTTTAAAAAGACCACAATGATCTCACTCACTATAGATGGCACGGTTCATTGCCTTGTTACGGCCTGAACACGATTCGTTGGAGCTAAACGCATGAGGATTCACCCCTTAACGGGCGCATTGGGCGCCGAGATTGAGAACGTTGATCTAAACAATCTCACCGACCAAACTCGCAAGCAGATTGAGATTGCGTTTCATGAACACCTTGTCCTTGTCTTTCCGGGCCAAAGCTTAACCCCCGCCACCTTACTGGCGCTGACCCACGAACTGGGCGGACCAGGTGAGACACCCTACCTTCAGGGACTCGCTGACTATCCAGACGTTGTTCCCATCATTAAGGCCGCATCCGAGCGATCACCGGTGAGCTTCGGCTCGGGATGGCATACCGATTTCACGTTTCAGAGCGAACCCCCAAGCCGGACGCTCCTATATGCACAGCAGACGCCACCGCATGGCGGCGACACCCTCTTTACCAATCTATACCTCGCCTATGACGCGCTCTCAGAGGGCCTTAAAAACCTCCTAGCCCCACTCAATAGCCTGCACAGCGCAACCCGCTCGTACGGCCCAAACAGCACGCTTCAAAACCAACTTGAAAACATGGTCATCACCAAAGAGACTGACGAGCCACCCGAGCAAGCACACCCCGTAATCAGAATCCATGATGTCACAGGCCGTCCAGCGCTTTGGGTCAACCCAACCTACACCCTTCGTTTCGAGAACATGACAGCAGCCGAAAGCAAACCGTTACTCGATTACTTAAACCAATTTGTGACGCAACCCTCTTTTACCTGCCGGGTGCGATGGCAACCCCAAACGCTCGTGATGTGGGATAATCGCTGCACACAGCACTGCGCGACCTCGGATTACCATGGGCATCGCCGGGAAATGCTACGAACCACCGTTAAGGGCGCTCGGCCAAAAGGGCTTACTGGCTAGCGCCTAACTGCTATGAGCATTTGATCATGACCAATGGCACCCGCGCGTTTTACAAGTGGTTGATTGCGATACCCTGCTTTGGCTTATCAACCGTTATTTTTGGGGCCGGCATCATTGTGCTTGCACTCCTTGGCTATGGCGACCTAGGATCGCGAACCCTCGCCGTCGCCTGGGCAAGGTTTAACAGCCGCATGCTCGGGATGACGGTTTCCATCGAAGGGCTCGAGCATCTTCGACCCAACCAATCCTATGTCATCACCGCCAACCACATCAGCGCGCTCGATATTTTGTTGATCTACGGCTACCTACCGACCGAACTAAAGTGGGTTATGAAAAAAGAGTTGCGGCGCGTACCCATCATCGGCGCGGCCTGCCAAGCAATGGGACACATCATCATTGACCGCTCGAACTCAACGAGCGCGGTAGAAAGCATCCAACACGCCGCACACAAATTGGTCAATGGCATGTGCATCCTATTTTTTCCGGAGGGCACGCGCACTAAGCCCGGACAAGTTGTGCCCTTTAAAAAAGGCGCCTTCCGACTGGCAATCGATCTGAGCCTACCCGTTCTACCCACGACGATTGAAGGCACAGAACGCCTACTCCCGACCGAGACACTGGACTGGCGACCCGGTGCGGTCACCCTGCGTATCCACCCAGAAATCAGCACCGCCGGGCTTTCATCCAATCAGGTCGATACCCTTTGCGATCAAGTTGAGGCGGTCACGCGCGGCACCGCCCTGCAGAGAACCGCAGAGCCGACACCAGAACTGCAAGCATGATCGTCATGCCCGCGCCTGCTCGAGCAACGCCGCCATCTTTATCATCAAAACCAAACCTTCTGTTGACCTTGCCGATTAAAGACTTACTCCGATCACCACCAACAAGTACCGCCTCAAGCGCCGCATCGGTTAACCTATACTCACCCGATAATCTTGCCTGTTATTTCACAAACATTTTGTGACTAAAAATCCTCCCAACAAAGAGAACGATGCCGTGAATTCAAATGCCCAATCGACTAACCCGCTCGCTGCCAGCGAATGTTTTGTCTGCGGACCCGATAACCCAAATGGCCTGAAACTTTCGTTTCAATTAGAGGGCGAGTACTGCACCGCCGCCTTTACACCGGACAAGTTTCATTGCGGTTACAGCGGTATCACACATGGCGGCATCATCTTCAGCGCCCTCGATGACGTCATGGCCAACTGGTTATTCTTACAGGGCGAGCCCGCGGTGACAGCCAAGTGCAACCTTCGATACAAAGCCCCATTACCGACTGGCGTCCCGACCCAACTCAAAAGCTGGTGCCTAAAAAGGAAGGGCCGCTTGGCCATGATGGCTTCCGAAATCAGGCGCCAAGACACCCTTGAAGTCATTGCTGAATGTGATGCAACCTTTATGCTTTCGCCATAACGACTGCTGTAATCGAATCCGACAGGCCCCACAAATTAAAAGTTGAACCGTTTAAGCAATGACCCATTCACCACCTGCCCGAAACCCAAAAGATTTCACCGACCAAGATCGGTTGACGTTACCCAACGCCGGCATGCGCCGCCGGATCGCCGCCCTTATCTATGACAGCTTCCTCATTCTTGCGATTTGGATGCTGAGCAGCCTTGCAATTCTCGCCGTGACGGACCTTGGCGAATCATTAGGCGGGCCGCTCTACCAAGGCTTCCTTTATTTGGAACTAATGGCTTTTTATGTCTATTTTTGGACGTTCAAGGGCCAAACCTTAGGCATGCAGGTCTGGCGACTGGTGGTGATTCAACCCGCTGGCGGGACACTCAACCGACGACAAGCGATTCAGCGCTTTCTGGTCGCAACGCCCACCATGGGCTGCCTCGGCTTGGGGCTATTTTGGATCTTGGTCAACCCTGAGCGGGCGGCACTACACGACTTACTGACTGGCACCCGGGTCGTTCAACTACCCAAACCCTAGCCGTCAGCTAGGCCACCCGACGCAGCTGCCACCAACCAAACGCAGTGCAGATCAAGATCGGCAAAATAACCGCAAGCATTGGCGCTATGCCAAAAACCAAGGCAACCGGTGCAAGGAGGTCTTGGCAGAACTTAAACAACACCCCCAACACAAGCCCGCTGAATACGCGCATTCCCACCGATGACGCGCGCAGCGGTCCAAACACCACTGATGCCGCTAACAAAAGCAGCGCGAGCGCAACCAATGGCTGCAGGAGCTTAGACCAATAACCCAATCGATAGGTTTGGCTATTGAGCGCTTGCGCGTCTAGATGATCAATTTTCTCATCAAGGGATGAAACCGACATCCTTTGCGGTTGAACCAACAATTCACTGCCCAGCGTGCTCGGTGTAATTTGAGTATCCCAGCGTTTTGTCGCCCAATAATCCGATGCACTGCCGTCTGAGAAATACCGCACCTCGGTCACCTCGCGCATCTCCCAAAAACCAGCCTCCGAATCGCCTTGAAAAGAAGCTTCGGCCGCAGTTCGCGTTAAAATCAAGGTTTGGCTGTCATCAAACAGATACCAGTTTAAGCCCTTTATTTGATGATCTCGAACGGACTCTAAATGCAAGAAGGCCAAGCCATCTCGCGTCCAAACACCAAATTCCGGCGCAATGGTTTCAGCCTGCTCACGCGCCTGCTGTCGACCCAAACGTGCATCGCGCTCCGCCTGGGGCAGCACAAACTCCCCAACCGCCGTACCCACCAGCGCCACCAAGGCCGCAGGCAGCATCGCATAACCGACAATCTGATAAGTCGATAAACCCGAGGCCCGCATCACGATTAATTCGCTCCGAGCAGCAAGCCCGCCCAAGCCAACCAGTCCACCAATCAAAACCCCAAATGGAATCGTTTCATAAAACAAACGCGGCAGGCTCAGCGCCACAAACTTTAAGGCATTGAAAAAACCGTATTGATTTTGAAAAGCCTGGACCTCTTCTAAAACCGTGAATACCGCCAGCAGCCCAACCAAGGCAAATAACGCCAGCAGAATCGCTTTCAAAACCTCCAACCCGACATATCGCAACAAGATAAAAGGCATCATCGTTTTCGCTTCGTTTTAAACCAGTTTAACGACTTCTCTCCGGCATTCAGCAGAATGACCGCTAATATGAGAAACCCTAAATGCACCGAAAAAAGACCTGGCATGACCGGGAACCGGCCCTCCGTCACGGCTGAACGCGCCCCGGAGAGCAATACCAAATACAAAAAGCACAGCAGCACCCCAGGGGCGACTCTCGAAAACCGGCCGTCCCTTGGCTCAACTCGGCCAAGGGGCACTGCCAACAACACCAGAATTGGAATCATCAGAACCAGACTCAGACGCCACTGAATTTCAGCCCAAGCCGCGCGATCAGGCGCTTGCAAAAGCGCGCCAAGCGAACGCTCTCTGACCTCTGCACTCTCAATATCATACTGATCACGCTGCAGGCGCTGCCCAAACTCCTCAAAAACAATCACTTGATGCGCCTTGCCACCACTGACAGAGCGGTATCGACGCCCATCCTGCAATACTAGAAATCGATCCCCGGACGCATCAAGACGCGCCTCGCCACTGGCTGCAACCATGGTCACGACTTTCGCATCCTCGGACAAATCATTCACCGCCCGCTCAGTCATAAAAATATTTTCAAGCAACTGATCTTCCGACAAAGATTGCACAAAGGTCACCCTCGAGCCAGAATTCAATACTTGAAATCGGCCAGGAATCAGCAAATCGAACTCGGTCATGGACTTCTGAGACGCCTTAACTTCTTGGATTCCTAATTCGGCTGCCGGCCGCAACCAGAACACAATCAAGGACGTCAGCAGCATGACAAACAGACTTTGAACCAAAGTTAACCGAATCAGCCGCCCTTCTCCGAACCCTGCGCTATTGAGGACTTGTAACTCGTTATCAACATGAAGCCGAGCGTGAGCCAACATGATCGCTAGAAAAAAACTGACGGGTAATATCAATTCTAAGAAACCCGGTAGGCGGTATAACAATAGCCAACCAATCAACTCGCCACTCAGCGCACCGGTTGCCGCATCCGATAAATACCGGCTCAATCTGGAACCTGACGCGATCACAAACACAACAAAGGCTATAATCGCCATTGCCGTAAAAACTTCACGAGAAAGATAACGAAAGAGAATCATAGGAATTGGATTCTGCGGGATCGATAATCAGTATAATCGTTGTACACTTATTTTGCTCAGACCCTTAAAGGAAATTTCATGCAGTTTTCTGTTAAACCCAACACCTTACCCAAATCCAGAGTCCAAGGCCTCATCCTTGGTTGTTTTGATGACTTCAAACTGTCGAGCATGGGACGCCACGTTGACGCGCAGTCGGCGGGCCGTCTGGCCAAGTTGCTCAAGCGCGATGACTTCTCTGGCAAAGCCGGACAAACCTTGATTCTGCACGACCTGGAAGGCACAAACCTTGACCGGTGTATTATCTTAGGCCTTGGTAAACGTAACGAACTCGATGCTGATCGACTCATCACCGCAGCAACCGCCATCGCAAACACCACGAAATCGCTACCCATCAAAAAACTCGTTATCAGTCTTGATGACGTCATCGTCTGCGATCGAGACGACACTTGGCTTGCCACCAAACTCACCGAGACCTTCAGCGATGCCGCTTATCAATATCTGGCGATGAAGGGCAAACAAACCAAGAGCGCACCCTTGACCCTTGCCAGCGTTGAACTACTCGCGGAAGCCGATCGCAGCAAAGCCCTCAAAAAAGGCGTTAAGCTCGGCGGGGCACTCTCAATTGGAAAAACCGCCACCAAAGACCTCAGCAATGCGCCCGGTAATCTCTGCACCCCGACCTACCTTGCGGATCAGGCCAAGGCGCTGGCCAAACAATATGACCGCCTAACAACGACAGTTCTTGACGAAAAACAAATGCAGAAACTGGGTATGGGCGCTTTCTTGTCGGTCAGCAAAGGCAGTGATGAACCCGGCAAAATGATCATCATTCAATATCGCGGCACAGCGGCCAGCGTGAAACCGCACGTTCTGGTCGGCAAGGGTATTACCTTTGACACCGGCGGCATCAGTTTAAAAGGCGGGGCTGGGATGTGGGAGATGATTTACGACATGTGCGGCGCCGCCTCCGTGTTCGGAACCCTCAAAACCATTGCTGAAATCGGACCTAAAATGAACGTTGTGGGCGTGCTTGCCTGCGCCGAGAACATGCCATCCGCAAGAGCCTCAAAACCTGGCGATATTGTCACAACCATGTCGGGCCAGACAGTCGAGATATTAAATACCGATGCTGAGGGCCGACTCGTTTTATGCGATGCGCTGACCTACGTTGAAAAATTCAACCCGGCCACCGTTGTTGATGTCGCGACCTTGACCGGCGCCGTTATTATGGCGCTCGGCAGCCAAGCCTCTGCGGTCTTCTCAAATGATGACGAGGTTGCCCGCAATCTGATCGCGGCGGGCGAACAAACCCGCGACAGAGCCTGGCAACTACCAATCTGGGAGACCTACCAACCGCAGATCAATAGTGCATTTGCGGACATGCAGAATATCGGTGGCAAAGAAGCCGGCAGCATTACGGCCGCGTGCTTCCTAGCCCGATTTGCAAAGAAATATCGGTGGGCCCATATGGATATTGCCGGCACCTCTTTTAAGTGGGCGGGCACGAAAAAAGGCGCGACCGGCAGACCGGTTGCACTCTTAACCGAATATCTTCTGCAGCTAGAGGGCCGCGGCGCTTGACCCAAGTGGACTTCTATCAGATCGAATCCAGCGAAGACCCACTGGTCTTCGCTTGTCGGTTGATCGAAAAAGTATACCGGCTAGGACATCAAATTCACGTTCACGTGAGCTCAGAAACCCAGGCCAGCGCCTTGGACGCCCTGCTCTGGTCCTTCAAGGCAACAGCCTTTATCCCCCATGAACGAGCCCAAGAAAATGCCCGCGCGCCAGTTCTGATTTGTCACGAAGCCGTACCCGTTAAGCATCATGATGTGCTGATTAATTTAAATCCTGGCATTCCAGAATTTTTCAGTCGATTCAATCGGGTCGCAGAAATTGTGCCAAAGGATGACGAAAAACGGGATGCTGCTCGAGAACGCTTTCGATTTTATAAGACCCGAGGCTACCCCTTGAAGTATCATAAAATGGCGGGCCGATGACCCACAAGCAATCCAAAGACCGCGCCACACCAGGCGCCCATCAAATCCCCCTACTCAGCGATAGCGCGCCCTTGCGCCGACCCAAAACCAGCAAACCGGCGCGAGCCCCTGCAAAATCCGCTAACGCCACAAAAATCGCCTCACGCGATCCTGCCTACGACCCGGATAGCTTAGACCTTTTCCAAGACGTCTTTGCCGCGCTGACCTCTGCATCCATTCCAACACCCTTTACGGAAGCGCAAGCAAGGCAGCTTGCGAGCGAGTATACGGATCAAGTCCTCAACCAAATACGCCGAACCATCGTGACCGATTTAACCGAAATCATCGATTTGCTAGACCCTAAGCCGCAGCCATCTAAAGAACCTGATCTTTAGGCGAACTCGCGTGTATACTTCTGCTTTTTAAATCCCATCGAGCAACATGGAAAAGTACGATCCAAAGACCCTAGAGCAGCGCTGGTATGAGACCTGGGAATCCGCTGGCTATTTTGCACCCAGTGGCCAAGGCCCCGCTTTTTCAATTGCAATCCCGCCGCCCAATGTTACCGGCACCTTGCATATGGGCCATGCCTTCCAGCACAGCCTGGTCGATGCGGTCATTCGCCGCAAACGCATGCAGGGATACAACACCTTGTGGCAGATGGGTACGGATCATGCCGGCATCTCAACGCAATTAATTGTCGCTGAGCAATTAGCCAAAGAAAACCTTAAACCGCTTGATATCGGAAGAGAGGCCTTCATTGAACGGGCCTTCGATTGGAAAGATCAATCCGGCGGTCAAATCAGCCAGCAACTGCGGCGCATGGGCGCGTCCCTACACTGGGAAACAGAACGCTTTACGCTGGATGAAGGCTTAAGCCTCGCCGTCATTGAAGTCTTTACGCGCCTGTTCGAGGAAGGCCTGATTTATCGCGGCAAACGCTTGGTGAACTGGGACCCCAAATTAGAAACGTCAATTTCCGATCTTGAGGTCATCTCGGAAGAAGAAAACGGTTTTCTTTGGCATATCCGCTATCCCATGACAGATATGCCCACCACCTTTATCGAAGTTGCAACCACCCGGCCCGAGACAATGCTCGGTGATGCGGCGGTGGCCGTGCACCCAGATGATCCTCGGTACAAGCACTTGATTGGCCAATCGGTTTCCCTGCCGCTGAGCGACCGCGTCATTCCAGTGATCGCAGATCACTATGTTGACCCCAGTTTTGGGACGGGTTGCGTGAAAATCACCCCGGCCCACGACTTTAACGATTATGACGTCGGCCAGCGCCACGACCTGCCCTTGCAAAGCATTATGAACCCCGATGGCACCATTTCTGATCATGCGCCCATCCAATATCAAGGCCTTGACCGGTTCGATGCACGTCGAAAAATTGTCGAAGACTTGGATGCTGCGGGGTTATTGGTCAAAGTCGAAGACCACAAACTCATGGTGCCACGCGGTGAAAAATCAGGCGTTGTCGTTGAGCCCTTGCTAAGCGATCAGTGGTTTGTTCAGGTTGGCCCGCTTGCTGAGCCGGCAATCAAGGCCGTCGAAAACGGCGATATTACGTTTAATCCGAAACAAGCTGAGAACATTTACTTTGCTTGGATGCGCGACCTTAAAGATTGGTGTATCTCAAGGCAGCAGTGGTGGGGTCATCGCATACCCGCTTGGTACAACGAGGCTGGCGAGGTTTTTGTCGGAAAATCTGAGGCCTCAGTTCGAGCGAGACACCAGTTGGGGGATGAGATTCGTCTTCGCCAAGACGATGACGTCTTGGATACTTGGTTTTCCTCTGCCTTGTGGACCTTTTCAACCCTTGGCTGGCCCGAAGATACCGAAGCGCTGAAAACCTTTCACTCCACCGATCTTATGGTGACAGGTCACGACATCATCAGTTTTTGGGTCTCCCGAATGATTATGATGACCCTAAAGTTCATGGACGAAGTTCCCTTCAAAGAAGTTTATATCCACGGCTTGGTGACAGACGCTGAAGGCCAGAAAATGTCAAAGTCCAAGGGTAATGGGCTTGACCCCATGGACATTATCGATGGCATCACCGCACAAGCGTTAATCACGAAACGCTGCGAAAACTTACTACAAGCACGCCAACAGGAAAAAATAGAGCGTGCGACGCGCAAAGAATATCCAGACGGCATCGCGGCCTATGGCACCGATGCACTGCGATTCACTTTTTGCGCGATTGCAACGAGCGCCCGCGCCATGCGGTTCGATCTGAAACGCGTGGAAGGCTACCGAAATTTTTGCAATAAACTTTGGAACGCCGCCAACTATGTTTTGATGAGCACCGATGAGCGAATCCAAAGCGCGACCCCAGTTGAATCGGTTGCCGATCAGTGGATTCGTTTGAAATTCCAAGAGACCAACAATGCCGTTAACCAGGCCATGGACGACTACCGTTTCGATTTGGCGGCAAAGCATATTTATGAGTTTGTTTGGGACGAGTTTTGTGACTGGTACTTGGAGCTCTGCAAGCCCGTCCTGCTTTCAGAGGCGGCAAGCTCGGCCGAGAAAGCCGGCACCCAGGCCTGTCTGCTTGAGACGCTCGAGGCGACGCTAAGGTTGGCGCACCCTTTCATGCCGTTTATTACAGAGGAGCTTTGGCAGAAGCTTCCGCAACCCTTACGCGGGGGCCCCTCCCTCATGCTTGCCGCCTATCCCGCGCCTGCGCCCATCCCAGACACCCGCGACGGGATTTACGCGGACATCCAATGGATAAAAGAGGTGGTTGGCGCTGTTCGAAATATTCGAGGTGAGCAGGATATTCCACCGAACAAACTCATTCCAATTTTACTGCAACAGGGCAGCCCATCAGATAGGTCCCGCCAGGTGCAATTTATGCCCCTTATCTCGGCGCTGGCACGGCCCGAAACGCTGTCCTGGATTGACACCGAGGCGGAGCCGCCGCCCTCTGCCATTAAAATCATTGGCGACTTAAAAATCTTGGTGCCTTTAGCGGGCCTGATTGATGTCGCCGCTGAGCTTGAACGCATCGATAAAGAAATTAATAAGATTCTCAAAGAGATCGCACGCATCCAAAGCAAGTTGAGCAATGACGCGTTTGTTAAAAACGCGCCCGCTGACATTGTCGATAAAGAAAAGACGAAGATCCAAGACTACGAAAAGACCAAATCAGACTTTGAATCCCAAAAAGCCCGCATCCAGAATATCTGATTTAGACCTACTAGCATTAAGATTGATCACACCTGATCAGTGAAAAAAATACTTGGACAAGGCGCGCATCTTATGCATTAATTCGAAGGAAGCGTGACACAACGCTGTGAATTAAACATGAGGTAGGGTAGATGTCTGATCGACAAATGGGAACAGTAAAGTGGTTTAACGACTCCAAAGGTTTTGGGTTCATTGAGCGTGAAACAGGCGAAGATGTTTTTGTTCATTTTCGTTCAATTCGCGGCGAAGGTTTCCGAACCTTGAAGCAAGGCGCGGCGGTTGAGTTTGTAATTTCTGAAACGGACAAAGGCTTTCAAGCCGAAGACGTGGCTGAAGTTATTTAATCACCTGCGCTGAGCCCGTTGAAAGCTTGAGCGCTTGCCCAACAACGCAACACAACACGCGCTGTTGCCCTCCCCCATGGGACGGCTACGGTTCAGCTTGAGACTTTTAGTACGACTTTTCCAATCGTTACATCCGAGGCCATCAGTTCATGTGCCGCGCTTGCAGATTGGATTGGGAACACCTGCTGAATAATCGGCACAATCTCCCCTTGACTGATTTTTGGCCAGACATACTGACTTAATTCCGCCATGATAGACGCTTTTTCTTCAAGCGGACGAGCGCGAAGGGTTGAGCCTACAACTCGGAGCCGCTTCATCATCAACTTCGCAAGATCAATCTCAGATCGACTCCCGCCCATCAACCCAATCAAAACCAACCGACCATTGAGGGTTAACGCCTCCAAATTCTCTGCCAGGTAGCTCGCACCAACCGGGTCTAAAATTACATCTGCACCCTGAGGCCAGAGCGCCCGCAAAGCATCGATGAAACCGCCGTCCCGACGATTATGCCCCCCTTTTGCACCGAGTTTTAGGCAGGCTTCAATTTTTGAAGCCGAGCCTGCCGTCACAAAACTTTCAGAACCAAAAGCGTGGCAGAGCTGGATCGCCGCAGTGCCAACGCCGCTCGCACCAGCATGCAGCACAACCCGCTCACCAGGCTGAAGGGCGGCCTCAATAAACAAATTCAGCCAGGCAGTTGCGAACACTTCCGGAATCGCGGCAGCTTGTTCAAAGTCTAGGTTATCTGGAATTTTCAAAGCACTGCCCTGGTCAACCACCGCCTGCTCGGCATAGCCGCCCCCGGCTAAAAGCGCGCAAACCCGATCCCCCACTTGATGATGCGTCACGTCGCGACCAACCGCCATCACGATGCCTGCACACTCCAGGCCCATCGTCTCCGGCGCGCCAGGGGGCGGCGGGTATAACCCTTTACGCTGCATGAGATCGGCACGATTGATCGCAGTGGCTTTCACATCAATTAATATCTCCGCTGGGCTAGGCACCAAGTCGGCCGCCTCGGTCCACAGCAAATCACCGGTTTCGGATACTGAAATAACGCGCATCAAACACTCCTCTTGGCGCCGACTGGACCTCTTGGGTCACAGCAGGTCGTTATTGGGTTTTATCCTGACGCGAGCGCCCGGCCGATTCTTTTGGAGACCACTCTCCGGGTCAACTGGGCTTGTCCTAATCTTTCAACCCCTTTTTGAAATTGCCTCCCGAGCGCAAGAAAACGCAACCGCCAGATAAAGCGCCTTGATCAATAATGTGGCGGCGGCTCATCAACGACCGATATGGCGTCGGGTCGTGTTGTCGCGATTTGTTGTAATTGTTCTGACAACACTCTCACCTGATCCTCGAGCAGCAGAATCTGTTGCTGCTGAACAAACACAGCATCATCTAATTTTTGCAGCAAGTCTTCCTGAAACGCAATTTTCATCTCTAACCGATCCAACTGGTCTTCATTCATTGCCTGTCGCCTAGTAGTTCATCCGGACTTTCACACCCTGACGGTTGAGATACTGTTTAATGTCTAGAACTCGATAATCACCATAATGCACCATCGACGCAACCAAGGCCGCATCCGCTTTGCCTTTGGTTAACACCTGATGCAAATGCTCGGGCGTGCCCGCACCACCAGAGGCCACCACCGGCACCGGAATCGCCTCGGCGACCATTCGCGTTAACTGAATTTCATATCCTTGCTTCATACCATCGGCATCAATCGAGTTCACAACAACCTCGCCCGCACCCAACTCGCAACCTCGACGCGCCCAGGCGATGGCATCCATCCCCATCGCCTTGCGTCCGCCGTTAATGACCACCTCATACCCACTTGGGCAAGCGGTATTGGGCGCCACAGCCCGAACGTCCATCGATAACACGGTGTTTTGTGCCCCGATAGCCTGGGCACACTCTTTAATTAATTCAGGCCTTAGCACCGCGGCCGAGTTGAGGCTGATTTTCTCAGCGCCGGCCATTAACAATCCGGCAGCATCTTCAAGGGTTCGAATACCCCCGCCAACGGAGAAGGGGATAAAGATTTCCTGCGCAACACTCTGAACCACATCCAGCATAATATTTCGCTGATCACTCGAGGCCGTAATATCGTAAAAAACCAACTCATCCAAGCCATCTTCATAATAGGCCTTCGCCTTTGCCACCGGGTCACCGAGCATCTCGGTCGCAACAAACTGCACGCCCTTGGATAACTCACCGTTTTTAACATCTAAACAGGCCACCACCCGCTTGCTCAGCATACCGCACCATCCCATTGACCAAAGGCGGCAAGCAACTCTAGACCAAACCGGCCACTTTTTTCCAAATGAAATTGGGTCGCAAAAACATTGTCTCGGCCAATCACGCTGGCAAACGTCTTATCGCCAAATGTCGTTTCTGCGAGCACGTGAGATCCTTGATCCGGTATCGCGTAGTAAGCGTGCACGAAATAAAACTCCGCGCCTTCTGGCACGCCAGCCATCAAGGCATGTTCAGACGCCTTAGAAACTTCGTTCCAGCCGATTTGAGGGACTTTATAGTCGCTTTCGGCAAACTGAAATCGCTTGCACTGACCTGGAATAATACCCAGACAATCGCGCCCCCCTTCTTCGGTATAGTCCAGCAAGACTTGTAGCCCCAAACAAATACCTAGGAGCGGTCGACCACTTTGAAAAAAACTCATCAGGGCCTCATCTAACCCCAGTCGCGCCAAGGTCACCATGGCAGTCTCTGCGGTTCCAACGCCTGGGAAAATCAGTCGATCCGCACGCCTCACAACCTCGGGATCGGCAGAGATCTCAGCGCTCAGGCCCACCGCTTCGCAGGCCCGCTGGACACTGCGGAGATTGCCAGCCTCATAATCAACTATGGTTACCGAAGGTCCCATTGACGACTCCTTTAAAACCGACATTATACGGACTCTGGCTTCAAACGGGATGTCAGGTCTGTAATATTTCTATGACAGACTCGGTTTTCTGCAAAGCGGCCCGTTTCAACCTCATCGCGCCTTTGGATAGGCTAAACCCAGTGCAAACCGGTATACTTTGTTGGAATCTGACACTCAGTCAAGGCTAGGCATTTGAAAGATCATCCCGCCCCAACCAGCGCCTCTCCTCGCTATATGGCGCGCGGCGTCAGCGCCGAGAAGCAAGACGTCCACGCCGTTGTCGATCATCTTGACCGCGGACTCTTCCCAGGTAGTTTTTGCAAGGTCACGGCCGACATCTTCGGCGGCAGCCTTGATCACTGTAACGTCATTCACGCCGATGGCAGTGGGACCAAATCGATCTTGGCGTATCTGCACTACAAAGAAACGGGTGACCCAACTGTCTTTTACGGCACCGCGCAAGACAGTATTGTGATGAACCTTGATGACCTGATTTGCGTTGGTGCAACCGATAACATTCTCATATCGAACACCATTAACCGTAATGCCCGGAATTGCCCGGGCGAGGTTGTTAAAGCCCTGATTGACGGCAGCGAAGCCTTTATGCAAACCATGCGCGATCTCGGCGTTAACCTGATCCCAGGCGGCGGGGAAACAGCCGATGTTGGCGACCTCACCGGCACAGTGACTGTTGACAGCAATGCTGTGGTGCGGATGCCGCGAGCAGCGGTTGTTACCAATCAGATCACACCTGGCCTGAGTATTATTGGGCTGAGCGCCTACGGGCAGTGTCAGTACGAAACCCAAATTAATAGCGGCATCGGCAGCAACGGCTTGACCAGTGCCCGGCACGATCTGCTCAGTCAATACTATGCCGAGCACTACCCAGAGACCTATGATCCGAACACGCCACCGGAGCTCGCCTACTGCGGGCCCTACCGTTTAACCGACCGGCTGCCTGGAACGGATGCCATGACGGTCGGCGCAGCCCTACTGAGCCCAACGCGCAGTTACGCGCCGGTCGTAAAGCATCTGCTTCGGGAACTCGGACCCAACATTAAAGGCCTCATCCATTGCTCCGGGGGCGCCCTTACGAAGTGCCTTAAATTCGGACAAAACGTGCACTACATCAAGGATCAATTGCTTGCCGTGCCACCCGTGTTCGACGCCATCCAAACCGCGTCTCAGACAAGCGACGAAGAAATGCACCAGGTCTTCAACATGGGACAACGGATGGAAGTCTACGTTCCCCACGAGCATGCCGAAACGGTCATCGATACTGCAAATGCTTTTCAAATCGACGCTCAGGTTATCGGTAGAACCGAAGGCAGTGATTACAATCAACTCACCCTAACAACCCATGCCGGTCAAACTCTCTCGTACCGATTGACCAACTAATGAATGCGGCGCGGACGCGCCCTGTAGGAGTTTTATATGGCACAAATCAGCTTTGAAGAAGCCCTGAAGATTTTGACCGACAAAGAAGGCTCAGACCTGTATTACTCAACCGGCGCACCGCCCAGTGCAAAAATTTTTGGCGTTTTGAGTCCTTTTTCTGATGAGACCATGAAGCCGGGCGAAATCGAAGTGATCGCAAATTCCATCATGGACGACGAGCAAAGACGCCAGTTCAAGGCATCACCCGAGATGAATATGGCGATTTCAAGGCCGGGACTCGGCCGGTTCCGAGTCAACATCTTCCGCCAGCGCAACCAGGTTTCCATGGTCATTAGACGTCTTGGCACGGACCTGCCCAATTATAAAGAGCTCGGCCTACCGCCGGTTTTGATGCAGCTTATCTCACAAAAGCGCGGCCTGATCCTATTCGTTGGCGGAACCGGTTCCGGCAAATCAACCTCTCTTGCTGCGCTAATCGACTACCGCAATGAAAACACCCAAGGCCATATTATTACCATCGAAGACCCCGTTGAGTTCACTCACAAACATAAAGGCTGCATCGTGAATCAGCGGGAAGTCGGGACCGACACAGACTCCTTTGAAGACGCATTGGCTAACACGCTACGCCAAGCGCCTGATGTGATCTTAATTGGGGAGATACGCCATCGTGAAACGATGGAGCATGCCCTGGCTTTTGCTGAGACCGGTCACCTTTGTCTATCGACCCTCCATGCCAACAGCGCCAACCAAGCCATGGACCGAATCATTAACTTTTTCCCAGAAGAACGGCATCCACAACTGCTCCAGGACTTGTCGCTCAACATGCGCGGCATTGTGTCGCAAAGACTCATTCCGACCGTCGACGGTAAACGGGCTGCCGCCATCGAAATCCTCGTTGGCACACCAAGAGCTGCCGATCTAATTGCAAAAGGCGCGGTTTCTGACCTAAAGGAGCTGATGGAAAAATCTGAAGAGCAAGGGATGCAGACCTTTGACCGAGCGCTGTTCAAGCTCTATAAGGCGGGCAGAATTTCAGAAGAAGAAGCCTTGAAGAACGCCGATTCAAGAAACAATCTCAGACTCAAAATCACCTTAGATGATAACCCAGTCGCCAAGCAGAATGCCGATACCGATGGGGATGGGATCATCTCGGATGAGGAAGCCGAAGCGTTGAATGCCG
>JAFMIA010000012.1:31915-60704 GCA_017854255.1 Pseudomonadales bacterium
CCAAGGAAGTCGACAATGGCTCACAATTTTCGCTGGTTGATCTGGACGATAAGCGCTAACCGCTGGGCTTGAGATATTCGCTCAGCGCTGCATAAAAATTCGAGACAACCGGCAGTGAATACGTTGACTTTCTTGCAACGAACCGGACGGGTCGATTGAGCCCATCACCGCTCAGATCGATTAATAATTTGTCTGATACGCCAAGCGTTCGGGCAACGCCAATGGGCACTAATGCGTGACCGAAACCTGCGATCGCAAGCTGAGCCACGCTAAAAAAAGACTCTAAAGCGACCTCCCGAACGATCCCCAACTTTGCAACAGCCAAGCCAAAGGAACGCCATGCACCCGAATGATCTTCGATACTGATCACGGGCAAGGTTTCACCCCGCGTCCAACGCAACGTTTTGAGCCCTGAAGGAATGATCACCATCGGCTCCTGCATTAGGATTTCCGATTGTAAGTCGGTATCAATTGAGTCTAAGCCCGTACAGATCCCCAGCATATATTCCCCAGAGCGAATGCGATCCAGCACCACCGACGTTCGATGCGCATGAAAGGTAAACTGTACTTCTGGCATTTCCCGCTTAATGTCATAAAACACCTGAGCACCCCAGGAGGATAAAATCGCATCGGAAACACCAATCAAAAGCTCGCCGCGAGAGGCTGCACTATCTTCGAGAAATAGATCCCGAAGTTCGGATAAGACTGGGGAGATTTTATCGACAAGCTTTTGACCATGCCGCGTTAACTCAACTCGGCGGCCTTTCTTTTGGATTAACTTTCGATCGTAGTATTTTTCCAGCGCCGCAATGCGCTTGCTGACCGCCGATTGAGAAATTCTAAGCTCAGTGCTCGCCTCAATCATCGTTCCAGATCGAGACAAAGCCAGCAGCGTTTCTAGGTTTTCGACCATCTTATGAAACCTCTAGCGAATCGGTTAGGGATTGCCTTTGAAGGCCTATCCGCTAGGGCCTTGGCTCTGCGGCCAAGGGCTCAATCACGAACAATAAATCCCCTTCGTTGACCTGCTGACCGTTGCTCACATTGATCCGGTTAATTCTGTAACGCTGCCCAGCAGGATACAGCGCCCCACTCGCACCGGCGCAGGAGGTCAGCCTAAAAGGCGCGAACATTTTCATGGCCTCAAGTACACAAAGCACTTCATCGACCTCAACTTCACTACCGACGTTCACGTATTCCGGCTCTGAGGGCGACGGCGTCCGGTAAAAGACGCCGGTGGAGGGCGACAGAACGCGCAATTCTTGAGAGCCTTCAATCCGCAAAGAATCCAAATCCACAACATCGCCCCGACTACCGGACGCCTCATCAATTTCATCAATCAAGGCCGGTACGTCAATTCGATTCAAGAATTTCGGCAAATAGGTTGTATCGTAGTCTCCTTCTCGGAATACCTCATCGCTCAAAATGCGTTTGACCAGGCTGATATTCGTGCTGACGCCTTCAATCACCACCGTCTCAAGATAACTGCGCATTCGATCGATCGCATCAATCCGATTCTCGCCATGGATAATAATTTGAATAATTAGGCTGTCGTAAAATGGCGAGACGGTTTTACCCTCGTCAACCATCGAGATGAGGTCAACATCATCTCGGGCCGGCAAATAGTACTTCGTGATTTTACCCGGTGTTGGCATAAACGTGACTTCACCATCACCATCGATCACGCAGCGCTCGGCATTAACGCGCACTTCAAGGCCGTAGCCTGTTTCACTTGCGGTGAGGTGCTCAACGCTCTCGCCACTGGCAATTAAGAATTGCTGCTTAACAATATCAATCCCCGTAACGGCCTCGGTAACCGGATGCTCAACCTGTAGCCGAGTGTTCATCTCCATAAAATAAATGGCGTCGCTGGGCACGTCATAGATGAATTCAACGGTACCCGCACCAATATAGTCTACCGCCTCCGCGATTTTAGCGGCACAAGCAAACACCTCAGAACGAAGCTGCTCTGACAACAGTGTCGAGCCGGACTCCTCCAGCAATTTCTGATTATTGCGCTGAACACTGCAATCCCGCAGACCGATAACCCGGGTATGACCAAACCGGTCCCGCAAGATCTGAGCTTCAATATGGCGCAGAGAGGTGACACATTTCTCGATATAGATATCGCCATTACCAAAAGCGCTTTTGGCTTCAGCCGTCACTTGATGAAATTGTTGATGGAGCTGTTCCGGTCGCGCGACCTTTACAATGCCCTTGCCCCCGCCACCATGAACTGCTTTTAACAAGATCGGGTAACCTACCCGCTCAGCAACCTCAAGTGCTTTTTCAGAGGAATCGATAATGCCATGACTGCCTGGTACAACGGGCACATTGATACTCATCGTTGTACTGATGGCATTCGATTTATTGCCCATCGTCTCCATACTCATGACTTTGGGACCAATAAAGTTGATGCCTTTCTGTCGCACCAGCGCCGCAAAATTTGGCGTTTCGGACAAAAAGCCAATTCCGGGATGCAGCGCGTCTACTTGTTGCGCTTCTGCAATATTCAAAATGCTCAGCGCATTTAGATAACTTTCATCGGAGGTATTACCCCCGATCGGCACAACCGTTCCCGCCGCGCCGGCCGCGCGCACCATATCCGCAGGCACCGAATCCATATCGGGATCACTCTGAACCAGAACAACGTCAAGCTCAGCTTCTAAAGCTTTCCTCACCAACTTGACCGCTGTGCACCCCCGGGCGTGAATCAACACTTTCTGCACCGGACGAGGCGCGAACTCACCGGCGATCGGCTGCTGCGCCAAGGGTGCTTCACTGCCCAGTCTACCTGCCATAATTCGGTCAACGACCTGAGTGACGGTTTCGACGGGAACGGGTAGCGCAGGATCAACTTTGCGCAGGTTCGAATCCAAATCATCAGAGAACGGATGCTTAACCAAACCTTGCATCGCGCCCGGTGTTAACGATAAATAATTACTCAACAAGCAGGTAAACGGTAGGTTTCGCTCGACCACAGTCTGCCCTGCGAAGGGCATACTCGCACCTGAAAAGTAGTAGGTTTGAACCAGGGGATGGGTGACAAAGCTCGCTTGCGCACCACCGGTACAATCACCATAACCAAACATCACAATCGGCAGGTCATTGTCTCGGACAAACCGTGTGATTCGATCATTGATGACCGCCATTGTGAACAATGCGGCGGCACCTTCCTTGGTCTGCATGCCGCCACTTGAAATAAAGCAGATAACCGGGAGTCGCTGCGTCGCGCAATCGACCAACAGCTTACACACGCGAACACAATCTGAGTTATCAATACTGCCAGCCTGAAAGGCAACATTCGAAATCACAAATCCCGCGCGATGGTGCCCCGTTTCTCCCTTAAATGATCCAATACCGGTCACCAGACCGTGGGGACGCACGTTGGCTTTGAGAGCGGACTCGATAGACGGTCGAAAGGTCGGAAACGACACGGGATTCGCCGACATTAGGTGACCATTGGTTTCTTCAAAGCCATCGACAAACCGCGTAACAAGATGCTCAAAGGTCGTTTTCTTTGCGCGCTTCTCTTGCGTTAACAGCTCATGAAACAGTAAGTCCCGATAAGCGATCGTCAGTCGGTTCCAAAAATCTTTGCGCCGACCAATTCGAACCGGCTCTAACCGCCCCGAAAAGGGCTTTCCGGATCGTTTTGATTCATGATACGCCGGCAATATCCGCTCGAAGATATGGCTGATCACAACAAACAGGGTATCGGACTTATCTTTGTGAATGCCCCGCATCCATTCTTCGACAGACTTCAAAAATTGACTGGCTTCACTATATTGGCCCAAGCGTTCAGTCCAACCTGCAAACTCTGCTTGAATCGCCGCCGCGCCGTTGCCTTCAAATAGGGGTAGGGTTGCAACTTGATCAACCGCTTTTGACAAAAGCTGGGTGATGGTTGCTTCTGTTAACGTTCTTGAGTCCTGCGCCTCACGAGCAATCGAAACTAAATCATTCAGCAACACGTTGTAGGTGGCTGAAAATACAATCAGGTTTTTACACTCGCTGACAAAAACCGGCTCGATATCGGCATCCAGTAGCAAATTCAATATGGTTAAATCCTGCTCAGAGGGGGTAGCGTCCCGCTCTTGCCGGCGCTTGATTTGCGACCAAAGTACATCTTCCAGCAGGCATCGATTTAATGGGATTGCATTACTTGCATTAGGCGCTTGCTGAGCCAGCGCTTGCGTTTGCAATGATAAAGACGTTTGACTCAAAAGCTCAGGATCGTAAAGGCTCTCGCCCTCGAGTATTAAATTCAATTCACCGGCGAGCGACGATTTTAAATAATCCGTATTTTTTTGTTCGATAAACACCGCGTCAAACAGTTTGCGACCTTCAAAGCTAAACTTTGCTTTGAGTGCGGCAATCATTGCTTCCTCGGAGGTCGACATCGCATGCAATAACGCTTTGACATCTCGAATATCAGACGTCGATAACAAAAAACCATGACTCTCATGGTGCTCGAGATGCTCAACCAAAGCCAATAAGTTGGCCTCGGCGCTGCCCTTCCAACGATTGAATAAGTGCAAACCCAGTTCTAAAGAAAGGTCTTTCTTTGCGCGCTCAAAGTTCTTCTTTGGCTCACCAAAGATAAAATTCTTGATCGCGCCCTGCTCATCAGATTGACGTAGCCGCTTGTTCTGAAAATCTTTCCAAGCTTTATTCAATTGATCCTCATAGAGGATCAAATCGGGGTCTTGCAACCAAGATAAAAACGCACTGCGGCGTTCCCGGTGAACCCTTTGGGCCAACTCGCCTTCCGGAATATCGACCTCCGCCAAACGACCATACTGGGTTGTTGTCGTCGCTTTAATGCGCTTTCTGAGACCTAAGTAGCGCAAATAACGGTAGGCGACCCCAAACACATTGGGATACTCGGTTGGCGACGTTCGCAGCTTAAGGGTTGAACTCGCGTTGACTGCCGACAGGTACTCAGATGGATTGAGATAACGGGTAATATTTCGGTGGTAGTGATCGAGGATTTCAGGGTGTTCTGCCACGAACTGCCGCGCGCCAGATTCAATCGACTCGATCCCGGTGACAATCACATTCAAAAAGTGATGGATATTGCTTGTTTCCCCAGGGTCAAAATCAACAATACCATCGATATTGCCCTGCTGATAAAGCTCAAACGACGAAACACCGACGAATTTTGCGCATTCTTGCCAGGACAGGTTGTAGCGCCGAACCAGGTTCGCAAGCGATCGAGGGTGAATGGTATTAAAGACGCCCGTCCTTAAACACAGCAGCAAATTGCTGGCCGCCAATGGGATTGCGCCACCGGAATAGCCCTGCCCAATGATAATCCCGAGGGTTGGCACATCCACGTTACACAACTCTGCTATTAACCGTGAAATCGAGTGCGCTTGATTGTTCGCGTTAGCAGCCTCATAAGGATCTGCGCCAGGCGTATCCATCAGCGTCAGGATCGGTAAGTTACGAATTGCAAAACTACTCGCTCTTTCCGCCGCGAGTTCATGATGCTCTGGGCCCCAAACGCCGGTGCCATGGCTCCGCTCCTGGGCAATGACACCAATTTTTCGCATTCCAGTGCTAAATTCTAAGGTCAGCTCGCAACTAAAAAACGGGCCAACGGATTGCTCGCTGCTCACCGGCACATCCAAACTGTAGATAACGGCTTTTGCACCGGGACGGGTCGACTCTTCAGTTGGGGCAACCGTCACTGCGATGTATTCGTCGACCTCCATGGCTTTGAGCCGCTCAACTTGGGCATTAATTTCGCGTTCAGTCAGCAAGCCCTTTACGACGTGCGCCGGCTCTTTTCGTGGAAACAGAGAGAAATCTTCGGACAGTTGCTCTGCATTAAGATAAAGCTGATCGACTGAGCCGCCATTTTGAGTTGTCGTCACTGCTATTCCTTTTACCAATGATTACTTGATCTAACAATTATGGAGCCCGCCACGCGCACTGCGCACTGCTTAGAAAGCATCGACTCGCGGCCAGGCCCCTGAACGGGCTTCCCGCCCTTTTTACCCTGACAATCGGCTTTCTAACCTTTGAGCGGCTTACCGCTTTTAGTATTGTTCCTCACCCAACCCATTTCCGATCTGCTGATCGTCGATGCGGGTTGCACAACCCCCTGTCAAACATCGAGCGTCTCCCCAATACACCCCTTCTCACCGGGTTAGACGGCTGCAGGAACGTTTAGTTCAACCGCCCTGTCCGCAATATCAGGGCCCAAGACCTAGACAGAATCGACGTACCAAAAGCTAGGCTTCAAGGACCTCTCGGACCTAAACCAGGGTCTGAGTCGGGATCAGGCCAATTTTCTCCTGCCAAATCTTTGGCCCCGTTTGATGAACCGATATCCCGTGGCTATCAACCGCCACTGTTACCGGCATATCTTCCACCTCGAACTCATGGATAGCCTCCATGCCTAAATCCTCAAACGCCACAACCCGAGATTTTCGGATGGCTTTCGAGACCAAATACGCAGCGCCGCCGACAGCCATTAAATACACCGCCCCAAATCGCTGAATCGCATCGATTGCAACCGGTCCACGCTCAGCCTTTCCGACCATTCCCAAAAGCCCCGTTTCTCGCAACATCATCTCGGTAAAGCCATCCATTCGAGTGGCGGTGGTTGGACCGGCCGGTCCAACCACTTCCTCGCGAACAGGGTCTACTGGGCCCACGTAGTAAATGAACTTGCCGGCCAAATCCACGCCTTCAGGCAATGTCTCGCCGGCCTCAAATAAGTCTCGAATACGCTTATGAGCGGCATCTCGGCCGGTTAACATTTTACCGGATAGCAGCAACGTTTCTCCGGGTTGCCATTGTTGAACCTCCGCACGCGTCACCGTATCCAAGTTAACGCGGCGAGCACCTTTGGCGGCATCCCAAGTAATTTGAGGCCAATCTTCTAGCTTTGGTGGGCGGAGCTCAGCCGGCCCATCACCTGTTAGTTTAAAATGAACATGACGCGTGGCCGCGCAGTTTGGAATCATTGCAACCGGCAAGTTTGCTGCATGGGTTGGATAATCCATGATTTTAACGTCTAACACCGTGGTTAAACCGCCTAAGCCTTGCGCGCCGATCCCAAGTCCATTCACTTTTTCAAAAATTTCCAACCGAAGTTCTTCGACTCGAGAGCGCGGGCCTCTCTGCTGCAATTCGTGAATGTCGATTTTATCCATCAAGGACCGTTTCGCGAGCAAGGTCGCTTTCTCAGCTGTGCCGCCAATACCAATCCCCAACATGCCAGGCGGGCACCAACCAGCGCCCATCGTCGGGACCGTCTTCAAAACCCAATCGATGATGCTGTCGGCAGGATTCAACATCGCAAGCTTTGATTTCGCCTCCGAGCCGCCGCCTTTCGCCGCGACATGAATACTCACCTCATTACCCGGCACCAGATCAACATGAATCACTGCGGGCGTATTGTCTTTCGTGTTCAGGCGCGCGCCCGCGGGATCGCTCAAAACAGAAGCCCTCAGCACATTGTCAGGCAACGCATAAGCGCGCCTGACGCCTTCGTTGATCAAGTCGTCCAGGCTCTGCTCCGTATCAAACTGAACCTTCATACCAACAGTGACAAACACGTTAACGATACCGGTGTCTTGGCAAATCGGCCGATGCCCCTCTGCGCACATCCTTGAATTAATGAGGATCTGAGCCATCGCATCCTTGGCTGCAGTTGATTCCTCGCGCTCATAAGCACCATGCACGGCTTGAATAAAGTCAACCGGATGGTAGTAAGAAATGTACTGCAGCGCATCTTGAATGCTCTGAATCAAATCATCTTCTTTAATCAGCGTGATTGACGCCATCTGCTACTCTCCGTTCAACTCACCATCAGCCATACATCAGGCGCGTCAGCGACTCCGCAACGCACACCGGCTTATCCGAGCCCTCAAGCTCGATCGTAACCTCACGCTTTAACTGAATGGTATTGGGTGTCTTTAACTCGGCTGCGATCAAACGATGACGTGCACGAACTTTAGAATTAACCGGCACAGGCGCGGGGAACCGGACTTTATCAAGCCCATAGTTGACCCCCATGAAGACCCCCGCTAACGCCTCAGGTTTCGGAATGGGTACCGAGCCTCCAAGATGTACAATCAAACTCAGCGTTAAAAAACCGTGCGCAATGGTCACTTTATAGGGCGATAATTCCGCGGATTTTTCCGGATCAATATGGATAAACTGATGGTCCATTGTCGCATCCGCGAACAAATTGATTCGCGCCTGGTCAACCTCAAACCAGTCCCCAACGCCCTCTTCAAGCCCTTCAATGGACTTAAAGATTGCCAGTGCGGCTTCAGCTTTATCCGACATGACGTACTCTCCTTAAATGACTAAAACTGCTCGCAATACTACCACAATCTTCGTTCGAGACAGGCTCAGGCTGGCCTTGATTGCGAGCTTGGTTTATCCTCATTGCGCACCAAGGTGGTTCACACGTTGATTACCGTGAACCGGCCTTTAATCAAGACGCTTTACCAATCAGGAATTCTTTATGAGCCAGGACGTATTCATTGCCGCCGGCGCCAGAACCCCAATGGGCGGGTTACAGGGCGACCTATCCAGTTTAACGGCCGTTGAACTCGGCGAAGCCGCCATACGAGCCGTGCTTGCCCGAGCAAACCTTGAAGGCGGCGCGGTCGATGAGGTCATTATGGGCTGCGTGTTACCCAGCGGCCTTCGTCAAGGACCGGCTCGACAAGCCGCGATCGATGCCGGCATCCCGGTCAGCGTCGGCGCAACCACCATCAACAAGCTCTGTGGCTCTGGCATGAAAGCCGCGATGCTTGCCTTTGATCAAATCAAAGCCGGTACCAATCAGATAATGGTGGCCGGGGGTATGGAGAGCATGAGCCGCGCGCCTTACTTGCTGCCAAAAGTTCGTACTGGCCTGCGCATGGGGCATGGCGAACTGCAGGACGCGATGTTTACCGATGGCCTTGAAGATGCCAAAACAGGCCGTCTCATGGGCGCCTTTGCCCAAGACGTTGCCGATCAGTTTCAAGTTACCCGTGAGGATATGGACGATTATGCGATTAAGAGTCTCCAAAAAGCACTCGCCGCGATTGAAAACGATGCCTTGACCGACGAAATCGTCCCGGTTGAAATATCGACTCGGGCCGGCAAGGTAGTCATCAGCATCGACGAGCAACCCGGCAAAGCCAATCTCGATAAAATTAAAACGCTAAAACCAGCCTTTAAGGCCGATGGCACCGTGACCGCCGCAAATTCAAGCTCAATTTCGGATGGCGCATCGGCCTTGGTCTTAGCCAGTTCAGACGCTGTGACGTCAAATGGCTTAAAGCCTTTGGCTAAAATTCTAGGGCACTCGACCCACTCCAGGCATCCCTCAGAGTTCACGCTTGCTCCGATCGATGCCATTCAAAAACTGCTCACCAAGGTGGGCTGGTCCCTTGCTGATGTTGATCTTTTCGAAATCAACGAAGCCTTTGCCATGGTGACCATGCTGGCTATACGAGAGGTGGGTATTGATCCAGACAAGGTTAATATTTATGGCGGCGCTTGCGCACAAGGCCACCCGATTGGCTCCACTGGTTCACGCCTGATTGTGACCCTGGTGCACGCGTTAAAGCGGCAGGGCCTCACGCGCGGCATTGCAGCGCTCTGTATTGGCGGCGGAGAAGCCACTGCCATTGCCATAGAGTTGGTCTAATCAAGACTCGATCATTAACTTAAACGCAAGGGGTGACTGGATTATAATGATCGCTAAGGTTTACAATTTGTCCCTGCCCTTCAAGGACCTCACCATTGACGACTAGACTGCCTGTAATCGTCGGTTTTGGCGGCATCAATCCGGCAGGACGCAGCTCTGGACACCACGGCTATCGCCGCCTGGTTTATGACCAGCTCGCATCGGGTAAACAGCAGTCCACCTTGAAAGCCTTAGCTGCGCTCATGCAGTGTGATGCCGACGAGCAATCGATCCTCGCCAACACACTTGTTCGAAAGATTAATGACAATTTGTTTGATCCCGATCATTACCGTGCCAACAAACAGGCAATGATGACGGGGCTACAGAATGCACCCTTAAGCTTTACGCTCAAAAAAAATCAGCTGCCCGAGCAGCTCCCTGCGAGCTGGACCGTCACAGAGCTGGACAATTTGCAGGTTCAGATTACAGCGACTGAACCGCTCAGCGTTTTGTTTCCGGATGGTCGAGCCTCCAAGGTGAATTCGGCGGGCCAACTCCCCACCGGGTTTGACCCAGAAGCGCTCTATCAATCAAGAAGCCATCCTCGCGGTTTACAGCTGACCGTATTCGGGGCGTCAGATGCCGTGCAATCACTCGGTATTCCTTGGCAAACCGTTCAAGACAAGGTGCCAGGCGATCAGATCGCAGTCTACGCCAGCAGCGCAATGGGTCAACTGGACTTTAACGGCTCGGGCGGCATGTTGCAGTCTGCGCTCTTGGGTAAACGGGTCAGCGCAAAGAACTGCCCCCTGGGTCTGGCCGAGATGACAGCAGATTTTGTCAACGCCTATATTTTAGGCAGTGTTGGCGCAACCGGGGCAAACGTCGGGGCCTGTGCCACCTTTTTGTACAACCTGCGACAGGGCATCACCGACATTCGAGCCGGTAATTGCCGCGTGGCCGTCATCGGATCGAGCGAAGCACCGATCACACCGGAGGTCATAGAAGGTTATCGGACCATGGGTGCGCTGGCAGAGGATGACGCCTTATTGAAACTGGACGGTCGACGCGAAGGACGCCCCGATCACACTCGAGCTTGCCGACCCTTTGCCGAAAATTGCGGCTTCACCCTCGCTGAAGCCTCTCAGTTCGTCATCTTGTTCGATGATGAACTGGCTTTAGAACTGGGTGCCAATATCTATGGTTCAGTGGCCGATGTCTTTGTGAATGCTGATGGCTTTAAAAAATCGATTCCAGGGCCAGGCATCGGCAATTACCTCACCGTCGGCAAAGCTATGGGCGTTGTCCGGGCAATTCTTGGCGACAAAGCGCTAGCCAATAACACCTATATGCAAGCGCACGGTACGGGCACGCCGCAAAACAGAGTCACCGAATCCCACATCTTCAATGCTTTGGCGAAAAACTTTGGCATCCGTCAATGGCCGGTCACGGCAATCAAAGCCTTCCTTGGGCATTCCTTAGCCTGCGCTTCGGGCGATCAGATTATCGCGTCCTTGGGCGTTTGGCATGATGGCATCATCCCAGGCATTAAAACGACCCGTGCAATTGCTGAGGATGTGCATCAATCTCAGCTTGACTTCCTGCTCGATCACCGCGAGATCAATCCCAGTGATATGCAGGCCGCATTTATTAATTCCAAAGGCTTCGGCGGTAACAACGCAACCGCTGCGATTCTGTCACCCTTTGTGACCGAGACCATGCTGACCAAACGGTATGGCCTGGCGGCGATGCGGACCTATAAAGCTCGACAAGAAACCGTTGCCGCGGCAACAAAGGCCTATGATGCGGCTTGCATCAAGGGTGAAACCCAACCTATTTATCGGTTTGGTGAAGCGGTTGTCGAGGGCGATGCCTTAACGATGACCCCTGCAACGATTTCGATTCCAGGTCAAACCCATCCGATCTCGCTGACACTGAACAATCCCTACGAGGATATGGTCTAAGCAATTTCCCGCGTCGCCCTGAATTCGATCTCCGGCCAACGTTCCTCCATCACGGTCAAGTTGACTCTTGAGGGTGCCAAATACGTGAGATGGCCACCGCCATCCAAAGCCAAGTTACCTTCGGCCTTTCGTTTAAACTCTTCTAGCTTTTTAATATCGTCGCAAACGACCCACCGCGCCGTATTAACGCCGACCGAATCGTAACCACACTCAACTTTGTACTCATCTTTGAGCCGGTAAGCCACCACATCAAATTGAAGAATCCCAACCGCCCCGAGAATCAGATCATTATTGACAAGGGGCATAAAAACCTGCGTTGCACCCTCCTCAGATAGTTGGGTCAAGCCCTGTCGCAACTGTTTACTTTTCAGGGGATCCTTTAGTCGAACCCGGCGAAATAACTCCGGGGCAAAGTGCGGGACACCAATAAAACGGTCTTTTCGCCCCCCACTGAAAGTATCACCGATTTGAATCGTGCCATGATTGTGTAACCCAATGATGTCTCCCGCAAAAGCGGTCCCAATAGCCGCCCGCTCACCCGCTAAGAAGGTAACCGCGTCTGTAACTTTGATCGATTTTCCGAGCCGAACGTGATGCATCCGCATGCCTTGCTCGTAGGTGCCCGAGCAGACCCTCAAAAACGCAATCCGATCTCGATGTTTGGGATCCATATTGGCCTGAATTTTAAACACAAAACCGGAAAACTCAGGATCATTTGGATCAACCGTTGCCCCAGTTGTCGTTCTGGGTAGTGGCGACGGTGACATCGAGACAAACCCGTCAAGCATTTCCATAACCCCAAAATTACGCAGCGCGGTTCCGAAATAAACGGGCGAGAGTTTCCCTGCCAAATAAAGGTCCTGATCAAATTCATGAGACGCGCCGCGAACCAATTCGATCTCGGCCTCAAAAGCCGCCCAGTCTTCGCCTAAAAAGGCTCGTACAGCCTCGCTTTGCAAACCCATTATTTTTTCCGGCGATTCAAGCGGGGCTTTGACCTCTCCCCGATACGGATAAATGCAATCCTCATACAGATGGTAGACGCCCTTGAACCGCTGCCCCATGCCAATTGGCCAAGTTATGGGCGCGCAACCGATATTGAGTACCGACTCGACTTCGTCCAGCACATCGATTGGGTCGCGGGTTTCGCGATCAAGTTTATTGATAAACGTCAGAATCGGCGTATCCCGAAGTCGGCAGACCTCCATCAGCTTCACCGTTCGCGCCTCAACCCCCTTTGCGCCGTCGATGACCATCAGGACAGAGTCAACCGCTGTTAACGTGCGATAGGTGTCCTCCGAAAAATCCTCATGCCCCGGCGTATCAAGGAGGTTCACCACACAATCCCGATACGGGAACTGCATCACTGAGGTGGTGACCGATATCCCACGCTCTTTTTCCATGGCCATCCAATCGGAGGTCGCATAGCGGTCTGACTTTTTAGACTTGACCGTGCCCGCCATTGCGATGGCTTTGCCCAAGAGCAATAGCTTTTCGGTAATTGTGGTCTTGCCAGCATCTGGATGAGAAATGATGGCGAAGGTACGGCGTCGATCGACTTCGGTTTTGGCCATGAGGCCCCCTTTAAATCTGGCGCGCATTATAGCGCGGCTCGCGCTTCAGGTCGCTAGAACAGTTCCTTCGCCATGACAATCGCATCCTCGCGACCGCCATCGATCGGATAATAATTTCGGCGACGGCCAATTTCATTGAATCCGGTGGTGTCGTAGAGCGCGATGGCGGCCGAATTTGAGGCTCGAACCTCTAAAAAGACACTGCTTACTTTACGCACAGCGGCTTGGGCCAGCAGGTGATTCAGCAATTCCCGACCGAGCCCTGCGCCTTGCTGCTCAGGATGGACACACAGATTGAGCACATGGGCTTCCCCTGCACCAGTGCTTAAGATGCCATGCCCGACAGCACGTTGATCCATCAAAACAAGACAACAATAGTCGGTGCCATTTAGGCTCGTTCTAAAGTTACCCTGGGTCCATGGGTGCGAATAGGCTGCATGCTCGTTGTTTAACACATACGGTAGGTCGATGTGTTTCATCATTCGAAACTTGGCATTGTCAGACCGCATCACGACCCTTGCGAACTCAACTGCTGCCAAAGCCTGGCTTTGCGTTCAACAGCGGTCGCGGGCGCTAAAAGATCCGGCACTTGTACGACCCAATTGCGACCCTCACCCCGCTCTGCAAACACCTGTTCGATCAAAACGATCAACTCAGGACATTGACCCGTCAGCACTAAAACGGTTGTTGGCAAATCAGCGACCCACGTCGCGGCTTTCGTCGCATCAAGTACTTGCTCACCGCTCGTTGAGAGCAGTTGCGACTGCAGTAAGGGTTTCGTGGCCAATCCGTTCACCGCTAATCCAATATCATCTGAGAGTTGATTCAGCTGTGGCGCCGCATCATTGTCTTGTCCTTGTTTGCTGAGCTGCAACGTCGCAACGGTTCGATAATTTCGGACCAAGACCTGCCAATCGATTCGCGACGCTGCCCTATCCATTGCCGCAACGGGCGCGTTAACGGTTGGCTGTAGATTGGCCGGATGGGCTGGATCGGTCTCGAACTCAACGCCGGCGGACGTGGCAGCACCACGAAGGCGCCAGCGATCAATGCCGATTTCCGTTAACACTTCCTCGCGCCGACTCACCGAATGATTGTCCTTGCTTTATGATTTAATTGATCCGTTGGCGCAACAGCCAGTTGCGCTATCGGTCGATCAAGGTTTTAAAAATACCACCGAAGGCTCACATAAAGCGATCGCGGGAAGATACCGTACTCGGACCCCTGCGTGATCTCTAAGTCGGTTGCGGTAACGACCGCGTCACCGAGAAAATGATAGTAACCAACATCAATATACGTATTTTCACTGGCATTATAACTCGTTGCCATCGATAAAAACGCCGAGTCATCACTCAAGTTCATTAAGGCCTGTCCCGAAACGCTGAGCAGTGGATTGACCTGGGCCTGAACACCCGCTGCAAGATAATGGCGTCCTAACAAATACACGCCGCCTTTATCAAAAGCCACGCCTTCCTGAGCGGCCAGATAACCTTCAGGATCCTCCGAGCCGGGACCATTATAATGGTATTCAACCATGACCAACGAAAAGGCATTCAACGCAAAATCCACACCGAGTGATGCCCGCAGATAGTCTGCACTACCTTGGGTTGCTGCGACTTCCGCCCAATAGCCACTGGACCCGAGCGATCCTTCCACCCCAACGCCCAAGAGCACCTGATCCGCGTAATCAATCAGCGTGATTTGATAGTCCTGGCCTTGAAAATTGGTTCGCGCTTGCAGAAACGCAGCAGAGGTCTGCGACTGCGCGGAAGCCCCCATCACAAAGCCAACATCAATCTCACTCAAATCACCGATCGATGCCTGGTACCGAACAGCGTCCACGCCCCGTCGATACTCCTGATCAAGTGTTCGAACATCAAAAGGCAGAAACACATCACTCGGGCTGACAAACCTTGAATTGCCAAACGCAATGGACTGCCGGCCAAGGGTTAGATCGCCCTGATCCAGTCGAATTTGAACGTTAAAGCGATCGAGATTCTGCAGCGTGAGCGATTTCTCCGAGCCATCGCCGAGCGTCGCGTCTAAATCATCGAACCGATACGTTGGGTCGCGCAGGGTGGCGCGGCGCAGCGCACCAATTGATTCTGTGCTCACAACTTGAGTGAATTGGAGGTGGCTCTCAAAATTGACCCTTCCCGTGAGGTTTTGATCCCACATCAATCTCAATGGCATCTGGAGGCTCGATTGCTCCGGTGCTGTCAACAACCCGCCTTCGATTGGCTCTTGAGTGATCACAAACGCTTTGAGCGATCCCGTAAAATCAGGGCGTGCGGGCGCTGACAACAGCAGCAAGATGATCATCGATCCGCGCGCTAACATCAGCGCACCTCATCTTGCTCTACGACCCCATCTTTTATGTGCACTAATCGCTGCGCGCGGGCCATGATCATCTGATCATGGGTCGAAAACAAAAAGGTCAACCCAAGTTCAGCGTTGAGCTGCCGCATCAAATCAAGCAGCTCCGCGCCGGTTTTTGAATCCAGGTTCGCGGTGGGCTCGTCTGCTAAAATAATATCGGGTTTAGACGCCATCGCCCGAGCAACCGCAACCCGTTGTTGCTGGCCACCAGAAAGCTCTGCCGGGCGGCGATGACCCAAACCTTTTAGCCCAACCAAGCCAAGCATCTCTAAAACCCGCGCCTGGCGATTCAACTTTGGGACGCCCTGTAGCAACATGATGTACTCAATGTTTTCGTGGGCGGATAAAACGGGTATTAAATTATACGCTTGAAAAATAAACCCGATATGGTCTCGCCGGAAATCTGAAATCGCGTTACCCGTCATGCCCGCAATATCTTGCCCTTGCAGCAGAACCCGACCTTCATCGGGTTGGTCGAGACCGCCGATTAAATTCAGAAGCGTTGATTTGCCCGAACCAGAGGGCCCAATGATTGCGGTAAACTCGCCTTGCTCGATCGAGACACTGATGCCGTTGACTGCGGCCACAAGAGTGACGCCGCGACCATAACAGCGTCTTAAATTCTGCGTTTCAATTACGATCGACATAGCACCTCCTACAAGGCTTTTTGTAAGGACCGTGCGGGCGCGATCCGAGCGGCAAAAAGCGCTGGATAGATTGCGGCAACGACGGTTAACAAAATGACATACAGCGGGAATTGAACAAATTGATACCACACGAGCTCTGGGTAGAGCCGCCCCGGTAAAACGACACCCGAAAATTCCATCGTGCCGCCTAAGGGCAGCCCGTTCGCCGCAAAATAAGTCATAAGGCAGAAAGCAATCGGCAAGCCAATCCCGCAACTTATCACCGCCAGCGCAAATGCCTCGAGCAGAATCAGCCCGCCAATAAAGGCCGGCCGCGTGCCAATCGCCTTGGCGATCGCCAGCTCATAGAGCCGCTCATAAATCGACATAAAAATAGAGTTGACCACGCCGAGGGACGCGAATAAAAACAACACAACACCAATAATCAACGTGGCATAGCTGGTCATTTCAAGCATTGCCCCAACGCTTGGTTGTAATGCGAGCCAGCCCTTGAACTCGACACCCTCTTCCTGAATTTCTCTGGCAAGCGCAAGGTCTGATCGATTGGCATCCTGAAAATCTTTAAACCGCAGCGCGATCTGGTGCAAACCGTCCCCTAGATGAAACAAGGCTTGGGCTGCACCAATAGGAATAAATACAAACGATTCATCCAATTCCTTCGGACCAAACTCAATGATCCCCGAAACTCTAAAAAGTCCCTGCACCAATTCATTGTTATCGACCGCTGAGGCCGTCAATACCACCCGGTCGCCAATGCCAATCTCAAGCTTTTCGGCCATTAGCCGACCCATCAATAGCCCTCTGGGGTTGTTAGTAAGATACTCACCCTCAATAAGCGCTTGTCGCAGCCGACTTGTTGCGATTTCTTTTTCAGGATCGACGCCATAAACCATCCCCCCCAAAGTGTTGTAGCTCGAGCCAATGACAGCCGGGACAATAACTCTTGGCGCATAAGCCGTAAGCGTTGCATCTTCCTCTAACACCGTGAGAATCGATTCCGGAGATGCAAGGTATAAAGTCGAATCAAACCGATCCCGAAACCCTGATTTATAAATTTGCGCCTCGCCCTCAAGGGTCTGCGTAATGCCGCCAACCATAACCCCCAGCATGCCTAAAATCAGCCCGTCCATGAGGATCATAACGACCAAGGAACTGGTAATCAGCAGGCAAGTCAGAAAGGTCCGCCGACCATTGCGAAAGAGGTTCCGAAAGGCGAGTTGAACTAGCAGCATCTCAGTGCTCACCCATCGCATCTTTTGGATTAATCCGAGCCGCACGCAATCCCGGAAAAATGCTCACGAGAAACGCCGTGCCCAGCACCACCGACCAGGGCATCAGAAAAACAAATAAGGAGGTCTCGCCTTTTAGATGTTCGAAGGCAACGCCCCCCATATCAACTGCTTCTGGCAAACGCCACCCGACTTCTGTAAACCAAACAATCAAGGGCGACACCAACACAAACCCGATCAGACAGCTCAAAAAAGCCAGGGAAAAGGTCTCCAAGGCAATCAGCCAAACCAACCGATTCGGACGCATTCCAATAGCACGCAAAACACCGAACTCCCGAGTTCGCTCAAACACGGACATCAAGACCGTATTGAGCACCCCGATAAACACTAAAAACACAATCAACACCATCATGTATTGATTTGAACGTCGATCGGTTTGCATGGTTTCATAAAAGGTCGCCTCGATCACCTGCCACGGCGCCACCTCCAAGTTCGGCAGCAGGCCCTGAAGTGAACGCGCAAGCGCCTGATTATCGACACCCTCGTTCACCAATAACGCATATTGATGCGCGCCTTCGGTCAAGGCGAGGTAGATGCGGGCCGCTTGAATCGGGAGGTAAACGCTCATCCGATCAAAGGATGATTCGCTACCGACCAAGGCACTGACTCTAAAAATATCGTTGGCAATCGATCCATCGGCCGCTTGCCCCACCAGAACCAATTCATCTCCGATGTCCAAATCCAGCGCCCGGGCCAGGCTGAGCCCAATCATCGCCTCATAGTAGCCTTCTGAATCAGTGCTTGCGGTAAAATACGTTCCGGCCGACACTTTATCGCGTAGACGCGTGACGGTTGGCTCGGCCAAAACATCGACACCGATAATTGGGGCGGGTACGGATTTGTCGGTCGCATAAGCGAGTCCGGCCGAAAAGATTCTCGGCGCATAACTGCGCACGTCTTTCTGCTCACTCAAAAATTTTTCAAGCCGGTTCGTATCTTTAATAACGCGATGGGCTTTGGGGGTCGCACGATAATCCAATTGATGGATTTGAATATGCCCCACCCGGTCTCCTGTGAAGATATCAACAATGTTACCCCAGCTGCCCTCCAACAAAGACATCGAAAAAACAAAGAGCATATAGCCGCCGCCCATAGACAACCCAGTGAGCAGGCTCCGTCTGCGCTGCCTGAATAAATTCCGAAAGGCCATCTTTAGCAGCATCGTTAGAACCTGCGTTTCAAAGCGCGAAGGGAGAAGGTCTCAGCCGTGATCGACGGATCATTTAATGTGAGATCTTCGTAAACAATCACCGTTTCAAATCCTTTCTTGTTCAATGGTGTCATCACGAGTTTTGCAGGTAGCATTACATTGCCAAAGCGTCTGGGCTCTGAAAAGGTCAGCGCTCTAACGGCGACACCCTTGTCATCAAAAAAGGTTTGACCCTGTGGGATCAAGGGCGACTTTAAAACGGTGTAAACAATACGGCCCCAAACAGTGACCGTCTCCTCCTTCGGTATCAAGGTCACCTCATAGGTATCGGCGAGACTCACAAGGCTCAGGGTGTAGGCCTCGCTGAGGGTTGTTTGTTTGACCAAATCATCGTTGGTGAAGTCGCTACCCATCCAAGCGTTCATCATCATGGACGGTGGCACCTTGATGATGCGATTAATTTTCGGAAGGTAATTCCACATCTCATCTTCTCGCTTCAGGGTGGCGACACCTCGATCTTTTTTCGGCGCTAAGATTCGAAAATAAGAATAATCTTGCCCTTGGCTCGCCCCCACCAACGTGAGCTGGCGCTGATAGTCTGGTGTTTTGATCGCCATCGAAAGCGTAAAGGTACTGGACTCCTGCCGATAAAGCGCTTCCATTTGATCAATGAGCTGTTCAGCGCTTTGTATCTCGGCTTGCTGTCCAGGTGTCTGAGCACCTTCTTGCACCACAACCGCCTTGGGGTAGTCCGCCGCAAACGCGTTCGTTAGACCGAGGAAACAAAACAACGTGCCTTGAATCAATCGTAAAACGGCCCACCAAGCACGCGGCCGCAGTCGGCCATCATATTCCAAACGAGATGGCTTGCGCTTATGGCAAAAACTCAGACCTCGGCCGAGCCCCGCTTCATCGACAGCTCTTTTTAGACACTTAAGATTCTTCACAGCGAGACCCCTTTAATAGATTCAAGGCTGGGCGACCATTCCGGTTGCTTTGTCATCTTGATCAGCACCACGGCAGACCCGTTCAGGTTGCCTAAGACCCGCCAATAAATAATCGATCATGCTGGCGCGCTCCTCGCGAGATGTTTGTCTCAGCGAGGCGGGCAACAAGACATAGCCAGCAACCACGTCATACAGGATTTTTGTCATTTGACGGAGTCGTGGTGGGGAAACCGGCGATGTTAACGTTGCGCTGATTAACCCCTCGAGCAACAGAACCTCGGTTTGAAGGTAATCTCGCACGACACCTTGGTCCGGGTCGACCTCCAGCAACGCGAATTGAAGATCGCCGTCCCTTGCACGTAACTTGGCTAAGAGGGGCGATGCATCGTTCTGCTTAAGGCCCAAATCAAGGAACTGCCGCAACTGTTCGATGGGCGGGTCCTCACGCTCTAAGACCAACAGCAATTGCTCTATATAGGCCTCTGACTCAAAGGCCAAAACCTGAAACAACAGCTCAGCTTTACTATTGAAATACAGATAAATCGACCCTTTACTCACCCCTGAGCCAGTCGCAATCTCTTGGATACTCGCCTTGCGATAACCGCTTGTTAAAAACTGCTGATGGGCCACCCTTAAAATTCTGAGGCGCTTTTGACGCTGCTTTGGGCTTTCATCAGGCCAAAGTAGGCCCTTAATCGCGGTCAATCTATCTGTAAGCGCTCGATCTGTCATAACTGACCAATATATCAATTATGGTCATTAAGTCAATCGAAGTCGGCGCCGTCTGACCAAGCCCTGCAGACCCGTTGCATACGCCCGCGTCGTCGCTTAAGGTCCAAAAAAGAGGTGCCTATGTCGAATCTAAACCAAGCGCTGACTGAACGCCCAGACATTCAGATCGCCCTATCCAACTATTTTTTATTTTTGGCCAAGCCCGGTTATTGGTGGCACGGCGCGCAAAAAGTCGCCATTGCGGCGGCAGCTCGAGCCGCCAGCACCTGCGCCCTCTGCGCCGAGAAAAAAGCGGCTCTATCGCGCGGGCAAATTAAAACCCTGCATCCAGAAAGCGACCTCCTGAGCCCGCTCATCATCGACATGGTCCACCAAATCATTACCGATCAGGGCCGGATCACAGACACTCAGATTCAAGCACTTGAGCAAAGCGGCGTTTCCAGGCTCGCCTATGCCGAACTCGTCGGAATTGTCGTTTGCCTGTTTAGCATCGATGAGTTTTGCCGGGCACTCAGCCAGCCCTTGCCCGAGCTACCCGAACCTCAACCCGGACTTGCATCACAACGAACGCCGGAGAATCTCGAAACCAAGACAGGTTTCGTTCCGATGATCGCGCGAGATGGCCTAACAGAGGCGGTTCAAGACCTGTGGCCCGCAGGATTCGGCGCAAATGTCATCAGGGCCCTATCAGCCGCGCCAGATCTCGTCCGTCAGTGGAAGCAATTAGCAGCCGTGTTTTATTTGCCGCTTGAAGAGATGGGTAACTTAGCGCAATCGGCCTCCCGTCAGCTCAACCGAATGCAGATGGAGTTGCTCGCAGGACGGATCTCCGCGCTCAACCGCTGTTTCTACTGAACCAATTCCCATGCCTCGATGCTCCGTGTGAGCGCGAAACTTGCCGGTGATACGGTTGATCTGACTGCCCTCACCGGCGCTTGCGAGGATAAGGATGCAGGCGTTAAACATGGCGCTTTACTACTCGCTTTTGCCGAGGCCGTCATGAGCCGAGATTCCGCTACCTTAACAATGGCTCGTGACGCGTTAGAGCAAGCCAGCAGCGCCGGCATTGTGATTGAGGCGGCAGGGGTCGCCGCCAATTTTCAGCGCATGGTTCGAATAGCCGATGCAACCGGGATTCCGGTTGATGATATGACCTCAGAGCTTGGCACGACCATCAGAGAAGAACTTGGACTCTATGCCTTTGAGAGCGCGGCAAACTCAGTTCGCAAGGATTAACGCGGCGGGAAGCGAAAGACCTAACGCGCCGACTCAAGGTCCGGTCGCGCCTCGGCTGTTCTGCCCGCTCAAGCGGGGCCATGCTTGCACCTGGCGCGGTCCAACCCCAACGCTGTCCAACTATCGCGAAAAGTTCAACGGACAATGCGACCCAACGCGCGTCTATCCGATCTAAGGCACGGCATGCGGAACCGGTCGCCGGGCAGCGAGAAAGCAGAAACTGCCAAAAAATGCCGCAATCGCCAACACCATTAACCCTACCTGGTAATCACCATAATAATCCGCGAACAATCCCGCAACGATTGGGCCCAGCGACATTCCCAGCATCACAATTAACGATGAGAACCCCATAATGGTGCCAAAGGACGCCGCGCCAAAGTAGTCTGCGCGCAGCGCCACCATCAGTGGCCCGCGAACCCCCCAAGCCAAACCGTGTAGCACCGCAAAAACCACCACTTCCGCCGAACTGTTGGCATAGGCCAGAATCAAAAGCGCGACAGTATGCGCGATCATGCAAATGATACACAAAAGCCGTTTATCCAATCGATCGCCGAGCACCCCACCACACAGTTGGCCAATCAACTGGCACCCAGTAACTAGGGTAATCACTAGCGCAGCCTCGCTCAGAGAGAACCCAAGCCCCTCCGTAAGATGGGGCACAAGATGAACCATGACCGCGGAGACGGTGAGCAAGGCAGCGGCATGACCGAAGCTGATCAACCAAAAAGCGGGCGTCGCCATGGCCTGTTTTGCCGTTAAATCAGGAAGGGCTTGATCCCCCGCGCCGGATGAAGCCGCCAGCAAAACCCCATCAGGCACGTCACCATAAGTTTGGGGGCGGTGTCGAACGGCTTGTGCCATCGGCAAACCGAGTAAAATCACAACAATCCCCGAATAAAATGCCGTTGTTCGCCAACCAAAGGCTTCGAGCGCGAGTACCACCAAGGGCACTGCCATTCCGCCCAAGGCGTATCCAATTTGTGAAAAAGCCACTGCTTTTGACCGATGTCGACTAAACCAATTCACAATCGCAACCATCACGGTTGCAAAGCCGCCAAGGCTCGAGCCTAGCGCAATCAGTGCGAAGGCGGCATAAAAGCTCAACAGGGACTGCACCTGGCTAAAAGCAATAAAGCCGACCCCAAAGCAAACAACCCCAATGCGCAGAATCATCCTGGGTCCAAACCGATCGACCAGCCAACCCTGCAGCGGGCCAAGAATACCGCTTTCAATCCGGGTTAACGCAAACGCGCCCGCAACAATGGTCTTGCTCCAACCAAACTCTTGCTGCAAGAGCACAACATAGGCCCCATAGGATTGCATCCAAAGCAGGCTCGCGAGCATTTGCAGCCCCCCTGCTGACGCCACAATGTACCAGCCATAGAACAATTGGCCCGTGGGTTTAAAGGTTTGCTGCAGAGCCTTGACGGCGCGAGTTTTCAAAAAAACATCCTAACGATTGATGCGAGTGGCGATGACGATCAGAAAAATCGGCCATGATTATTGGCCGCGCAAACGCCGCCAAGCCTTTGCCGAGCCTTAGAGGTATTTTGTTTTAATCAGCCAGCGGTGCAGACGTTGCAGAATACGCCAAACTTTAGCCTCAACATACAGGGTTTCTTGCATCAAGCTCGAAGGATTGATCTTATTTCGAATTCTTAAACTACACGCCAAGTCCGTACAGACCACATTTGAAATGGTTCGACGGCCACGACTCCCCGCCTCGGTTATAGAAAACATCGCCGTGCCCCCACTACCGTGGACGTGTAGACACAAGCTACACATATCCAATCGAACACGGCTCATGGGCCGCTCAAACCGACGCAGTACCACCCCTTTCAGCGCACCATCATTTGGGGATTGGGCAACGATATAGGCCAAATGCCCGGATGGGTGCACCCAACCCAAAAAGTCCAGGTCCTGCCAAGCTATTTTAGTCAGATCGGGGAACCAAACATCGTCTTCGGGCGTAAAGCAGTCTTGAAGCTGAGAAGCAGTAACAACATCCATGGCGCTAACCTAATTTATTTCTGAGTGAAAACCAAGACCAACGCGCCGGACCCTTGGCAGCACACGCGCCTTGAGACATACTCGGGCGCACTCTTTAAATTATTCTGCCTTATGATCAAACTTGACCGCCAAGACACAACGTTCATCCTGACCTTGGATGATGAAGAAAACCGATGGAATACCACCTTCGTCCGCGCGATTAGTGATGCCCTCGATGAAGTCGAAGCCTCAACAGGACCTGCGGCACTGGTAACAACGGCCAGCCATCCTAAGTTCTTCTCGAACGGGCTAGATCTTGAGTGGCGAGCAAGCTCTGGCGAGCACCGTGGGGGAGACCGTGATGCCTTTGGGTCAGAATTTATGACGCTCATGGGGCGGATCATCACCTTACCCCTGCCCTCGATCTGCGCCATCAATGGTCACGCTTTCGGCGCCGGCTTCATGATGGCCCTGTGCCATGATGTTAGGTTCATGCGCCGTGATCGAGGCTTTGCCTGCGCCAATGAAGTTGAAATCGGCATGGTCATACCGGATCCAGAACTCGCCTTGTTCAAACACAAGCTCCCAGCAAATGTGTTTTTTGAAACGGTTCAATTGGCTCGCAGATGGACCGGTCCCGATGCTGCCGACGCAGGCATCATCTCAAATGCCTTTGAGCTAACAGACCTACTCCCCAAGGCCATTGAAAAAGCGGCGTCGCTTGCGCATTTAGGCAATAACCGTCGGGTTTACGGCACTATGAAGGAGCGTTTATTCGGCGATTCCGCCGCAATCAACACGTCCCACGGCGCAGCTCATTTACTCAAAAATGCGCACCATGACTAAACAGAAAACCCCAATCCATCCGGCGTCTGGGATCCATGACTTTCGCTCATTTGCGGGTTTGTTTATGATGCTTGCGGCTTCAAGCAAACAGCGCTTGTAAGCACACTTTAAAGGTTAGTTGGACCGAATTCGACGAGTCCGCTGAAACCGTACCAGGGTCCGATATTAACAACCGTCTGTGAGACACACCGGGACACGCTAACAAATGATGACCATCACATGAATTATAATTTGAACGAAGACCAAACGGCCTTTCAGGAAGTCGCACGACAATTTTCTGACCGAGAACTTGCGCCAAATGCAGCCGAATGGGATGAGCATAAAATATTTCCGAAAGACGTTATTGCCAATGCCGGAGCACTCGGATTTTGTGGACTCTATTGCCCTGCAGAAGTCGGCGGCATGGGCCTATCACGTCTGGATGCGTCTATTATTCTTGAACAATTGGCCATGGGGTGCACCTCAACCACGGCCTTTATCTCGATTCACAACATGGCCACTTGGATGATCGCGACCTTTGGTCGCGATCCTGTGCGAGAGGCGCTTTGCCCTGACTTAATCTCTGGCCAGAAACTAGCCAGCTATTGTCTTACCGAACCGGGCGCAGGATCCGATGCCGCCTCCCTCAGAACCCAAGCAACTTTAGATGGCGATCACTACGTTGTCAGTGGCAGTAAGATGTTTATCTCGGGCGCTGGCGCAACCGACATTCTCGTCACGATGGTGCGAACTGGCAATGCTGGGCCAAAGGGGATTAGCTGCCTTGCGATTGATGCCAACGCCGAAGGCATAGAATATGGCAGTAACCTCAATAAAATGGGCTGGAACAGCCAACCGACTCGAGAGATTGTTTTCAATGAAGTAAGAGTCCCCGCCAGTCGGCGCATCGGCGGCGAGGGTGATGGTTTTAAAATCGCCATGAAAGGCCTCGATGGCGGTCGAATCAATATTGCAACCTGTTCTATTGGCACGGCCCAAGCCGCTCTGAATCGGTCAAAAACTTACCTGCAAGAGCGCGAGCAATTTGGCGAGGCTCTTGCAAACTTTCAAGCGCTACAGTTCAAACTTGCCGATATGGCAACAGAACTGGTTGCCGCACGACAAATGATTCGGTTGGCCGCCTTTAAAGTTGACCAAGGCGACCCCGAGGCCACGGCCTATGCTGCCATGGCCAAACGCTTTGCCACCGATGCTGGCTTTAATATCTGCAACGAGGCGCTTCAACTGCACGGGGGGTACGGCTATATGCGCGAATACCCGCTGGAGCGTTACATCCGAGATAATCGCGTGCACCAGATCCTAGAAGGGACGAATGAAATCATGCGCGTCATAATTGCCCGTCGACTACTTGCCCTGGCGGACCTAGAAGCCATCACTTAAGGAGAGACCATGACTGAGAAATTACAATTTGAGATGCAGGACCATACCGCCTTAATCACCATCAATAATCCCGCTGCCAACACCTGGGACGCCGATAACTTGCAGGCGCTTGAAGCGCTGATCAAAGATCTCAATGCCGATCCCAACTGCTATAGCTTGGTCATTACCGGGGCCGGGGATAAATTCTTTTCAGCGGGTGCGGATCTGAACCTGTTCGCAAGCGGTGACCCCGAGCATGCGGGCATCATTGCCAATCATTTTCACGCTGCCTTCCAGGCCTTAACCCACTTCAACGGGGTTTCAGTCGCCGCCATCAACGGATATGCCATGGGCGGCGGGCTTGAGTGCGCGATGTCCTGTGATATCCGGATTGCTGAAGCACAAGCAGTGATGGCGCTGCCTGAGGCAACGGTCGGCCTCCTGCCTGCAGGCCTAGGAACCCAACATCTGCCTTGGCTTGTTGGAGAAGGCTGGGCGAAACGAATGATTCTGTGCGGGGAGCGAGTGGATGCTGAAACAGCACGATCCATAGGCTTGGTCGAAGAAGTCGTCCCCAAAGGGGAAAGTTTAGCGCGGGCACTCGCCATCGCGGCCTCAACCGCAAAACAAAGCCCGACCAGCGTCGCCGCTTGCAAACAACTCATTATGGCAGCAAGGCATAAAACAATGCCTGAAGCCTTCGATGACGAGCGCGAAGCCTTCGTTGCCTTATTCTCAACCCTTGATCAAAAAGAAGGGGTGAACGCCTTTTTAGAAAAACGCGCCCCGGATTGGAAGAACGCGTAATGGCGCCATCGGTTTTAATTAACGAACGCGCCCTTGGTCCAGGGCGCGCGCTCGGACATATTACCCTCAATGCTGAGGCAACCTTAAACAGCCTCAGCCTTGAAATGATCGATTTAATCCAAGCTGCACTTGACCGTTGGCGATCACAAGAAGACATTATTGCGATTTTCTTTGACGCCGCTGGATCAAAAGCGTTCTCTGCCGGTGGCGACATCCAAAATCTCTACCATGATATGCACGCAACCCCCGGTGGTCCGTGTCACTATTGCGAGGCTTTTTTTGAGCGAGAATATCGCTTAGATTTTGATCTCCACCAGTATCCCAAGCCCACGCTTGCCTGGGGGCACGGTATCGTTATGGGTGGTGGGCTCGGCATTTTTTCAGCGTGCCAATTCCGGATTGCCACCGAAAAAACCAGAATGGCGATGCCAGAGATCACCATTGGACTCTTTCCAGATGCAGGGGCGACCTACACCTTTAGCCGTATGGACCCAGCATGGGCCTATTTCCTGGCGCTGACCGGTGCGCAAATTAGCGGCGCGGACGCGCAACACATCGGCATGGCCGATACCCTCATTCAGCACGAACTCAAAGAGGACTGCCTAAACGCACTGGCCGCCTTAGACACCTCACAGCCCCTGTCACCGCAAATTTCTGAGATTTTAACGCGCTTGCAAGCCGACTCAACGGACCTGCCTGAGCCACAATTGCCCGACTATGAGGCGATCATTAGACCAAGCATCGAGGCGTGTCTTTCGAGCGACAACCCCATCAAGACCTTGGTGGCATCGGTCCATAACTGGCCTGATGGACCGTTTTTGGACCGAGCGAAATCAGGTTTCTTAAAGGGTTCCGCCATTACCGCGGCGATTATCATTGAGCAATTCAAACGCGCGCAGTCACAGGACTTGTTGGCCATGTTCCAAATGGAACTCACCATCGCCGTTGCCTGCAGCAGACAAGGCGAGTTCACCGAAGGGGTTCGGGCCCTACTCATCGAAAAAGATGGTCAACCCCAATGGCGATTCAAATTGGGCGAGGTGCCGATGGCGGTTGTGGCGTCCCACTTTGAAGATCACTGGCCCGTACATCCGATGACGGACCTTTCCGTGTCAAATTAATCGAGCTTTTGCGCGTCACGCGCTAACAAGGGGGTTTTATGAAAAACGTTGGCTTTATCGGACTGGGCAATATGGGCGGGCCCATGGCGATTAACCTCATCAAAGCGGGTTTTTCCGTGTCGGTCTTTGACCTGATGCCCACATCGGTTGAACGCTTAACAGCTGCGGGTGCGCAAGCGGCCGCCACAGCAGCCGATGCCGTGCAGAATGTTGACGTGGTGATTTCTATGCTGCCAGCATCAAAACACGTCGAATCTTTGTATCTCGGGGAGGCGGGTCTTTTATCCAAGATTGCACCTGGCACCCTCATCATCGACTCCAGTACCATCGCGCCAGAATCAACGCGAAAGGTTGCCGATGCGGCCAATGCCCGCGGCCTCAGCATGATTGATGCCCCAGTATCCGGTGGCGTTGCCGGTGCGCAGGGCGGCACCCTCACCTTTATTGTCGGGGGTTCCGATACGGCGCTCGCCCAAGCCAGGCCACTGCTTGAAGCAATGGGCAAAAACATCTTTCATGCCGGCGATGCAGGCGCAGGGCAGGTGGCCAAAATTTGCAACAACATGCTACTCTCGGTGCTCATGTCCGGGACTGCAGAGGCCCTTCAACTCGGCGTGAACAATGGCCTAGACCCCAGCGTGCTGTCAGACATTATGCGCAAAAGCTCCGGTGGGAACTGGGCCCTTGAGGTTTACAACCCTTACCCTGGGGTCATGGAGACCGCGCCTGCCAGTCGAGACTACGAGGGCGGCTTTTTAGTCGATCTTATGATCAAAGATCTGGGGCTCGCCATGGCCTCAGCGCTTGACACCGGCACCGCAACCCCAATGGGGTCGCTTGCAAGAAGCCTTTATGTTGCCCATGGCGATAACGGGTTTGGTCAAGTGGATTTTTCAAGCATCCAAAAGCTCTTTCAACGCGATTGAGTTGATCGGCGCCAAAAGGAACGCGCCGAACGTTTACAACACAAGGACAACTATTAATGAGCGATAAAGCACTCTCCACCGAGCAAGCAGAATTCCAAGCATTTTGCCGCGCCTGGCTACAGGAAAATAAGCCCGCGCCCCATCCAACGCCGCTGCCACAGGCCGCTTATGAGG
>JAFMIA010000139.1 GCA_017854255.1 Pseudomonadales bacterium
GCTAAGCCCCAAGCTGCTGAAGTATATGGCGCAGGATCATTTGCCGAAATCCATCACGGACGCCAATATCGGCCAAGATCATGACCGCAGTTTGGGGCTGGGCGGCGGCCATGGTCTGGGCATTGGCGTTTATATCGACCCGGTTCGACGCGGGGTCTTGTCCTCAAAAGGGGAGTTGGACTGGGGCGGCGCAGCGGGCACGGTGTATTGGCTGGACCCCGTTGAAGATATTATTGTCATTGGGATGACCCAGTTGTTTGCCTCGCCTTGGCGGCTACGAGATGATTTATCGGTCGCAACCTATCAGTCGTTAACGGTCACGCTTGAGTGATGTATTTGTTGTCAGGCGCTTAAAAATGAGAAACTCAATGTCGAATCACCCAACTGCAAGCGATTGCCCATGACGGATACCGATACAGGCGGTTATCAAGCCGCGTTTGAACAGGTTCAACGCTTGTTGAATGCGGGCGACTTCGAACAAGCGCTTGAGCAGGTCGATTTGATCTTGCAAGTCCACCCACGGGACGTCAAAAGCGCTTATGCCCGGGCGGTGATTTTGAGACGTCTGGGTCAGCACGACGCGTCGGTTGCACTGCTGGAAAGGCTGGTGCAAGGCACGCAGGGCGTGCCCGCCGTTTACGAAGAATACGGTCAGGCGCTGCACGCGGTGGGTCGGATTGACGATGCCATTGGGGCGCTCCGGGCAGCGGTGGCGCTGAATCCGAAATCCGCAAGCAGTTGGCGCCTCTTAGGGGAGTCCTTGCACAGCGAAGGCGAGGCGGAGGAGGCCGAGGCGGCCATTCGGCAAGCGATGGCGGTCACCCACGCCCATCCTGGGATTGTGAAGGCCCTAGAGTTGGTGCAGCAGGAACAGCTTGGCATGGCTGAGGGCATCTGCCGGGACTATCTGCAGCGCAATCCGCGAGATGTCTCGGTGATCCGACTACTTGCTGAAATTGGGATCAAACTGGGGATTAAAGGCGACCCGGAATTGTTGCTGGAAGACTGTTTGCGCATGGCGCCAGATTTCCACCTAGCCCGCAATACCTACGCCAGTGCGCTGGGGCAAGCCCAGAAATACGAGCAAGCCCTGGCCGAGATTGCGCACCTTGAGAAAGTCGACCCGCAAAATTTATCCCACAGTATTCTGGCGGCCTCAATCGAAGTCATGGTGGGTGATTACGAGGCAGCGATTGAGCGATATGGATTTTTGTCTGAACGTTTTCCGCGACATGCGCAATTGCACAACAGTTTTGGCCATGCGCTTAAGACGGTGGGTCGACAACAAGACGCAATCGCCGCCTATCGTCGCGCCATCTCGGTTAACGAATCAATGGGGGAAACCTACTGGAATCTCGCGAACTTGAAGACGTTTCGGTTTGAGACAGATGAAGTCGATCGAATGCGCGCGCTGATCGGGCAAGACGCGATCAGCGATCGGGATAATTTCCATCTATGCTTTGCTCTAGGCAAAGCGCTGGAAGATCGCGCCGAATATGCCGAGTCGTTTCAGTACTATGCCTTGGGTAATGATCGAAAGGTTGCGCAAGAAGGTTATCGAGCGGATGAAACGACGGCCGAAACCAATGCGTTAATCGATTACTGCACGCCCGCGCTGTTTGAGGCCAAGTCCGGGTTTGGGGATCCATCGCCAGATCCAATCTTTATTGTTGGGTTGCCGCGGTCCGGGTCGACCTTACTCGAGCAAATCCTCGCCAGCCACTCGATGGTGGATGGCACCTCTGAATTGCGAGAAATGGTGGCCATTGCCCGCCGTTTGGGGGGTAAGCGTAATCGGGCGGACGCCTCACTCTATCCTGGCATTCTCTCAGAACTGACGGCAGCGCAGTGCTTAGAGCTTGGGCAGGAATATCTGTTACGAACGCAGGTGCAGCGGGGCGACGCGCCGTTCTTTATCGATAAGATGCCGAATAATTTTCAGCATATTGGGTTGATTCAAATGATCTTGCCCAACGCCAAGATTATTGACGCCCGTCGGCATCCCATGGCGACCTGTTTTAGTGGCTTCAAGCAGTTGTTTGCGGCCGGTCAGACCTTTACCTATGGTCAAGAAAACATTGCCCGCTACTTTAGCGATTACGCCCGTTTGATGACGCACTGGGATGCGGTGCTGCCGGACCGCGTCCTGACAGTGAAGTACGAATCGGTGATTGATAACGTTGAAGCCGAAGTGCGCCGCATCTTGGACTATTGTGGTCTGCCCTTTGAAGCCGGTTGCCTTGCTTTTCATGAAACCCAGCGGGCGGTGCGAACGGCCAGTTCCGAGCAAGTACGGCAGCCGATTTATACTGATGCGGTGGAACAGTGGCAACACTACGCGCCTTATCTCGCGCCAATGCAGGCCGAATTAACCGATTGGATTCTGGATCACGAGAAAGATTAGCCCTGAGGGCCCTGTAATCCGACCCTCGTTGGGCTCGCCCGATTTGTATCCTTGGGTCAAGCATGCAATGATCGAGCCGTCGAGTTAGGCGAGCCAAGATCTCAACGGCAGTTGTCGGATGGATTTTGATGGCCTATATTTTAGTTTTCGCAGTTTAATTCGCATTTTAAATAGTCATAAAAGGGGATTTAGATGAAAGAGCATCCGATGCATAAAAGACAGTTTGTTGTGAAGCCGTTAGTGCTGGCCGTTGCGGCTTTGAGCACCGTTGGCGGACAAGCAGTCCTTGCAGAAGAAAAGCAATACGCGATGGAAGAAGTGATCGTTTCGGCGACGCGGCGCAACGAGAGTGTGCAGGACGTGCCCATCAGTATTGATGTCTTGGGTGAAGGCGAATTGGAGAATAATGGCGTCGGCGATTTAGAAGATTTTGCCCATTTGATCGCCTCAATGAACTACGTCACTTTAGGGCCAGGCACCGGTAACGTGTATATGCGCGGTATCTCCAGTGGTGGCGAGAGTCTGCTTGGGGCAACGCCAAACGTTGCCGTTTACATGGATGAGCAGCCCGTCACAGCGGTTGGCTCGTTTTTAAACCCACATATCTATGACGTCCAGCGTATTGAAACCCTCGCGGGGCCGCAAGGCACCTTGTACGGCGCAAATTCACAAGCTGGCAGTATTCGATTCATTACCAATAAGCCAACCCCCGGCGTCTTTTCTGCTGGATATGATCTGGAATTAAATTCAGTTGCCCATGGCGACACCGGCAATTTGGTTGAAGGCTTTGTGAATATCCCCATTGGCGATCGCGCCGCGATCCGAATTGTGGGCTACCGCAAGGATGAGGCGGGTTATATCGATAACGTTGCGGGGACGCACACCTTCGACTTGTCGGGCATTCGAGCTGGCCTAACCGATCCGGCTTTGATCGAGATGGCGGCGGATCAAACGATTAATAACGACGAGTATGTACAAGCGGATTTCAATACCGCTGAAACAACCGGTGGCCGGGTGGCGCTGCGGGTTGATTTGACCGAGAACTGGACGGCAACGGCCAGTGTGATGCGCCAGGAATTGTCCTCAAAAGGGGTCTGGGATCATGACCCGACCGAAGTGGGTGATCTCGAAGTTGTGCGGTTCCAGCCAGACACGAATGATGATGAATGGACGCAAACGGCTTTGGTAGTAGAAGGCAAGATCAACGAGATGTCATTGACCTATGCGTATTCCGATCTGGATCGTGAGTCGTATCAGAATGCGGATTACTCCTTGTACTCGGATCCCAGCAATGGCTCGCCCGGTTATGTTGTGGGTTACTACGCATGCTATGTCGCTTATTTTGGCGTTTGTGCAGATCCAACGTTGCTTTATACGGGTGATCAGGAATGGGCGCGTGAAAATCATGAAGTTCGGTTGGTTTCAGATCAAGATCAGCGGGTTCGTTGGATCGTTGGCGCATTCTATGAAGAAGCCAGCCACGACTTTGACTTGGACTGGCATGTGCTGGGCTTAGCCACAATCACGCCAGAGACGACGGGTGCCGGCACGCCGGCTTATGTTGAGGGCCCAGATATCTATTGGACCACCAATCAGTTACGCGGCAATAAAGAGACGGCCTATTTTGGTGAGATTGCACTGGATGTGACCGACGACTTAACGGTTTCATACAGCACGCGGTACTTTGATTTTGAGTCGTCCTTGATTGGCTTCTCCGGCACCATTTGGTGGCCCAACCGATATGGTCCCCGTGGTAACC
>JAFMIA010000140.1 GCA_017854255.1 Pseudomonadales bacterium
TGAGCCGGTCAATATCGCGGCGCCTCGGACGATGTACTACGAGGTTCCAGATTCGGAAGCATTTGGCCGTGACGGCGGCAAGCGATTATCGCTCGAGTTCGCAGGACATGGGGAGTTGCGCGGCGTGCCAGGCTTCGTTTACGACACTGCAACCGGTGAGGATAAGGGGGAGTTCGTGAATGAGTGGCAAGACAGCTATCGCTACCTAAGCCGATTTACGATACCGGATGGCAGCACGGTGACCGACCTCAATGGGACCACGTATTTTGTAAAAGCCTTGGATGGCGAAGAGTGGCTTAAAGCCCTGGACGCGTCAGAGAGTCAGCCTGGCGAATATACCCTGACCTTCAGCGATTTGTTAGCGGATGAAGCGCTAACGGTCCTGGGTGAGGCAGGGTCCCCGGACTATATCGGTGAGCCGCCGACCTGTGTCGACCCTGACAACGTGCAAACCTGCGCCCTCCTAAACAAGGGTCAACCTGCGGTGGTGCATGGGGAGCTCGTTGTTGGCGCTGACCCGACGCCGCTGATAGATTAAGGTCGCGGGCCGCATCAAAGAATAGCATTAGGTGAAATTTTTTATTTCACCGCCTTTGCGAGGGTAGTGTGTCGTTGAATTAGGCGCTAGAAGGTTCTAGCGCCTTTTTTATTTAGCCTGCTGCTGGTTCGAGACGAGGTCTTTTTGGCGCTTGGAAAGCGAGCTTTAAGCTTTTGCGATGATATAGTGGGCTAAACCGGTTTGAGTCGTCAATATGGGCAGAATGCAGTTTTGTCACGTTCTATTGAGCGTTTTTGCCTTGTGCCAGGCGCAAGTCGTTTTCTCAGAAGTGGTATCCCGAGCACCGGCCGCGATCCAGCTCCATCAAATCTTTGAAGACAGCTGGAACGAGGACATGCGCCAAAGCCCGGTTTGGGCGTCCATGCTGGGGGATCGTCGGTACAATGACCAATGGCAAGATCTGTCAAAAGCGGCCTTTGTCCAACGGGCTGAGCAAACTAAGGGGATGCTCAAACGCCTTGAATCGATCGATCTTGAGCGTTTGTCCGAGGCGGACAGGGTGAACTTCGAGCTCTTTTTCCAGGCCTACAGCGAACGCGCGGCGGCAGCAGAACATCCAACGCACCTGATGCCAATTAGCCAACGCGGCGGGATTCAAACGCTGGATGAAACGGGCGATCGGCTGGGACTGCAAGGCGTTCAGGACTTTGAAGATTGGCTGGCCCGACTCGAGCAGATTGACGTGCTCATGGATCAAACGATTGATCTGATGACGCAGGGGATCGAGCAGGGCTATGTGCCGCCCAAGATCACCATGGAGCGCGTACCGGCTCAGATCGAAAAGCAGCTGGTTGCGCAGGCAACCGACAGTTTGTTTTACAAGCCGTTTAAGCAGATGCCGGCGGCCATGGCGGCGCCGGATCAAGTCCGATTGCAGCAAGCGGCGGAATCGGTCATTGCGGCCAAAGTACGCCCAGCTTACGAAAAGCTCTATGCGTTCTTTAACGAGACCTACTTACCCGCCTGCCGAGCGGATATTGGGGCTTCAAGCTTACCCAATGGCCGGGCCTACTATGAATCTCGAGTGCGCGCCTTTACCACAACCGATATGACCCCAGAGGACGTGCACCAAATCGGGCTGACGGAAGTGGCTCGGATCCGCGCAGAGATGACTTCCGTCATGAAAGCGGTCGAGTTTAAGGGGTCCTTAACGGCATTTTTTGAGTTTTTACGTAACGACCCGCAGTTTTATTTCACGGATCCAAAGGACCTGCTGCAAGCCTATCAGGCAACGGCAAAACAGATAGACCCAACCCTTGTGCAATTGTTTACCAAACTGCCGCGCATGCCCTATGGCATTCAGGTCATTCCAGAGGCGGTCGCGCCGGATACCACGACCGCTTACTACACCCGGCCTGCAGCCGATGGCAGTCGCCCCGGATATTACTGGGTCAACTTGTATGATCCGTCAGCCAGACCCAAATTTGAGATCGAAGTGTTGACCGTGCACGAAGCGGTGCCAGGCCATCATCTGCAAATTGCATTGCAACAGGAGCTCGAGGGGCTGCCGAATTTTCGGCGTTATTCTGGATACACGGTGTTTACCGAAGGCTGGGGCCTGTATAGCGAACGCCTCGGTTACGATGTTGGACTCTATCAGGACCCTTACAGCCGGTTTGGACAATTGAGTTACGACATGTGGCGCGCGGTGCGCTTGGTGGTGGATACCGGGATGCATTACAAAGGCTGGACGCGGGACGAGGCGATCGCCTACTTTGTCGCCAACGCGCCGCGTAAAAAACTCGATATTGTGAACGAGATCGATCGTTATATTTCCTGGCCAGGCCAAGCACTGGCCTACAAGATTGGTCAGTTGAAGATGTCGGAACTTCGCCAGCGAGCAAGTTCGGCTTTGGGCGATGGGTTTGATCTGCGCCGGTTTCACGACCGGATGTTGGAAAACGGTGCAATCCCCTTATCGATGCTCGAGCAAACGATGACCGATTGGATCGCCGCCGAGGCGCAGGCGCTCGCGGACTAACCCGCGTGCGTTATCCCGTGGCTTGCGAGTCTTTGTCGGTTTCAGTGCTTCCTTAGATTCGATAGACTGCTGAGCCATAAAGCATCAATATTATCTGGTGAGTGGGAGGGAAGGATGACGGATCAGGAAAAGCCCAATTTAGCGCAGTGGTCAGCGTTGGCCTCAAAAGAACTGAGAGGCCGGCCCCTCGAAGATCTGACTTGGCAGACGGCGGAAGGCATTGCGGTGAAGCCCGTCTATACCCAAGAAGATTTGGCGGGAATTGATCACTTGGAAAATCTGCCGGGGTTCAGTCCGTTTGCGCGCGGACCCAAGGCCACGATGTATGCCGGCCGGCCCTGGACCGTTCGGCAATATGCCGGGTTCTCAACCGCTGAAGAATCCAATGCCTTTTACCGAGCGAATTTAGCAGCAGGTCAACAAGGCCTGTCCGTTGCTTTCGATCTGCCGACCCATCGTGGTTACGATTCAGACCATGCTCGGGTTGTGGGCGATGTCGGTAAAGCCGGTGTTGCCATCGACTCGGTCGAAGATATGAAAATTCTATTTGACGGCATTCCGCTCGATCAGGTCTCGGTATCGATGACCATGAACGGCGCGGTACTCCCGGTGATGGCCAGTTACATCGTGGCCGCCGAAGAGCAGGGTGTGGCGCCCGAGCAGCTTGCCGGCACCTTGCAGAACGACATTCTGAAAGAATTTATGGTCCGCAACACCTACATCTATCCACCCGAGCCCTCCATGCGGATTGTGGCGGATATTATTGGTTACACCGCCGAGAAGATGCCGAAATTCAATTCCATCTCGATCAGTGGCTACCATATGCAAGAAGCCGGGGCGACGAATGTGCAGGAGCTCGCGTTCACGATCGCCGATGGGCTTGAATACGTTCGAACAGCGATCGATCGGGGGCTGGATGTGGATGCGTTCGCGCCAAGGCTGTCGTTCTTTTTCGGCATTGGTATGAATTTCTTTATGGAAATCGCAAAGCTGCGCGCCGCACGCATCCTTTGGGCGACCATGATGCAAGAGAAGTTTGCCCCAAAAAATAGCAATTCTTGGGTGCTGCGAACCCATTGTCAGACCTCTGGGGTCAGCTTGACCAGCCAAGACCCGTACAACAATATTATGCGCACGACGATCGAGGCGCTGTCTGCTGTTTTAGGCGGTACTCAGTCTTTGCACACCAATTCCTTTGACGAAGCGCTGGCCCTGCCGACGCCGTTTTCGTCTCGGATCGCGCGCAATACCCAGCTGCTGATTCAGGAAGAAACCGGCATCACCAATGTGGTGGATCCCTTGGCGGGCTCGTATTACGTCGAGTCCTTGACGGCATCCCTGGTTGCCGAGGCCCGGGTCATGATTGAGGAAGTTGAGGCGCTGGGGGGCATGACCAAAGCGGTTGAAAGCGGTATGCCAAAACTGCGTATCGAGGAAGCGGCAGCCCAACGTCAGGCGCGCATCGATCGCGGCGAAGAAGTAATTATTGGGGTTAATA